>CAIXWQ010001334.1 GCA_903923175.1 uncultured delta proteobacterium | reverse complement strand
TGGTGAACCTGCGAGGGCTGCGGCTCTCGGCGCTCGCGTGGACGGCGCTCACCGCGCTCAAGCTCGCGCCGCTGGTGGCGCTGGTCGCGCTGGCGCCGTTCGTCTCGCTCCCCGCGGCGGCGAGCGCGCCGCCGCTCCCCGCCGTGGCGCCGCTCGGCCCGGCGCTGCTCGCGATCCTGTTCGCGCTGCAGGGGTTCGAGATCGTCTCGCTCCCCGCCGGGCGCGTGCGCGACGCCGCGCGCACCGTCCCGCGCGCGACGGTCGCGTCGCTGATCGTCGCGGGGGGGCTCTACGCCCTGATCCACCTCGCGTGCGCGCGCGCGCTGCCGCTGCTGCGCGACCTCGGCGCGCCGATCCCCGCGGCCGCGGCGATCGTGGGGGGCAGGCGGCTCGCGTGGGCCATCGGCGCCGGCGTCGCCGCGTCGCTCGGCGGGATCACCGTCGGCATGCACGCCATGACGCCGCGCTACCTGTCCGCGATCACCGAGCGCGAGGCGCCGATCGCGGGCGACGACGTCGCGCGCGCGGCGAGGCCGGTGCTCGTGTCCGCCGGCGCCGTCGCGCTGATGGTCGCGATCGGGCCGGTCGCGGCGCTCGCCGGGCTGTCGAGCATCGCCGTGCTCGCGCAGTACGGCGTCACCGCCGCGGCGCTCGTCGTCCTGGCCCTCCGGCGCGCCGAGGGGCTCGGGCCGCGCGACGCGTGGCCGGCGCCGCCCGCGATGGTCGTGGTCGCGGCGCTGCTGGCCCAAGCCACCAGGCTCGACCTCGCGATCGCCGCCGGGGTGAGCGGGGCCGCCGTCGCGTGGGGGTGGGCGGCGCGCCGGTGGAGACCTGGAACCTCCCCGCCGTGACGTGCATCGCGACCGCTCGACGCCGCCGCGGCGCGCCACGGGCCGTGACCCCGCGCGGCAGATCTGGCGCCATCGCACCCCCCTCACCTTGACCGCCGAGTGGGGGAGACACACTCTGCGGGACCTGCGGCTCCTCCGGCCCCTCGCGCCCCTCGGCTCGGTCGCACCCTTTCGCCAGATGCCCACCAAGCACCCGCGCCCCGACAGCGCGCCCGACGCGGAAGCAACCGCCGAGAAGCCCCGCCGAGCCACCAAGGCCCCGGCGGCGAAGCGGGAGAGCCGCACCGGCACACGCACCAAGTCCGCCGCAGCCTCTTCCTCGAGCGACGCCACGGCAGAGCCGCGCGACGAGGAAGACGACGGCGCGCGCGCCGACGGTCGCGACGAGGAGCCGACCGAGGTCGTCGCCGAGGTCGTCGACGAGCGCGAGGCCGCGGCCCTCGACGAGCCGGAGGACGAGATCGGCGGCGACGTCGACGGCGACGACGACGAGCGTCCCCGCCGCGCGAGTGTCGTCTCGGGGGCGTCGGGGGACGACGACTCGAAGGAGCACGCGCTCTCGCGCTTCGACCCGATGCAGGCCTACCTGCGCGAGGTCCAGCGCCACCCGCTCCTCACGCCGGAGCAGGAGCACGACCTCGCGATGCGCTACTGGCGCCAGGGCGACGTCCGCTCCGCGCACACGCTCGTCACGGCGAACCTGCGCCTCGTGGTGAAGATCGCCTACGAGTATCGCCGCGCTTACAAGAACATCATGGACCTCGTGCAGGAGGGGAACGTCGGCCTCATGCAGGCCGTGAAGAAGTACGACCCCACCCGCGGCGTGAAGCTGTCGTCCTACGCGGCCTGGTGGATTCGCGCGTACATCCTCCGCTACATCCTCAACAACTGGCGCATGGTGAAGCTCGGCACCACGCAGGCCCAGCGAAAGCTCTTCTTCAACCTGAACAAGGAGAAGCAGAAGCTGCTCGCCATGGGGATCGACCCCACCGCGAAGCTGATCGCCGAGCGGCTCAACGTCGAGGAGAAGGAGGTCCAGGACATGGACGTCCGCCTCGGCTCCTCCGAGACCTCGCTCGACGCCCCGGTCGGCGACTCCGACGGCAAGTCCACCGCGCGGGTCGATCTCATGGCGGCCGGCGGCGACCTCGCCGACGTCCAGCTCGCCGAGGCCGAGCTGCAGAACACGCTGCGCGGCAAGCTCGACACCTTCCGGCAGACGTTGAAGGGCAAGGATCTGGAGATCTTCGATCTGCGCCTCGCCGCGCAGGACGAGCCGCTCACGCTGCAGGAGCTCGGCGATCGCTTCGGCGTCTCGCGCGAGCGCGTGCGGCAGCTCGAGGCTCGGCTGGTCGGCCGGCTGCGCACGCACCTGAAGAAGGAGCTCGACGAGGCCAGCCAGCAGTAGGGCCGCGCGCCCTCGCTCTGGCCCGAGGTCGCGTCGGGGGCGCGAGCGCGCAGCCCGCACGTCCGCGCTGGGGCGCCGACTTTCGCCGCCGACCTGCGCACCCCCGCCGAATGAATGGCGCGTCCTGCGAGACGCGTCGCGTGCTCCGAGCTCGAGGTCCCCATGTCGAACGACGATCCGCTCCCGCGCGCGACGCTCTTCGTGGTCGCGACGCCGATCGGCAACCTCGACGACCTGACGTTTCGCGCGGTGAAGGTGCTGCGTGGCTGCGACGCCGTGCTCGCCGAGGACACGCGCCGCACGCGCGGGCTGCTCTCGCACCTCGGCCTCTCGAAGCACCTCCACCGCCTCGACGCCCACGCGAGCGAGGGCTCGGTCGCGCACTTCGCCCGCGAGATCGCCGAAGGGGCGACCTACGCGCTCGTGTCCGACGCGGGCACGCCGGTGGTCAGCGATCCCGGCGCCGAGCTCGTGCGCGCGGTGATCGCGCGGGGCGGCGGGGTGATCGCCCTGCCGGGCGCCAGCGCCGTGCTGTGCGCCCTCGCGGCCTCCGGGCTCGCCACCAACGCCTTCCGCTTCCTCGGCTTCCTGCCGCGCGCGGGAGGCGAGCGCGCCGACGCGATCGCGCGCGTCGTCGACACGCCCGAGGCGGTGGTGCTCTTCGAGGCGGGAAACCGCACCAAGAAGACGCTCGAGGAGCTCGCCGCGCGCCAGCCCGACCGTGCGGGCGTCGTCGCGCGCGAGCTCACCAAGCTGCACGAGGAGCACCTGCGAGGCACGCTCGCCGAGCTCGCGGCCACCGTCCCCGAGGAGCTGCTCGGCGAGGTGACGCTGGTGCTCGGCGAGGCCGCCGCGCGCGTGGAGGCCATCGACGAGGCCGCGATCGACGCGCGCATCGAGGCCGAGCTCGCCGGCGGCCGCTCCGCGCGCGACGCGGCCGACGTGGTCGCCGCGTGGTCGGGCAAGCCGCGGCGGGAGATCTACGCGCGCGTGGTCGCGAAGAAGCCCGGAAGAGCCGACCGGAAATCTCCGAACGGCGAGTAGCGCCCGACGCCCGACGTCGCGCCGCATTCGTCCGCGGCCGCCCGGAGGCGCCCGTACGATACGCGCGCGCAGGATCTCTCCGGGAAGTACCGGCTCATCCGGCGGATCGCGTCCGGCGGGATGGGGCTCGTCTTCGAGGCGCTCTACTGCCCCGAAGGGGGCTTCGAGCGGCGGGTCGCCATCAAGCGCATCCATCCGCACCTCGCCGCCACCCCGAGCTTCGTCGACGCCTTCCGCGCCGAGGCCGAGCTGTCTGCGCGCCTCGCGCACCCGTCGATCGTCCAGGTGCTCGACTTCGGGCGCGTCGGCGACTCGTTCTTCCTCGCGATGGAGTTCATCGACGGCGTGACGCTCGCCGCGCTGATCGTGTCCGCGGGCGCGCAGCGGCGCGAGCTCGGCCCTGCGCTCGTCGGCCACCTGCTCGTCGCTTCGATCGACGAGGCGCGCCGCGCGCAGGCGTCCGCCCCCGCCGACGACGACCCGCCCACGCAGGTCGACACGGCGAAGGACCACGGCGCCTGAGCGCCACTTCTCGACTACTTCACGCTCACTTCACGCGACGCAGCACGCTCACGCAGTTGGTGACCGCCGAGCCGCCGACGTTGAACGTCACGCCGATCTCGGGCGTCTTCTTCGTGGGCGCCTGGCCGATCGGCTCGCCCATCAGCTGCTTGTAGACGAGCGCGTGCATCGACGCGCCGGTCGCGCCGACCGGGTGCCCCTTGGCCTTGAGGCCGCCCGAGAGGTTCACGCAGACCTTGTCGTCGTCGGCGCCGAAGCGCCCCGCGACGTAGTCGAGCCCCGCGCGGCCGTCCTGCGAGAGGCCGAGCGCCTCGGTGCAGAGCAGCTGGTTGATGGTGAAGCAGTCGTGCACCTCGGCGATGTCGATGTCGCCCGCGCCGATCTTCGCCTCGGCGAAGGCCTTGCCGACCGCGTTCTTGCCGGCCTCGAGCACGTGCTTGTTCGGGCGCTTGGAGAGCGGCAGGTGCTCGGCCGAGTGGCCGATGCCGGCGATCTCGACGACCTTCTTGCGCGACGCCTTCGCGAACTCGGTCGTCGAGAGGACGACCGCGGCCGCGCCGTCGGTGACGAGCGA
Organism: uncultured delta proteobacterium; assembly: GCA_903923175.1. GTDB lineage: Bacteria > Myxococcota_A > Polyangia > Polyangiales > JADJMO01 > CAIXWQ01. Next base: position 2,405 of record CAIXWQ010001334.1, on the reverse strand, counting down.
GCAGTCGTGCAGGCGCAGCGGCGCCGCGATCATCATGTTCGAGCCGCGCCCGCTGTCGGGCAGCGCGAGGATCGCCTCGGCCGTCTGCGGGCCGTTCTGCACGTGCGCGAGCGGGTTCTTCGAGGCGTTGCGGTAGCAGAGGGCCGCGACGTGCGCGAGCTGCGCGCGGAACTCGCTCTCGGAGTACTTGTACTGCGCGAGGTAGGCCTTCGCGAGCTCGGCGAAGAGGCCCGGGAACGTCATCCCCTTGCCGCCCTCCTCCGGCCAGTAGGAACACGTCGCCAGGGCCTGCGTCATCGCCGGCGTGTCGAGGAGGTTCATCTTCTCGACGCCGATGACGAGCACGTTCTTGAAGCGCCCCGACTCGATGGCGTACATGCCGTCGTAGATCGCGACCGAAGACGAGGCGCATGCGGCCTCGGTGCGGGTCATCGGCTTGAAGCGGAGCGCCGGATCGATCTCCACGCCGAGCGGCGCGACGTGCTCCTGGTTGACGAAGCGCGAGGGCGAACAGCTCGCGATCCAGACGCCGTCGATGTCCTTCGCCGAGAGGCCCGAGTCGGCGATCGCGCCGCGGCCGGCCTCGATGATCATGTCGTAGAACGAGAGCGTGTCCGTCTTCTTCTTGAAGGAGATCATGTCCTTCACGTCGACGTGCGCCCCGAACTTCGTGTTGTAGGCGCCGATGATGCTGACCTTGCTCATGGGATCTCTCCTGCGCCTTACTTGGCGAGACCGTTGGCGATGAGGCCGCCGGTGATTTCGATGCAGGTCGCGTTCATCGAGTCGTTCTGCACGGCGAAGAGGATCGAGTCGGCGATCTCGCTCGGCTCGATGAGGCGGCCGAGGTGCACGCCCTTGAGCAGCCCCGCGAGCGCCTCCTGGTTCATCCCCTTGACCATCGGCGTGCCGACGTAGCCCGGGGCGATGGCGACGCAGCGCACGTTCTTCACGCCGCGCATCTGGAACTCGCCGACCAGGATCTTCGGCCAGAGCGCGAGGGCCGCCTTCGCCGACGAGTAGTTCATCTGCCCGGTCTGGCCGGTCTTGTTCACCGACGAGATCGGCACGAGCAGGCCGTCCCAGCCGTTGTTCACCATCCGCATCCCGGCCTCGCGCAGCGTGATGAACGCGCCGACCAGGTTCACGTCGATGACCGCCCGGAACTGCTCGGTGGTCATCGCCTTCTTGACCTTGCCGGTCTCCTTGTCGACGTTGAGCATCAAGCCGTCCTTGATGATCCCCGCGCAGGCGACGGCGACGTTGAGCCTGCCGAAGCGCTCGATCGCCAGGTCCATCAGGTTGGCGACTTCCTCGTCGCTCGTGACGTTGCACTTCGCGAAGGCGACCTCGCCGCCCGCAGCGGCGATCTCGCCGGCGACGCGCTCGAGCCCCTTCGGATCCATGTCGCCGATGACGACCTTCATGCCCTTCAGGGCCATCGACTTGGCGACCGCTTCACCGATGCCGCTCGCGCCACCGGTGACGACCGCAACTGCGCCTTTGAGTTCCATCGTCGTACCCCATTGCCTTCGGGTTGGACGGCACGCGCCCCTCGTCGCGGCCCGATGACCGCGAGCCGGCGCAAATGTTGCGCCGCAGCATGCCTCATGACTGACGTGCCTGAATCCATGCGCCCGCGTGGGCGCTGCGTCGCACAAGAAATCTGCTGCGGGGCGCGCGGCCCCGCGTCGGGTTCACGCCGTGGCGGAGCGCTCGGCCGGTGCCGGCGCGACGAGTCGCTGCTGCAGCCACGCCGCCAGGGCCGGGTAGAGGTGCTTCGACGCGCGGCTGCCTACGACCGCGCCGACGTGCCCGCCGGGGACGACGATGGTCTCCTTGTCGGTGCTGCCGCAGTGCTCGGCGAGGCCGGCGGCCGCCGCGGCCGGGCAGATGGTGTCGCGGTCGGCGCAGATCGTGAGCACGGGGCACGTGATGCGGCCGAGGTCGGCGCGCTTGCCGGCGACCCAGTGCTCGCCCTTCACCAGCAGGTTCGCCTGGTAGAGCTCCTTGATGTACGTGCGGTACGCCGCGGCGGGGAACGGGATGTTGTCGCTCGACCACTCCTCGAGCGCGTCGAACGACGCGCGCGCCTTCGGGTCGTGGGCGCGGTCGAGCCAACCGATCCACTTGGCGGGCGTCTGGGTCGGGCGAAGCGCCACGAAGCCGTCCTGCATCTGGCCCGGCGTCACGTTCCCCGCGTCGGAGATGGCGTCGGCGTCGAAGTGCGCGGGATCGACGAGCGTGCGCAGCAGCCCGCCCTTGGAGAAGTCGAACGGACCGGCGAGGTTGACGAGCGCGGCGACGTCCTCCGGGTTCAGCGCGGCGCCGATGCCCGCGAGCGTGCCGCCCATGCAGTAGCCGAGCAGGCCGACCTTGGGCGCGCCCGTCTCGCGCTTCACGCG
>CAIXWQ010001333.1 GCA_903923175.1 uncultured delta proteobacterium | reverse complement strand
GGCGCGCGGCACGGCCACGACCTGATCGCTTCGAAGCGTCGAGATCTGCGGACCGGGGGCGGGCGGTGGCGTAGCCATGTCGGGCGTCGGAGTGGGCATCGCCACCCGCGCGCCGGGAGACCGCAGCGTCATGCCGCAGTCGCGGCAGTACGCGATTCCTTCGGGGTTCTCGCACCCGCAGTGTGCGCAGATCACAGGGTGGCCCATCTCACCCCGCGCTCATGCGATCGTCAAGATGTGTGCACGTCGAACCAGACGGTCACAAGGGCTCGCGCAATTGGAGCCCGAAGTTGAGCCCGAGGAAGTGCACGAAGCCTGCCGTTCGCTCCTGGCCGCTCGCGTCGGAGAATCGCTTGAAATAGATGGGGCGATAGGCCAGCGCGGCGGTGGCCGTCAGCTTCACGCCGAGCTCGATCTCGATCCCGGCCCCGAGCGAGCCGGTCGGTCCGTAGGTCGCGATTGCCCAGTTGTCGCCGTAGACCGCGAAACCCGCGCCCGCCGACAGGAACGGCTGCACGCCTTCGACGATCAGCGAGGTGCGCGAGTGCAGCGCCCACTCGCCGCGGATCTGCTCGAGCACGCCGCGCTGGTAGATGCTGTGCGAGTCGTGGAAGGTGACCTCGTAGACCGCGCCGAGCGAGGTCCCGCCGTCGCGGTAGGCGGCGCCGAGCGCGATCCCGCCGCCGCCGCCGATCATGCAGCGCTCCACGGCGTGCGAGCACGGGGGCCCCGGGTCCAGCAGCGCTTCGACCGGGAAGCCGATGGAGTAGGTCACGTAGCGGCCGACCGACGGGTACGGGTCGAGCCCGGCGCGCGGGTTGTGACTGCCGTTCCCCGTGTCGGCCCAGAGATCGACCCGCGGGACGGCCGACGCCGAGGCGGCGGCGCTCGACGCTGAATCGGGCGCGGCGTCGGCGGGCGTCGCGGAAGGCGCGGGCCCGCTCGAGCGCGCGGTGGTGGAGGGCGCCTCTGCCGTGGCGCTTCCGGCCCGCGCACCGAGCGAAAGGCCGGCGCAGGTCACCGCCGCGAGGATCGCCGTCGCTCGCTGCGGGGCGGGCCGGCGCGCGCGCTTGGGAGGCATCGTGGTGATGCGACGCTATCGCTTCGGTGGACTTGCGCAACCGGGGCGATCTCGCGCGCCCGTCGGCATCGATATCGCGTCGAGATCGACGTCGTGTGCGCGGTTCCCGCGGCGAGCTTGTTGACAGCGCGGAGGTGGCTAGGCTAGCTCCGCTCCGTGCTCGGGAGCGCCTTGGGCGCGTGACGGCGTGACGAACGCCGGTACTCGCCTCCGAAGCTCCCTTGCGTGGTCACCTCCGGCGAGAGCGTCGGGGGGTAACGAGCGAAGCACGCGGTCGACGACGTCGCGTGGATCCATAACCAAATCCGATTCGAGGCGCGCGCACGCTATGGAGATCTTCCTCGACAAACGGGCCGTCCGGCAGATCCGCCTCTCCGCACAGGATGCGATCGAGGAGGGGGACACGGAGTCGCTCCGCGAGGACGTCCTCGAAGCGTTCACCGAGGATCAGGTCGAAGAGATCGAGCGTCGCCTCGACAACGGCGACTTCTTCGAATTCCTGACCGACGTGCTCATGGAGTGGAGCGGCGACGACGTGGACGAGCTCTTCGAGCTCCTCGAGACGCAGCTCGGCGAGGTCGGGATCGACCTGAAGTACGAGGCGGCGTCGGAGGACGAAGAGGAGTCCGAGGACTCCGAGGACCTCGACGACGACGAGGACGACGACGACCTCGACGAAGAGGAAGAAGAAGAGGACGAGGAAGACAAGAAGCGCCGCTGAGCGTCGGCTCGCCGCTTCTCGTGTCGCGAGGCGCCCGCCGGCGTCGCTCTAGCGAGCGCGCTTGCGGTTCGTGCGCTCGTCTCGGAGCTGCTGGGCCCGTTCCTTCAGGGCAGGGCAGAGCGCGTCTGACCTTCGCGCCCAGCGCGTCCAGGCGAACTCGTCGAGGAGCTTCTTGCCGAGGTCGCAGGCGGCGTTCGCGTCGCCTGCCTCCAGCGCCAGCTCGGCCTCCTCGTGGAGCGCCTTCGGTCGCAGGATCGAGTCCGGGTGGTTCGCGTAGACCTTGTGGAAGCTCGCGCGCGCCGCGGCTTTGTCGCCGAGACGGTCGCGCTGGAGCTCCGCGATCCGGAGCTGCGCGGTCGCCATCAGCGGCCGGTTGTACGAGCCGCTCGCGTAGCTCGTCTCGCGCACGGCGAGGATCCGCTCGCAGTCGGCGATGGCGGCCTTCGCGTCGCCCAGCTTCTCGTGCAGGATCGACGCGCGGATCAGCGCGTCGTCGAACAGCGCGCCGCTCGGGTACGGGTAGCGATCGGCGCACGCGAGGTAGCCGGTGAGCGCCTCCTGGGCCTGGCCGATCTCCTCGCGGCGTCGGTTGACGTCGACGCAGAGCTCCTCGCCGAGCCGGTTGGCCTCGAACTTCGGGAAGAGCGCGAGCTCGAAGGCGATCGCCCCGCTCTTGCCCTCGCGCGCCTCGACGTGGCCGACCACGGCGAACAACGCCTTGCGCGCGACGCCGTGCTCGGGCGCCTCGGTGAAGACGCGCGTGAAGCCGGCGTAGGCCGCGTCGGCGTCGCCGCGCGCGAGGCGGAGCTCGGCGGCGCGATAGCGCGCGCGGACCGAGCGCTCGTTGGCGGGCGTCGCGTCGGCGAGCTTGTCGAAGCGCTCGATGGCGCCCGCGACGTCGCCCGCGCGCCAGTGCGCGTCGGCGGCGGCGTAGAGCGCCTCGTCGCGGTCGCGATCACGCTCGGCGACCTTCGCGGCGGCGTCGTACGCATCCGCCG
>CAIXWQ010001332.1 GCA_903923175.1 uncultured delta proteobacterium | reverse complement strand
TCTCTGGCCGCGTCGATGACGGCTTCGACGCGGGCGGCGGTGGACTCGTGCTTGTCCAAAGTGACCGTTCCCTTGAACTTGGCGAACTTGCCCGGCACCGTGCTGATGCCCAGATGCTTCACCGTGAAGCCGACCGTGGAATGGGCCGGATCGATGTCGTAAATCTCCGCAGCGCCCGCCCAGGACGTCCCGGGCGTTGGACGCGAAGCCGTAGCCGGAAGGGAGCGGAGCTTGGGGCGTGTCGTGCATCCCCGAAGCATGCAGCAGAAGCTCGCCAACGAGCGAGCGCGCGGCCCGCGGCGCCTCGCGAGGCAGACTACGCCCGCTCCGGCTCGGGATCTGGCAGCGCCGCGTCCACCAGCTCGAAGAGCCCGACCTCGGTCGGCGCGCCGAGGCGGATCGGAAGCGTGTTGGCGGTGCCCCGCGAGACGTGCAGCACCGAGCCGTCCTGCTCGAAGCGGCCAGCGGTGAAGCGGGTCATCAGCCGCGCGAGCGAGAGCGCCGGGTGCAGCTTGACCAGCCCGAACTGCCCGCCGTGGGTGTGGCCGCTGAGCGTCACGTGCACGCGCCGCCGGATCGCCTCCGGCCAGAGATCCGGATCGTGCGCCAGCAGCAGCACCGGCATCCCGTCGGGCTTGCCCGCCAGCGCCGCCTCCATGTCGTTGCGCTGCGTCCAGGTGTCGTCGACCCCGGCCAGCCAGAAGGCGCTCTGCCCGCGCTGGATGATCTCGCCTCGGTTGCGCAGCACGTGCACGCCGGCCCGCTCCAGCGCAGCCTCGACGGCATCGCCGTCGACGAAGTGATCGTGGTTGCCGAGGCAGGCCCAGACGCCGTGCGTGGCCACGAGCGACCCGAGGATCGGCGCGACCAGCTCCGCCTCGTGCGGGCTGGCGCTCACGATGTCGCCAGTGACCACCACCAGATCCGGCTCGAGCCTGGCTACTTGCCGGGCGATGCGGCGGAGCCTGCGCGGCCCCACCATGCCGCCCGCGTGGATGTCGGAGAGCTGCACCACCCGCAGGCCAGCGAGCTCGGGGCCGAGTCCGGGTAGCTCCAGCAGGCCGCCCTCCACGCGCGTCCAGAGTTGACCGAGGCCGCCGCCGTAGAGCGCCAGCGCGAAGGGGAGCGCCAGGCCGAAGAGCTGCACCCGCACCGTGAGCAGGTCCGGCGCGACGAGGTGGAGCGCCAGGCTGATCAGGCCTCCGAAGAACGCGTGCCCGAAGCTGGCGAGCAAGAAGAGGTAACAGGGCGCGAAGAACAGGGCGAGCAGCCACTCCGGCATCGTCCGCTCGCTCCGCAGCCGCGGGAGATGAACGAGCACACCGACGACCGCGACCAACGCCAAGAGCGGCATCAGCCAAGCGAGAGCCAGCGCGAGGGCGCTCGACGCGACCTGCGGGGCCAGCGAGCGCGCGGTCCACACGACCTCCCCCCCGCAGAGCGCCAAGAGGCCGAAGACGATGAAGAGGAAGAGCGGGCGTCGCCGCCGTCGTGCCCTCGTCGCCGCCATGCGCGGACTGTAGCAGGCGGGCGAAGGGCCGCTGCTCTGCGACGTCGGGACCCGGCCTGACACGGTCGAGCGCGCGGAGCCCCCTGCCCCGCCGCGAAACGCGGCCCACGCGCTACGCTGCCGCTACCCCGATGACGCCCCTCGCGCCCGACGACAGCCCGTTCTTCGACGCCGCCGAGCACGCGCTCGTGAACACCTCGATGCAGCTCGTGGCCGAAAGCCAACCGGAGGAGGCGGCGCTCCTCGCGGCGAACCTCGAGCGGCTCGCGAACACCGCGCTCGTGATCGCGCGGAGCCCGCCGATCTCCGCGTCGTTGCCGGCGCGGGGCGCGTCGGGGGCGTTCTCCAGCGAGTCGCTGGTCGACGTGCTGTGCCGCGTCCCGGACTACGACTTCGATCTGCACATCCCGACCAAGGCGGTGCTCGGGCAGGCGTTCCTGATCGCGAAGATCAACTTCTTCAAGGCGCTCGGCTACGCGCTCGAGGCCGTCGGCGCGCCCCGTGACGAGGTCGACGCCGAGCTCGGTCAGTCGATCTACTCCAAGCTCGCCGAGGAGCTCTTCATCTCGATCGTGGGGGATCCCGGCGGGGTGCTCGCGGTCCGGCAGGCCGCTGCGCGCGCGCTCTTCCGCATCTGGGAGGAGCGTCTCTCGGCCGAGATCGACGACTTCGCGCCGTTCCTCGAGTCGGTGTGGCGCGCGCGCGACCGGCTGCGACCGGTCCTCGGCACGATGCGCGGAACCCACGAGCTGCTGCGCCTGCTGCAGGACTCGCGCGACGCGCGCGTGCTCGACTACTTCACCGAGGACGTCCCCCTCGATCAGCTGCGGGCGTTCGAGGAGTTCCTCTTCGGCCTCTCGCACGAGGAGATCGAGCGGCTGCGCGCCCACCTCGTCGAGCACGATCGCGCCGTCGTGAGCGGCGACGAGGCGCGCCGGATCCTCGGCCGCAGCGAGGCCTCGTGGGCCCCCGCGAGCGGGCCGCAGGGGTTCTATTCGAGCTACAAGCAGCGACGCGTGCGCGCCGCCTACCGGCAGCTGACCGGCGCCCCGGGGCCCAAGAAGACGGCCGAGGAGTACATGATGGCTGCCTTCCTGCTGAAGGAGCGCCTCGACGAACCGTCGTGACGCGGCCGCGCCCGGGGTCACCGCGCGACCCGAATCGGTTTCGCGAGCGCCCCGCAGCGAACCGAGCCGAGCCGTGCGCTTCTCGAGGATCCGCTCGCGCCTTGCTCCTCGCGCGAGGCGTCGCGGATACTGATCGAAGTGACCCACCGCCAGCACTACGCGCCGCCCGACGGCCCCGGGCGCGGACGTCGACGCGGGCTCGGCCCCATCGAGCCGCGCGATCTCCTGCTCCTCACGTCGCCGGCCGTCCTCAGCTACAAGCTGGCGCGCCTCGCGCTCGGCCGGCGCAGCGACGCGGGCGGCGACCCCGGCGAGCGGGACGCCGACTTCGTCGAGCACTTGCTGGAGTTCGTCGAGCCCGCGCTGCGGCACTACTTCCGCGCCGAGGCGCACGGCGGCGAGCACCTCCCCGCGGCCGGGCCGGCGCTGCTCGTCGGCAACCACAGCGGCGGCCTGCAGGCGACGGAGACGTTCGTGCTCTTCCGCGAGGTGCTGCGGCGCCACGGCAAGCACCGCGCGCTCTACGGCCTCGGCCACAACTTCCTCTTCGACGATCCCACCTTCCGCAAGTACGCCGGTCGCTTCGGTGCGCTGCGCGCGGGGCACGAGAGCGCCAAGCGCGCGTTCGAGCGCGACGCCCTCGTGCTGGTCTACCCGGGGAGCGACCTCGACTCGTTCCGGCCGTGGAAGGAGCGCAACCGCGTGGTCTTCGGCAACCGCACCGGGTTCGTGCGGCTCGTGCTCGAGAACCGCGTGCCGATCGTGCCCGTCGTCACCGCAGGGGCGCAGGAGGCCTTCTACGTGCTGACGCGCGGCGAGGGGGTCGCGCGCCTGCTCGGCCTGAAGAAGCGGCTGCGCACCGAGGTCTTCCCGATCGCGCTCTCGCTGCCGTGGGGGATCGCCCCCGCGACCCTGCCGTACATTCCGCTGCCGACCAAGATGGTGACGCGCTTCGGCGCGCCGATCCGCTTCGACCACCTCGCGCCCGACGCCGCGCGCGATCCGGCCGTCGTCGCGCGCTGCTACGACGAGGTCCACGCGGCGATGCAGGGGATGCTCGACGGCCTCGCGGCCGAGCGGCGCTGGCCGATCCTCGGCTAGCCATCCGCGCCCGCGCCCGCGTCGCGCCGCGGACCCGCTCAGCGGTCGACGTAGCGGATGGCGCCCGCGTCGCGCGCGTCGTACCCGGCGACCCCGGCGAGCGCCTGCCGGAACGCACTCCCCTGCGCGAGCTCGCAGAGCCCGACCGCGGCGCGCGTGCCGAGCGTGTCGGCGAACATGAGCAGCTCGTACCCCTCGGTGCCGAGCGGCAGGACGTCGAGCCCCACGCGCGCGGCCCAGGCGGTGGTCGTGAGCGCGACGTCGGCCTCGCCACGCACCACCGCGCAGACCGCGTCGCGATGCGAGCCGACCTCCGTCGTCTTGGTGCGCAGCCGCTCGAGCGAGAGCCCCGCCTTGCCGAGCGCGCGGTCGAGGTGCCCGCGGACGCCGGCGGTCGGCGGGCGCGACGCGAGCCTCCACTTGGCGAGCCCCTCCAGCGTGCCGAGCGCGCCGAGCCGGCCGCCGGGCGCGAAGGCGAGGCCAATCTCGCGCTCGACGAGGTGCAGGCGCGCGAGGCGCTGCGAGGCGAGCTCCGCGGGGGCGCGCTCGCCGTGGAAGCCTGCGGCGAGGATCTCGCGCGCGGCGAGCCGCTCGAGCGCCGTGCCGCGGTCGGCCTGCACGAACCCGACGAGCGGCTTCTTCTCGCGAAGCGCGAGCCCGAGCAGCAGCTCGATGACGAGGTCGCCGTTGGCGGCGAGCAGCGGCGCCGCGCCCCCTGCCCCCTCCACGCGACGCACGCCCGAAGCGCTCGACACGCTCGACACGCCCGACGCGCTCGACACGCTCGAAGTCGCCAGCGGCTCGTCGCGCGCCGGGGCTCGCTGCGCGGCCCACGCGAGGACGTCCTCGCGGGTGAAGCGCCACTCGCTGCCGACCCGCCGGGCGGGGAGCCCTTGGTGGAGCAGCCGGTAGACGTGCTTCGGGTGGACGCGCAGGAGCTTCGCGACCTCGGTGGTCTTCAGGAGCTCGTCGGCCGAGGAGGACACCGAACGTAGGTATCACCGGTTTCCCCGGCCGCGAATCCGGGCGCGAACGCGTCGCGGCGGCGCCGGCTCATCCGTCCGGGGCACGCCGTGGAGGGGCGCAGACCGCGGCCCGCGCGCGGACTTCGTCTCGATACTGGCCGCAGAAGCTGCGTGACGGGAGGCGCTCGTCGGCGGCGATCGGTGCCGCTACCCTCGCGCGTGCTGCCCGGTCTTTCCCGCCGGCACGCGGAGCTGGTCATGGTCCACGCCTTTCACAGATTGTTCGGGCGGGTCGTCGCGCTCGTCGCGTTCACGGCCGTCCTGTTGTTCGGCGCCCGCCTCGCGCGCGCGTCGACGATCATCTCGGGCGGCAACGTCATCAACCAGACGTGGACCCCGGCAGGCAGCCCCTACATCGTGCAAGGCGACGCGACCGTCCCCTCGGGCGCCAGCCTCACCATCCAGCCTGGCGTCGACGTGCAGTTCGCGAGCACCGACGGACAGGCCGCGGGCCTCGACACCGCGCGCGTCGAGCTGACCATCAAGGGGACGCTCACGGCCAACGGCACCGCCGCGAGCCCCATCACGTTCCACGCGCAGAGCGGCGCGGGCTCGAACACCTGGTACGGCATCGTGGTCGGACCGACCGCGGTCGCCGCGGCGCTGACCCACGTCGACATCCAGAACGCGCTCATCGGCCTCACGAGTCAGGTCCCCGGCACGGTCCTCTCGTTCACGAGCTCGAGCGTCACGACCTGCAGCACCGGCGTCGCGGTCTCCGACGGCGCGCCCACGCTCGACGGGCTCACCATCACGAGCACGAGCACCGGCATCAACTACAGCGCCAAGGGCGGCGGGACGGTCAGCAACTCCGTCATCCAGAACAGCGCGAGCTACGGCATCTATCTGAACAACAACACCGGCGCCGCGTCGCTCGCGGTCGTCAACTCGGTGGTGCGCTCGAGCGGCTCGTACGGGATCATCTGGGGCCCCTCGTCGAGCAACACGCTCACCGCGTCGATCACCGGCTCGACCATCCACTCCAACGGCAGCTACGGCGTCTACTCGTACGCGAACGCCGGCTCGACCTCGACGGTGACCATCCGTAACTCGATCGTCAGCAACCACACGACCTACGGCCTCTACCGCGACGTCAGCGGCGGGTCGGTCACCGTGACGGTCGCGAACTCCGACGTCTGGGGCAACGCCACCAACTACTACAACGTGACGCCCGGCACCGCGACGTTCGGGGCCAACCCGCTCTACGTCACCTCGCCGACGAACCTCCGCCTCACGTCGAACTCCCCCTGCCGCTTCGCGGGCGACGCCGGGCAGGACATCGGCGCGCTCCCGTACGTGAGCGACGCGACGCCCGGGCCCTACGGCACGCTCTGGGTCAACACGACCCTGGGCGTCGCGGGCTCGCCGTACTCGATCCCCGGCGATCTCACCGTCGGCCCCGGCGTCACGCTGACGCTCGATCCCGGCGTCGTGCTGCAGTTCGCGACCACCGACCTGATGGGCTCCGGCCTCGACACGGCGCGCGGCGAGCTGCGCGTCGCGGGCACGCTGGCGGCCACCGGCACGAGCGCCCAGCCGATCAAGCTCACCTCCACGGGCACGGGCGCCAACAGCTGGTACGGCGTCGTGCTGGGCCCGACCGCGACGTCCACGTCGCTGGTGCACGTCGACATCGACAAGGCCCTCGTGGGCGTGACGTGGCAGGCGACGGCGGCGAGCAACACGCTCAAGTCGTCGACGATGACGAGCTGCAGCACCGGCGTCTCGGTCTCCGACGGCGCGCCCACGCTCGACGGGCTCACCATCACGAGCTGCTCCACCGGCCTGAACTACAGCGCCAAGGGCGGCGGCACGGTGACCAACACCGTCATCCAGAACAGCGCGAGCTACGGCATCTACCTCAACAACAACACCGGCCCCTCGTCGCTCAACGTCGTCAACACGGTGGTGCGCGCGAGCGGCTCGTACGGGATCATCCTCGGCCCGTCGTCGAGCAACACGCTCACCGCGTCGATCACCAACTCGACCATCCATGCCAACGGCAGCTACGGCATCTACGCCTACGCGAACGCCGGCTCGACCTCGAACGTGACGCTCAAGAACTCGCTCGTCACGAACCACACGACCTACGGCCTCTACCGCGACGTCAGCGGCGGGTCGGTCACCGTCACGGTCAGCTACTCGGACGTGTGGGGCAACGCGACGAACTACTACAACGTGACCCCGGGGACCGCGACGATCTCGCAGAACCCGCTCTACGTCTCGCCGCCGACGAACCTGCAGCTCCAGGGCTCCAGCGTGTGCATCGACGCGGCGACCTCGAGCGGCGCGCCCACGACCGACCTGCTCGGTGTCGCGCGGCCGATCGACGGCGACGGCATCAACGGGGCCGCCGTCGACATGGGCGCGTACGAGTACGTGCCGGCGGGCTTCTGCGGCGACGGCGTGGTTGGCCCGGGCGAGGTCTGCGACAGCGGCGCCGCCAACGGCACCTACGGCAACTGCAAGGCCGACTGCTCCGGGCCCGGGCCGCGCTGCGGCGACGGCGTCGTGCAGGGCACCGAGCAGTGCGACGACGGCAACACCAGCAACACCGACGGCTGCACCAACGCCTGCCAGAACGCCAAGTGCGGCGACGGCTTCGTGCAGGGCACGGAGCAGTGCGACGACGGCAACATGAGCAACGTCGACGGCTGCACCAACACCTGCACCACCGCCAAGTGCGGCGACGGCTTCGTGCAGGGCACGGAGCAGTGCG
>CAIXWQ010001331.1 GCA_903923175.1 uncultured delta proteobacterium | reverse complement strand
GCCGACGACGCGGCGCCGAAGCCCGAGCGCGGCGACACGGCCGCGACGCTCGCCCCGGACGCGCCGGTCGCGCCGGACGCGCTGGCGGACGCCGCGGACCTCGACGACGGCGGCCTCCCGGTGGGCTGCGCCATCCACGCGACCACCGACGTCAACCTGCGCGCGGGACCGTCGACGAGCAGCGCGGTGCTCCACGTCATCCCGAGCGGCGACGCGGTCACGGTGCTCGCGTCCGCGCCGCAGGCCGGCTTCTACGAGGTGAGCCACGCGGGCGCGTCCGGCTGGGCCTACGGCGCTTACTTCGACACCTCCTGCGCCGTAGCGTCGCCGCCGGACGCCGCGAGCACGTCCGACGCGAACGGCGCCGACGCAGCGGCCGCGCGCGCGACGGTCGAGGGGATCGCCGCCGCCTCCGCTTGCTACAAGTACGCCTGGAAGGATCGCGGCCAGGCGCCGCGTGGCTACGTCGAAGGGGTGGCCGACGTGTTCGCGCGCGCGGTGTGCAACCCGGCGCGCAGCGACGCGACGCTCGTCGGAAGGGCGCGAACGAGCGACGACGTGCACGACGCGCTCGCGTGGTACGCGAGCGACTTCGCCGCGCTCGGGCTGTCCAACGACACGGCCGGCGTCGATACGCTGCGGCACACGTACACGCTGCTCCTCGGGCTCGGCATGCGCGAGAGCTCGGGCGAGCACTGCTGCGGTCGCGACCTGTCGGCGACCAACGTGTCGTCCGACAGCTCCGAAGCGGGCGCGTGGCAGACGAGCTGGGACTCGCACTCTGCGAGCACCGAGCTCCCCAAGCTCTTCGCAGCGTACCGCGCGAGCGCGACGGGATGCCTCCTCGAGACGTTCGAGATCGGCGTGACGTGCAGCGCGGCGAACTGGCAAGACTGGGGGACCGGCGTCGACGGCCTCGATTTCCAGCGCCTGGAGAAGTCGTGTCCGGCGTTCGCGGCCGAGTATGCCGCGGTCATGCTGCGCGTGGACGGCGGGCGACTCGGGCACTACGGCCCGCTGCGGACCAAGGCCGCCGAGGTCCGCCTCGAGTGCGACGCGATGCTGCAGCAGGTGCAGGCGGCCGTGAAGGCGAACCCCGCGATGTGCGCGGGGCTGTGAGCGAGCGCGCCTGCGCGCCCGCGCGCCGCGCTCAGCCGGTCGCCGCGACCTCCAGCGCTTGCTCGTCGACGCAGAGGCGCCGGAGGAGCTCGGGCAGCGAGCGCGTCGAGATCACGCGCTTGCCTTCGACGACGAGGAACGCGACGCCGTGCTCGTCGACCTCGACGTGGGAGTGATGGAGATAGGGCTTGGCGCCGTAGGCCCCGAGCCGTGCGGTGTCGAACAGGTAGATGCGTGACATCTGTGCGGAGTGTGTCGGGTCGCCCCCCGAAGTCGCCATATGGGTCTTCGTCAGTTAAGGCGAATTCACATTCGCGCGCCGCGCAACGGTCCGTTGCGCCGGCGACTTCAATGGACGGCAGGGGGAGCCCGGCCGGCGGCGGCGGCGCACGATTGCCGTCGTACGGTAGCGACGTGCGCTCGGCCTTTCAGCGGAGCCGCAGCGAGCGCGGCCGTTCGGGAGTGCCGGATCGACCGCACACGGTGGGGGCCCCCTTCGGCGTATCGCAGCGCTCGATCGCGATCGTCAGCGCCTCGCCCGCGGCGCCCCGCAGCCCCAGGGGAGCGAGCGGCAGCGAAGCCTCGACGACCCACTCCTCGTCGTCGTCGCTCGCATCGTCGACCGTCCCGTCCAGGTCGACGCCGACCTTCGCTCCTGCCGCGAGCGCGCCGCTCTCCGCGCCCTCGAGCTCGGCGACCGGCAGCAGCCCACGCGGCCCGAAGCGCAGCGTCGCGCGCTTGCCGTTGGCGGCGAGGACGACCACGAACACGTCGCTCGCCGGCCGGAGGTCCTGATCGGCGGCATAGAGGGCCAGATCGAGCGTGCCCTCGTGCCAGAGCAGTCGCGCGTCGGAGTACGGGCGAACCTGGACCCCGTCCGCGCCGACGAACGGACCGGTGCGCGCGCTCGCGTCGGACCAGGAGACCTCGTCGAGCTCGCCGTCGATCCTCGGCGGCGCAGCGGCGCGTGGGACGGCGAGGAACGCGCCCGTGCGGGCGCTCGACGCGCTCGTTGCGCCTGACGCGCCTGACGCGCCTGACGCGCCTGACGCGCCCGACGCGCCCGACGCGCGTGACGTGGCCGCCTGCGCGCGTCCCCGGGCGACGACGCGCGTGCGCCTGCAGCCGAACGCGACGACGACGAGCGCGAGCGCGAGCAGCCCGCCGCGAGAGGCGCGCGCCAGCGTGCGAAGGGAGCAGAAGCCTCGAAGGCGACTCCGAGACGCGCCCCTCACGGCGGCGCCGCCGAGCCGTCGGCCTTCAGCGCGAAGTGGAACGCCGGGTCGGTGGCCCCCGATTGGTAGTCGATCATGTCGACCACGATCGCGCCGTCGGAGGCGCGTCGTTGCACGAGGCCGTAGCCGTAGTTCCCCGCGCCGACGAGCGGCGCGCCGCCGTTGCCGATCGTGACCTGCCGCGCGCCGGTCTTCCCGTAGGTGTGCGTGTGGCCCACGATCGCGAGGGTCAGGGGGTGCGTCGCCATGAGCTTCTCGGACGGCGTCACGCCGGGCGCGGTGGTCGCCGCCGCCGGCTCGTGGCGCACGACGAACGTGTACGTCGTCGGCTGCGCGAGCGCGGCGGCGAGCCACGTCGCCTGCGCCGAGTCCCAGGCGTTGCCGGCGACGAAGACGAACTTCGAAGTCCACGAGCCGTCGGTCGCGTCGATGCGCACCGAGTAGTACGGCAACGTCTTGGCGATCGGCGCGAGCAGCTTGGCCTTGAAGAGATCGAAGTTGTTCGACGGCAGATCGGACGAGCCCGCGATGCAATTCGAGGTCGTGGCGCCGGTGCACTCGTGGTTGCCCATGGCGGCGAAGAGCACGCCCGCGTACTTGGCGCGCGCCGCGACGTACAGGTCGAACTGCGGCGACGCGGTGCTGCCGGTCGGCGACGAGAAGACGTAGTCACCCGTCGAGACGGCGAAGGGGATGGTCGGCGAGGCCGCCGCGAGGTCCTGGTAGATCTTGGTGATGATCGCGCTCGGGTAGCCCGAGGTGTCGTTGATCGAGGGGGGCCGCGTATCGCCGACGACGGCGAACCGGAGCGTCGAGACCGAGCCGCCGTTCGAGCCGACCGTGCCGGGGGGCCCCGCGTCGACGGGGGGCGACGGCGGCCCGGTGTCGACCGGCGGCGCGCCCGAGTCCGCGACGTTGGCGCACGTGGTCGGCGCCGCCTGGCAGCGCGCACTGCTCGTGTCGCACCACCAGCCGCCGTAGCAGCCATTCGCCTGACAGGCGTGCAGCGTCGGATCGCACCTGCAGGCGGCGGCGATGCTCGGTGACACCAGCGTGCCGCAGGTGGAGGTCGGAGGCGGCGCGGTGGCGTCGAGCGGAGGTGGCGAGGCTCCGGAGTCGGTGGCGGGGGGCGCGCCCGAGTCGCTGCCAGGCGGGTCGGCGCAGACGTCGTTGCGCGGAACGCACACGTCGAGCTGCTCGCCGGAGACCGAGGTCGTCGTCTGGCAGACGCGATCCGCTGCGCAGGCGCCACCGCTCCCGCAGGGGGGCGCGCAGTAGATGTCGCCGCCGAACTGCGCGCATCGGCCGCCGGTCGGACAATCGCCGTCGACGACGCAGAGCTGGCAGCCCGGAAACGTGTCGGGGCCGCTCGCCGTGCCGTCGGCGCCGGCGTCGTGGACGATCACGGTTCCGTCGGCGCCCCCGGTGGTGCAGCTCGCGAGCGACGAGACGAGCAACAGTAGGCACGATCGACGAATCACGGAAGGTCGGCTCCTCGCTGGCTTCACGGGTGAACGGCGGGCGCAGCACTCGCGTGTCCGAGCCCACGCCGGTCGACGCCGCTTCGTTGGCATCAAGATCTCGCCAGTGTGGTCGCGCCGCGACGCCGCGACGCGCCCCTTCGAGCGCAGGCGAGAGCAGTGCCCACTCTCTCTTGGTCGCCACGACGTCGTTCCTTCAACGCCATCAGCGCGCGCCGGACGGCTGCGCCAGCGGCTCGGCCGTCGCGACCGCTATGTCCGTGGCCCGAATCGACTCGTGCGCCCGCCGGATGCGGCCATTGGTGCCCAGGAGCAGCCCTTTCAAGGTGACTTCTTCCGAGATTCTGCGAGCAGACGCGCCGTCGACACATGACCGCTGTCCGCGAACTTCGTCCTCTTCGGGACGGGCTTCTTCGGACCTCGCGGGTGGCGCTTCAGCTTCGCGAGCTGAACG
>CAIXWQ010001330.1 GCA_903923175.1 uncultured delta proteobacterium | reverse complement strand
TGCGCGCGGCCATCAGCCCGCCCGCCCGCTCGCGGGCGAGCCCCCCTCGCCCGACTCGGCGTACCCCCAGAGCCGGCTCGCCGCAGCCGAGCGCGAGTCGACGTCGAGCTTGAGCAGCACGGCGGTGACGTGGACCTCCACGGTCCGGACGGAGCAGCGCAGCGCGGAGGCGATCTCCTTGTTCGCCTGTCCGCGGGCGATGAACCCGAGGATCTCGGCCTGACGGGGCGTGAGGTGGAACCGCTCGGCGCACTCCGCGAGCCGCGCCTCCAGCGACGCCACCCGTGGCCGCTGCACCAGGAGCGAGAGCGGCGGAAGCCCCGGCGACGCGAGCGAGACGCAGCGATAGGGCGCGTCCGGCGCCTGGGCGAGCGAGCGCTCGATCTCCTCGCGCACGCTCACGCGGTCGCGGGCCAGCGCGCCGCGCCCGATCTCGTTCGCCTGCACGACGTGCCCCGAAGGGCGCACCAGGAACGCGGCCACGGTCATCGACTCGAGCGCCGCGACGAGCGCGGTCTCGAGCTGATCGGCCAGCGCCACCCGACGTTCGAGGATCAGCCGATCGCGCAAGGCGGGAACGACGTGCTCGAGCTGCTGCTCCGCCTCTTCCGAGAACTTTCCGTGCACGTACCCTCCTACCCAGGCGACCAGCTGCGGGCCGTCGCAGACGAGCACGCGCAGCTGATCGTTCGCTGGGAAATCCAGGTGGAGGCGCCGCAGATACGCGTTCCCGCGCTCCAGCGTTCTCGCCGTCTCGGGCGTCACGGTGTCACTGAGGCGACACGCGCGATTGCGCTGCGAGACCTCCGGCGACGCCGGGTTGTAGAGACCCATGCGCCCGCCGAGTCCGAGCATGATCTCACGGAACAGCGCGGCCGTTCCAACGGGGCCGTCCAGCACGTCGACGAAGTCGACCTCGACCCGCTCGTCCTCGAGGCGAAGGCCGTACGCGTGCCCGATGTCGGCACCGATGAGCTGCTGGATGCGGGGCAGGAAGAGATCGAGCGCCCGAGGCGATCCGATCTGCACTCGCTGCAGGTCGTGCGCGAGGTCACGCGCCGAACGGTTCGGTCGAACCATCGCCCATTGCTCCGGAAGGAATGGTCGCACGGACGCGGGCATGCCCGCGAGAGACGCGAGAGACCCCAGCAGCGAGGCGTGCCCCGGCCCGAGCCCGTTCGGGTCGCGCGCCCGCCGCGCTCACTTCAGCGCGCGCTTCAGCTCTTTCGGCGTCGACGCGGCCACGGCCCCGATCAGCTTCGCGAGGTGATCGGTGGCGACGTCGATCGTCACCGTGACCACGTTGGCCGCGACCGAGATCTTCGTCGCCTCGACGTCGGTGGCGACCGCGTCGAACGGCGTGCCCGCCATCTTCTTGCCGAACTTCCCGGCCATCTTCACGAACTCGGCCTCGATCGCCTTCGGCGCCGCTTTCATCTTCTCGCCGGTTTCGTCCTCGAACGTGCCGACGAACGTCACCTCGACCCCGTCCGGCTTCGAGGCGAGCCCGAGGTCGAAGGCCATCCTGCCGGCCTCGCGGTAGTAGAAGACGCCGAGGCTGTCGGCCTCGACCTTCCAGTCGGCGGCGCGCGTCCTCGCGTCCTTCAGCCCCGCGAGCGCGTCCTTGTCCGTGGAGAAGACGAGCACGCCCGGCGCCACGCTGCCGAGGAAGCCCTTCCCCTTCTTCCCCTTCAGCTCGAGCATCTTCACGCCGTCCGTCTCGAGCGACTTCGGTGCCTCGTCGCCGCCGTCCTCGAAGGCCTTCGAGAGCGCGTCGAGCGGATCGGCGCCGCCGAACTCGCCGCCGATCGCCATGACGTAGTCGTCCTTCGCTTCGCCGCACATCGCGAACTCGCGGAGGTCCTTCGTCGGGTCGAGGCCGGCCTTCTTCAGCGCCTTCATGATCTTCCGACCCTTGTCGTCGCCGTCGTCGTTCATCGCCGCGGCGAGCTTGTCCTGGAGCGTCTCGGCGTTCGCCGCGAAGGCCTCGTTCTTCTGCAGCCCGCGGACGTCGACGTAGAGGCGGAGCATCGAGCACGTCTTCGGCAGGTGCCGCAGCACGTCGCCGCGCGCGTACTTGCCGGCCTTGCCGGCCCGCGCGGGCCGCTCGTCGCCGGACTCGTCGACCGGCTCGACCGGCTTCTTCTTCTTCGCCTTCTTCGGCGCGGGCTCTTCCTCGCTCGTCGCCTCGCCCTTCTTGCCGCAGCCGGCCGATCCGACGCTGGCGATGCCCAGCAGCGCCGAGAGCGCGACCATTCCGAGCCTCGTCCTCACGATGTCCATCGGGCCTCCTGTCGCGGTGTTCACGGCGTGCAGTACTTGGGGAACGACGCGGGCAGCCGCTTCGGCAGCGCGCTCAGCACGTCGGCGTCGGTCACCTCGCCGCCCGGCGCGGCCTTCGGGCAGCCGCACGCGACCCAGTCGCAGAGGTAGGTCGCGAGCCGATTGCGGCCGATCTCGTCGCGCGGGGTCGTCGCGCGGGCCTCGCGAAGCCGCGCCTCGCTCGCGATGCGCAGCGCGCCCGCGTCGAACGGCTCGACGTGCAGCGTCAGCTCGGTGGTGACCGAGGGGCGCGCCTCCATCAGCTTCTCGCACGCGGCCGGATAGCCGGGCGGCAACGCGCCTTCGTTCACCGGGTAGACGTCGCACGAGGTCGGGACCTTGCTGCCGGGGAGCGTGGTCACGAGCTTCAGGTCGGTCACGCGACGGTGGAGCGTGACGTGGTAGTCGCCCGGCACCCCGAGCGCGCCGCACGCCGGATTCAGCACGAGGCTCTCGCGGTACGGCTCGCCTTGTGCGAGCTCGCGATCGCTGCCGATGCCGCCGAAGTTCATGAGCTCCGGCTTGCCGACCGAGTCGCAGACCACCGCGCCCGCGGCGTCGGTCGCGCGCACGCCGACGCGCGTGGGGAACCCTGCGGCGTTGCGCTGATCGCCCCCCACGAAGATCACCAGCGGCCCGTGCGTGGAGCGAAGCTCGAGATCGGCGACGACCGGCTCGCCCGCGACGACGCGTGCGCGCCGCAGCGAGAAGCCGCCCGCGAGATCGCCGCGCACGCGGGTGTCGGGCTGCTTGGGGGCCGGAGGGCTCGGCGCGCGCGTGACGGCCGACGGCCGCGCCGACGCGCTCGGATCGGGGCGCAGCTCCAGGGGCGCCCGCTCACGACGCGCGCAGCCAAGGGCGCCGAGCACCGCCAGCATGATCGCGAGCCTCGAGCACACCTCGGCAGCGTACGGGCTCGCCGGCGCGGGCGTACAACGGCGTCGCGCGCAGTCCGCCGAGGGCGGACGCTCGGACGCCGAGCGCTCAGGCGCTCAGGCGCGCAGCAGCTTCACGGCGGCGGCGACGTCGTTGCCGTCGCAGGTCGCGCCGGTCGACTTCAGGTGCTTCATCGCCACGCCGGTGGCCTGGCCGTCGCTCTTCGCCGCGACCACCGCCTCCTTCACGGGGGCGAGCGCGGCGGCGATCTCGGCGACCGAGAGCGTCTTGGGCAGGAGCGAGGTGAGCACCTCGATCTCGCGCTTCAGCGCGGGGGCCTGCGCGCCGTCGGGCGCGAGCACGAGCGTCTCCTCGTTCGACTTCACGAGCTTGCGGAGCACGGCCGCGACCTCGTCGTCCTTGAGGTCCTTGGCGGCGTTCGCCTCGAGCTTCTGGATCTCGCCGTACGCCACGCGCAGCACGTCGCGGGCGACCTCGTCCTTCTCCTTCATGGCCTTGGTGATCCGCGCCTTGATGTCGTCGACGAGCATCCGGGCTCCGTAGCGCGCTTCGACGCGGACGCCCATGCGCGGAACGAGCTGCGCGCTATAGTCCGCGCGCTTGGGCTCGCTTCGCTTCCACGGTCGCCGTCGACTCGCCGCTCTGGCCGGCTTTGCCGCGCTCGTCGCGCTCGCGCCGGCCGCCCGTGACGCGCACGCGGCCGACGCAGGTGACGACGCGGCGCCCACGCCGGTGCCGAAGCCGGAGCCGAGGCTCGAGCCGCTGCCGGGGCCGAAGGCCGAGACGCCGCCGGGTCCGATCCCGATCCCGATCCCGATCCCGGTCCCGAGCCCGAGCCCGAGCCCGCCAACGAGCGCCGACACGGCCACCGGTGCGGGCGAGACTGGGGCGCGGGAGAAGGAGCGCTTCTTCTGGCACGGCTACGACTACGGCAGCGAGTCCATCTACAACCCGGCCTCGGTCTACGTGAACCGCGGCTTCGACATGATGCAGCTCGGCGACGACCACAACGATCCCTGGCACTTCGACTGGAAGACGAACGCCAAGAACGTCGCCGACAACGTGCTCCATGCGCCGTCGCGCGTCGGGCAGGAGGGGTGGAACAAGTTCCTCAAGCAGGAGATCTTCCCCTTCTCGTGGCGCCAGGACACCGCGCGCTGGGTGCCGAACTACACGCTGCACCTGCTCGGCGGCGGGCAGACGTTCGCGATGGTCGACGAGTGGTTCGACGCGCACCACGTCCCCGCGCCGTGGGCGTTCTCCGCCCTCACGCTGATGGCCGCGGCCTTCACCAACGAGACGATCGAGAACGGCGGCGTGACCGGCCGCAACACCGACTGTCTCGCCGATCTGCTCGTGTTCGACATCGGCGGCATCCTGCTCTTCAGCTCGCCGGCGGTGCGCCGCTTCTTCAGCAAGCACGTGAAGATCATGGACTGGTCGCAGCCGCCGGCGCTCAGCTGGCCGAAGTTCGAGCTGCGCAACCAGGGGAACTACTACGCCGCGCGCTACGCGCTGCCGTTCTACGAGCGGCTCGGCCTCTTCAGCTACTTCGGCGCCTGGACGACCTTCGGGCTCTCGTACCGCGTGGGCGAGTACAACCTCTCCGTGTCGGGCGGCGCGGCCTCGACGAAGCTCTACGGCACGGCCACGAACCTGGTGGAGAACGCGGTGACCTTCGTGCCGGCCGCGGCGATCTTCCTCGATCGCAACGGCTCGCTCCTCGCCTCGATCAAGGTCGCCGATCTCCCCGACTACCTCGTGCAGCT
Organism: uncultured delta proteobacterium; assembly: GCA_903923175.1. Classification (GTDB taxonomy): domain Bacteria; phylum Myxococcota_A; class Polyangia; order Polyangiales; family JADJMO01; genus CAIXWQ01. The sequence continues at coordinate 5,393 of CAIXWQ010001330.1, read as the reverse complement.
GCAGGCGTTTCCGGGGATGATCCCGGGCGCGAAGTGGCTCGGCGCGTTCAGCGCGATCTCGCGCAACGGCAACTTCCTCGCCGGCGTCTCGGCGACGATCGGGTTCGGCGTGGGCTTCCGCACGGGTGACTTGGCGGCCAAGTAGCGCGGCCGGCGAGCCTCAGCTCGGCTTGCGATCGAGCGCGATGCGCGCGACCCACGCGCACACGAGCACGTTGGCCGCGAGGAACACGCGCGCGGCCATCGCCGGGTAGGCCGTGGCGACCTCGCCCGAGAGCGCGAGCTGCGCGACGTACGCCCCCATGCCGAGCGCGAAGCCGCCGAGCCACGGGCGCGCGCGCTTCACGCCGAAGAGCAGCCCGGTGAGCGCGACGACCGGGATGGCGCTCGCGAGCGGCAGGAAGCGGTGCAGCGACGCGGACGCGACGAGGTCCCACTCGCCGAACGGGCGCGAGGCGATCTCGATCAGCCAGCGCAGCCGCCCCGCGCGCGGCGCGAGCCCGAGCAGCGGCGCGAACGCGAGCAGCCCGACGCCGGCGATCAGCGCGCCGAGCCACACGCCGAGCCCCTTGCTCGCCTCGCCCCCCTTGCGCCGGATGCGGCGCGCGACGAGCGCGAACAGCCCGACCACGAACGCCAAGCGGAGCGCCGCGTGGAGCCAGTGCACCTTCGCGGCGGCCGCGCCCGCGTCGAGGATCCCGGCGCCGAACTTCTTCGGATCGTCCTTGGGGGCCGCGGTGGACTGCAGCGCCGCGCGGATGGCCGCGGGCTCGGTGACCCCCTCGGCGACGAGCATCGCCGCGGCCCCCGCCACGTGCGGCGAGGCCATGCTGGTGCCGTTGAGCGCGGTGAACGTCTCGCACGCGTCACGCCCGCCGTTGCAGATGGTCTGCTGCGTGACGGCCACGCCCGGCGCCGCGATCGCGATCGCGTCGCCGCGGCTGGAGAACCACGCGAGGCCCCCCTGCTGGTTGGTCGCCGATACGGCGATCACGCCGTCGTACGCGGCCGGGTAGCCGACCGATCCGCCGGAATTCCCGGCCGCGGCGACGACCGTGACGTGCTTGGAGAGCGCGTGCGCCACCGCGCTCTCGATCACCTTGCTCGGCGAGGGCGCGCCGAGGCTCAGGTTGATGACCTGCGCGCCGTGATCGGCGGCCCAGCGGATCCCCTGCGCGACGTCGGCCGAGGTGCCCCAGCCGTACTCGTTGAGCACCTTCACCGGCATCAGCCGCGCGCAGTGCGCGAGCCCCGAGGCGCCGGCGCCGTTGTCGGTCGTCTGCGCGATGGTGCCCGCGACGTGCGAGCCGTGCCCCTCGTCGTCCCAGGCCTCGGCGCGGTCGTCGACGAAGTTCCAGCCGCCGGTGCAGCGGGTGCCGACGAGATCGCTCCCCTTCTTGAAGGGGGCGTCGTCGTAGCAGGCGACGCCGGTGTCGATGACGGCGACCGTCGCGCCGAGGCCGCAGGAGTAGTCCCACGCCTTCTCCGCGCCGACGCGCGACATGTGCCACTGCTCCTTGAAGAGCGGATCGTCGGGCATGAAGCTCGCGCGCACGACGAACATCGGCTCGGCCGCCTCGACGCGCGGATCGGCGCGCAGGCGCGCCAGCAACCCCGCCTCGTCGGCCGGCCGCACGTGGGCGCGCTCGACGCGATCGACCGCGCTCTCGACGCCGTTCGGCGCGAGATCGGCGAGCCCGAAGTCGCGCGCGAACGCGACGACGGCGGCCTCGTCGAGATCGTCGCGCAGATCGATCGCGAGCTCGCCGGGGAGCTCGTCCGCGCCGGCCGCGATCCTGGCGTGCGGCGTGTTCGCCTCGGCGGCGCCCGCGGCGAGCAGCGAGGTCGCCGCGACGATCGCTCCGAAGACGGTGACGCGCAGGGTCTTCATGGTTCGCTCCAGTGGTCGCCGCTGACGCTCCGACGATACCCCCGCGCGTCGTCGTCCGCCGGCGTCCGCCCGCGGCGTACGCAGGCTTGCGGGGAAGCGGCGTGCACCTATCGTTCGTTGCACCTCCGCATGTCGCCTCGCCCCACGTTCGGTCGCTGGTTCGCTCCGCTCTATCTCGGCACGCACCTCGGCGCCTGGGGCGGCGCCGCCGTGCACGCGCTCACCGACGCGCGCCTCGCCTGGCTGCCGTACGTCGGTGTGCTGAAATGGGCGCTCTACCTCGTCGGCTTCACGCTGCTCGCGCTCGTCTGGGTGGCGCTGGTCGCGGCGTACGACGTGCTCCTGTTGAAGTTGCGCGTCCGCACGCTGCCGACCGGGCTGCGCGCGTGGGGGCTCGCGACGTCGGCGCCGCTCGTGGGCGGCGTCGTGCTCCGCTTCTGGCCCACCGGGGTCGCGGCCGCGTTCTGGCCGTGGCTGGCGGTGACGCTGGTGCCGACGCTCGCCCTCGCGTTCGCGGCTCGCCTGCTGCTCGGCGAGCGACCGTAGCGGCGCGGCCGCATCGATTGAGGTGAGTTCAAGCCCTCGCCAATTGCCGCCGTTTTGACGGCAGAAGGTGGGCGCCGTTCTTACGCTTCCGGCGTGTCCTCGCAGGCGGGAATGCTCGGGGCTGCGTATCTGCTGACGCCCGGACGAGGGGCCGACATGTCGATCACATTCGAAGGAATCCAGGGGCAGGGGGCGGTTCTGGCGAGCGATCTGCGCGCGCTCGGCTACGACATTCCGGCCCAGATCCCGGGCGACGCCGTCGCCGCCAGGCCCGACGTCGCCGCGGCCAAGTCGCCGCTGACGTTCCGGCACCGCGGCCGCAAGCGTGCGGTCTCGGTCGGCTTCCCGAAGTGAGCGAGGCTCGCGTGACGCATAGCCACGCTATGCGAACCGGGGCGTCTCGGAGCTCGGCCGGTGCCGCCCGCTCGCGCCGTTTGCGGGCGCTGCCGCTGCGCCCGTACACTGAGCGGTGATGCGTTCGATCTCCCGCGCCCTCGCCGCCGCCGGTCTGCTGGCCTCGCTCGCGCTCGCCGCCGTGGCGGTCGCGGCGCCCAAGGAGCCCAAGGAAGGCGACAAGAAGGCCGCCGCGAAGAAGAAGGACGACAAGGCGAAGGCCAAGGAAGAGCCGAAGCCCGAGCCGAAGGACGACAAGCCGGGCGTCGCCAAGGCGATCACGCCGTACGACCAGCTGATCCTCGACGCCGACAAGGCCTTCGCGGCCGGGCTCGCGGGCGGCGTGCTCGACGACGCCGTCGCCGGCTATCGCAAGGCGATCGCGAACGATCCCGCCCGCCCCGAGGCGCACCTGTTCCTCGGCGCCGCGCTCTACCAGAAGGGCGAGCTCGACGCGTCGGAGGAGTCGCTGGTGAGCGCGACCTCGCGCGCGCGCGCCGACAAGGGCTTCCTCAACCTCCTCGGCAAGTCGCTGTTCCTCACGGCCACCGTGAAGGAGGCGCGAGGTAAGGGCGACGAGGCCAAGGCCGCCTGGCAGGCGTACGAGGCCTTCGCCAAGGAGAACCCCGATCAGGACCTCGCCCTGAAGGACAAGCTCCCCGAGGGCGCGCCCACGCCGCCGGTCGCGGTGAAGGTGTTCCTCGCGACGGCGATGGAACGCCTCAACAAGCTCGAGGCCTGGGACAAGCGCGTGCTCGAGTACGCCAAGGTCAAGGAGCTCGTCCTCAAGCGCCAGCGCGAGCTCGGCATCCCCGTCGAGCCGGCCAAGCCCGCCGACAAGAAGTAGTCGCCGCGCGGTCCGCGCGCGTGGTCCGCTGCGGGTGGCGCGCGGGCCGGTCATCCCGGCCGCGTGCTAGCGTCGGCGGCGATGGCCCCTCCCTTCCGGCGCGCGCTGCGGCGCCCCGATCGGCTCGCGCGCCTCGCGCGCCTCGCGTTGGATCGCGTCGTCCTCTCCGCCGTGCACGGGTTCGTCTACGCGACCGACGGCGTCTCGCGCGGGCAGCGCGGCACGGCCCGCAAGGAGCGCGTCTTCTCGCGCGGCAAGCTCGAGCTCTGGCGCGTGACGCCGACCGAGGCGCTCGAGGCCGAGCTCGGCCACGGGCAGCTGCGCGAAGAGCCGCCGCGCAACCCGATCCCGATCGTGCTGATCCCGCCGCTGATGGTGCGGCCGTACATCTTCGACCTGCGCCCCGACCACTCGATGGTCCGCACGCTGCGCAACGCCGGGTTCGACGTGTACGTGATCGACTTCGGCGTCCCCGATCACACCGACGAAGGCGTGCGCCTCGACGACTACGTCCTCGACTACGTCCCCGCGTGCATCGACGCCGCGCTGGCCGCGTCGGGCGCCGAGAAGGTCACGCTCGCGGGCTACTGCATGGGCGGCATCTTCGCGCTGCTGCACGTCGCGGCGCACCACGACGAGCGCGTCGCGAACCTCGTGACCATCGGGGCGCCGATCGACTTCGGCGAGATGGGGCTCGTCACCTGGGCCTCCAAGCTCGGCGAGAAGTTCATCGACCCCTTGATGGACCAGCTCGGCAACGTGCCGAGCGAGCTCGTCACGCTCGGCTTCAAGCTCCTCGACGGCCCGCAGATCCTCACGCGCTACGTCGACCTCGTGACCCGCCTCTGGGACTACGAGTACCTGCGCGGCTTCGACAGCATCCAGGCCTGGACCACGGACTTCATCCCGTACCCGAAGGAGGCCTTCAAGCAGATGATCCGCGACGTCGCGGCCGGCGACAAACTCCGCCGCGGCGAGCTGATCTTCGGCGACAAGCGCGCGGATCTGACCGCGATCCACTGCCCGCTCCTCGCGTTCGCCGGCAAGACCGACGGCATCGCCACGCTCGCCTCGACGCGCGGGATCCTCGATCACGTGGGCTCGACCGACAAAGAGTTCCGCGAGGTCCCCGGCGGGCACATCGGCGTGGTCGGCGGCACCAAGGCGCCCGAGGCCGTGTGGCGCCCGATGGCCGAGTGGCTCCTGGCGCGTTGAGCCTGCGCGCGCTCAGCGCAGCACGAACGCCACGGTCGCGCCGCCGATGGCGCCGAACAGCGTGAGACCGATCGCGACCCAGACCCAGACCGGCGTGGCGCGCTTCGCGCCGGCGGCGGCGGGCGCGCCCGGGGCGAGGGGGGCATCGACCACTGCGCGCTCGGTCGAGGGGACGCGCGTCGGCGCCGCGGGGCCCATCGGCGGCCAGAGCGAGGGAGAGGCCGGCGTGGTGGCCGGGCCCGCCGAGGCGACGCCGCCGCTCGAGGGCGGAGGCTCGATCGCGCGGTAGATCTGGTGGCCGAGCTGCTCGTCCTTGAGGCTCCGCGAGAGCGTGGTCAGGTCCTCGGCGTAGGACTGGTCGGTCGACGACTCCGACTCGTCCTCGAACGACGGCGCCTCGGGGCGCACCGAGGGGATCGGGACGTTCGGCGAGCGCGCGAACGCGGCCGCGACGGGCGGCGGGAGCGACGCCGGTCGGCTGAGCGCGGGCGGGGCGGGGGC
>CAIXWQ010001329.1 GCA_903923175.1 uncultured delta proteobacterium | reverse complement strand
CTCCTCGACGCTGCGCGCGCCGGCGATTCGCACGCGCTGGTCGAGTGGCTACGACGCGAGCAGGCGCTTCTCGGCGAGTTCGCGCAGCGTCTCTGCCGCGACGACGAGGTCGCCAAGGACGTCGTGCAGGAGTCGATGTTCGCGGCCGCGCGCTCGGTCGCCGACTTCCGCGGCGACGGCGTTCCGCGCCAGTGGCTCTACACGATCGTGCGGAGCTTCTGCAGCAAGCGTCACCGCCTGCGGCGGAGCGAGCCTCGCCGTCTGCTCTCGCTCGACGCCCTCGCCGCCCACGACGACGACGCCGCGGAGCTGCGCGACGAAGCGCCGACGCCGGCGGAGGTCGCCGAGTCGCACGAGCTCACGCACTCGATCTCGGCCGCCTTGGACACGCTCGAGCCGATCCACCGCGAGGTCCTGCTCCTGCGCGACTTCCGCGGGCTGCCGTGCGCCGAGGTCGCGGAGCTCCTCGGGATCACCGAGCTCGCCACGAAGAGCCGGCTCCACCGCGCGCGGATGGCGCTGCGCGATCTGCTGACGGAGCGACTGCTTTCGGATCGCTGAGGCGAGCCGCCCGACGGTCGTCGCGGCGCTCCTCGCGAAGGTGCGCGGGTACGGGAAGTGGCGCAGGCGCCCGCAGGCGCTCCGCTTGGTGCGCCTCTACGGGCCATGACGCATCGGTCCGCCGTGCATGTGCATGGGCATCGGCATCGCCGCGCTCCCAGCAGGCGTGCTCGACGACCACTCGGCTTCGTCGACCAAGTGCTGCTTGAAGGTCGCGTGGCAGCTCGTACAGGTGGTCAGCGTCTTGTCGAGCGCGGCCAGTACGCCGGGCGCGTCGTGCTTGCGCGCCGCCTCGCCGATCGTGTCGGCGGTGTGGTGGAACGCGAGCGCGCGCTCGGTGAAGCCGGGGGCGCCCGCGCCCATGTGGGTGCACATCATGCCCATCTGCTCGGAGAAGCCGATGCGCTTGCTCGCCTTGTCGATGGCGTCGAAGTCACCCGCGGCGAGCCCGGCGACGATCTCCTGCACCGCGATCAGGTGCTCTCGCATGTTCTGCTTCTGGTGGTTCGCCATCATCGGAAGCAGCGGCACGTTCTGTCGCGAATCCATGCGATCGAGCGCCGCCACGGCGTCGGACGAGCGAACCGGCCCCACAGACGTTGCAGGCGCGGACGCACTCGCCGAAGCGGCGGCCTGCCCGCCCGCGCCCTCGCTTGCCGACCGACACGCGGCGAGCGCAGTGGCCGCCGTCAAGAGCAACGCAATCACTCTCGCCATCGGGAACTCCTTGAAGCGCATGCGCGCCGAAAGCGTCACGTCGAGCGCGGGGACCTCGATCGAGCACGCACGAGCAACGCCACGCCGACGAGGCCGAGGAGCACTGCGCCGTTGCTGGAAGTACGGGAGCATGGAGGTCGGCAGGAACCGCTCTCGCGACCACTGTGTTCCCCCTGTGGCAGGGGAGGGCACGGCCGCGGAGCGCTACCACTCGGTTAGACCCGAGTCGGTCCTTCGTAGGTTCGCGCGCGCACGCGCAACTGCTGCGCGTCCGTCCGTCGGTTCCTCGGCGCCGGGCGCGAACCTCGATGCGCGGGAGTAGGCTCTCATCGTCGCCGCGTTCGCGACCACGCGCGCGCGGTCGATCACGATCGGCTCACGTCGACGGAGGCTCGTCATGTTGAAGGAGATCACGGTCAAGGAGCTCGCCACCGAGCTCATGGCGCGCATCGATACCGCCAAGGGGATCGACTGCTGCAAGGACGAGATCAAGATGCTGGCGAAGCTCGCCGGCGAGAAGCTGCCGAACGAGAAGGTCACGGTGAACTGGAAGGAGCGCTGATCGACGCACGCGTCGAACGTCGCGCCGACCAGGCGCGCCTTCGCGGAGGCGATGTGATCGACGGTCACGTCGCCTCGGCCTTTTGTGGCGCCTCCACGCGGATCGCGAATCGTTCCCGGCGCGTGGGGCTCCCACGTCACGAGCGGGCGCGCACGGCGCTCTTCGAGCGCCGGTCCTCCCCCCGACGCGCCTGCTCACTTACTCCATGACCGCCACCCCGTCTCTGACCAGCGCTGCCCCGCCCCGCCCTTCGCGTGCCGTACGCGGCCTGCGTCGCGTGCTCGGGCTTTGGAAGATCGTGCTCCCGCTCGCGCTGGTCGCCGGCGCGGTGCGCTACCGGACGACGCGGCCGGTCCCCGCGGTGGGCCACCGGGTCGAGCGCGGGGACGTGGTGCGCGAGGCGTTCGGGCGCGGCACGATCGAGAGCCGCCGCGAGGTGCAGCTCGGCTTCGACATGGTCGGGCGCCTCTCGGACATCCTCGTCGACGAGGGCGATCGCGTGAAGCTCGGCCAGCTGGTGGCGCAGCTCGCGCCCGAGCAGCTCGCCGCCGACGCGAAGACCGCGACCTCGGGGGTCGGCCTCGCACGCTCGGCCATCGGGCGGCTCGGCGCCGACGAGAAGCGCGCGACCGCGGATCTCGAATTCGCCAAGGGCGAAGAGGCACGCATCCGCACGCTGCTCGCCAGCGGAGCGGCGACCGGCCGCGACCTCGAGCTCGCGGTGCAGCGCCTCGCGCTCGCCGAGGCGGAGCTGTCGCGCGTGCACGCCGCGCAGGACGAAGCAGGCCGCCAGATCGCCGTCGCGAGCGGCACCGCCGAATCGCGCAGCGTCACCGTGGCGCGCGCCGCGCTGCTCTCGCCCTTCGACGGGCTGGTCATCCGACGCTTCCGCGATCCGGGCGACACCGTCGCCGTCGGCACCACCGTACTGCGCGTGGTCGCGACCGACGCGCTCTGGAGCCGCGCCTGGATCGACGAGAACGCGCTCCCCGACCTGCGCGACAAGCAGACGGTGCGGGTGCGACTCGGCGCCGAGGGGACGCGCTTCACGGTCGGCGCGGTCGATCGCATCGGCCGCGAGGTCGATCGGCAGACGCACGAGCTGCTCGTCGACGTGCGGCTCACCGCGCCGCCGGAGCGCATCGCCATCGGCCAGCGCGCCGACGTCTGGATCGAGCTCGAGCGCCACAGGGACGTCGTGCGCGTGCCGCTCGCCTACGTGCTCCGCGAGCGCGGCGAGGCGTTCTGCTTCGTCGACCGCAGCGGCCGTATCACCAGGGCGCGCGTGAAGACCGGCCTCGAAGGGACCGACGTCGTCGAGGTCACCGAAGGGGTCGGCGCCGGCGACGTGGTGCTCGCGAGCACCGCGGACGGCCCCACGCTGACCGAGGGGCGTACCTGGTCTGGAGCGGTGCCGTGAACCTCGCCTACCACGACGTGCGCCACCGGGTCGGGCGCTTCGTCGGGACGAGCCTCGGCATCGCGCTGCTCTTCACCGTCGTGCTCGCGATGGCCGGGATCTATCTCGGCCTCGTCGACGACGCGACCATCCTGCTGCGCTCGATGCGCGCGGACGTGTGGGTCGTGCAGCAGGGGACGCGTGGGCCGTTCGCCGACGCATCTCGCTTGGACCCCTCGATCGTCTCGCGCGTGTCGGCGTTGCCCGGCGTCACGCGGGCGCGGGCCTTCACCTACCAGGTGCTCCAGCGCGCGCCGCTCGCGCGCGAGCCCGGGCGCTCGCTCCGCATGGCGCTCGTCGGCCTCGATTGGCCGATCGACCGCGGCGACGGGCTCCCCATCGTCCGCGGGCGCGCGCTCCGGCAGGCGCACGGCGAGCTCGTCGCCGACGCGACGCTCGGCCTCGCCGTGGGCGACGTGCTGCACTTCGCGCGCGAGGAGTTCCGCGTGGTGGGGCTCACCAAGCAGGTGCTCAGCTCCGGCGGCGACGCGATGGTGTTCGGCACCCTCGCCGACGCCCAGCTCATCGCCGACGACGCGCCGAGCGACGCGATCCGCGCCGAGCGAGAGCGCCGCACCGAGCGCCTGCGCGCGACCGACCTCGGCCGCGCGCAGCCGCAGCTCGAGGCGCTCACAGACGATCCGGAGTTCCACCCACCCGTGCTCCCCTCGCCGCCCATCGCGGCCGTGCTCGTCGAGGTCGACGCACCGGCGAGCGCCGACAGTCTGAGCCGCGTGCGCGGCGCGCTCGCCGCGTGGCCGGACGTGACGGCATACACGACGCGGGAGCAGGAGCAGCTGCTCCTCGACGGCGCGGTCGAGAAGCCGCGCAAGCAGCTCGCGCTCTTCTCGATGATCCTGGTCATCACCTCGTCGCTGCTGATCGGCGCGGTCGTCTACATGATGACGCTCGACAAGACCCACGACATCGCTGTGCTCAAGCTGATGGGCGCGTCGACCGGGCGCCTCGCCGGCATGGTGATCCAACAGGCCTGGGCGATGGGCGCGCTCGGCTTCGCCATCGCGGTCGCGATCGGCCAGCAGGCCTTCCCGCACTTCCCGCGCCGCGTGGTGCTCACCACCGAGGCGACGCTCGCCGTCGGCGCGCTGGTGATGGTGATCAGCACGCTCGGCAGTCTGCTGGCCATCCGGCACGCGATCCGCGTCGATGCCGGCAAAGCGCTGGAGGGGTGACGCCATGACCGATGCCCTGCGCGCGGAGCACATCTTCAAGCACTTCGGCGAAGGCGACACGCTGGTGCGCGCGCTCGACGACGTGAGCCTCACCCTCGAAGCCGGTCACGTCGTCGCGCTGCTCGGACCAAGCGGCGCCGGCAAGTCGACCCTCGTGAAGGCCCTCGGGCTCGTCTCGCTCCCCGACACGGGGAAGATCTGGCTCGAAGGCGAGCTCGTGGTCGACGACGGTCGCCTGCTCGGCTCGCTCACCGAGCTGCGCAAGCGCTTCCTCGGCTTCGTCTTCCAGCGGCCGAATCTGATCCCGTTCCTGACCGCGCAGCAGAACGTCGAGCTCGCCTGCGAGATCGGCGAGACAGCGTCACCGCGCAAGCGCGCGCGCGAGCTGCTCGAGTGGCTCGAGGTCGGTCACCGCGCGCACGCGATGCCCGCGACCATGAGCGGCGGCGAGCAGCAGCGCGTGGCGATCGCGCGCGCGCTGGCCAATCGGCCGCGCCTGGTGCTCGCCGACGAGCCGACCGCGGCGCTCGACAAGGTGCGCGGGCGCGCGGTGATGGAGCTGTTCCAGCGGGTCGCGCGCGAGCAGGGCGCAGCGGTGCTGGTCGTCACGCACGACCACCGCACGCTCGATGTGTTCGACGAGCTGCACGAGATGGAAGACGGCAAGCTCGGGCCGGCGCGCGCGGCGTGACGGCGCGAGCGGTCAAGGTGCGGCCCGACGGGAGCGGAGTCGCTCCTCCCGGCGTCGCCGTGTCATGAGAACATCGCGCGTCGAGGGCCGCCGAGCGGACCGACCTCGAACGCACCTTCGATGACGCCAAACGATTCTGCAGCGGGCCCACCGCCGCTCCCACGACCACGGTTCTTCGTAGCGGTCGCCGTCGTGGCGGCCGGCGCGGCGCTCTTCGCCATCGCGTTTCGCGCCGCGATCGCCTTCGTGTTCGAGCGCGGATTCGGCGCGCACGACGTCCTCGCCGCGTTCGAGCAATTGCCTTGGTGGGCCCGGCTGCTCTCGCCGGCGATCGGCGGCCTCCTCGCCGGCAGCGCCTCGGCGATCGCGGCGCGCGGGCGCGATGCCCGCGGCGTGGGCGACGTGATGGAGGCGGTGGTGCTCGGTGGCCGGCCGATGTCGCTCCGGGCCACGGTCTGGAAGGCGGTCGGCTCCTGGAGCGCGATCGTCTCGGGCGGCTCGATCGGCCGTGAGGGGCCCATCATCCAGTTCGGTGGCGCGTTGGGCTCGCGCCTCGCAGAGCGCCTCGGGATCCGCGAGTCGCGCAAGCGCGCCCTCATCGCCGCGGGCTCGGCCGCGGGCTTCGCCGCCGCGTACAACACGCCGCTCGCGGCGGTGCTGTTCGTGCTCGAGGTCATCACCGGCGTCGCCGCGCTCGGCGCCGTGCTGCCGGCGATCCTCGCGGCCGCGCTCTCCACGGCGATCACCCGTTTCGCCATCGGCGCGGGCCCGATCTACGGCGAGCACGCCTTCGCGATGCGATCGAGCTGGGAGCTCGTCGCCCACCTCGTGCTCGGACTGGTGTCGGGCGTCGCTGCCGTAGGCTTCATCCAGCTCCTCGCGGCGAGCGAACGCGCCTTCGCGAAGGTCCCCTTGGCGCGCCCGTATCGGGCGGCGATCGGCGGCGCGCTCGTCGGCGCCATCGCCTGCTGGCTCCCCGCGGTGACCGGCAATGGCTACGAGGCGATCGCCCGCATCCTCGACGGACGCATGGCGATCGAGCTCTTGCTGCTGCTGCTCCTGGCGAAGCCGCTCGCGACCGGCGCGTCGGTCGGCTCTGGCAGCCCGGGCGGCGCGTTCACCCCCGCGCTCTTCGTCGGCGCAGCGCTCGGCGCGGCGCTCGCCGCAGGGCTCGTTCGCCTCGCGCCGGCGGGCGCGATCGGTCCCGCCGGTGGCTATGCGCTGGTCGGCATGGCGGCGGTCGTCGCGGCCACGACGCACGCGCCGCTCACCGCGGCGGTCCTCGTCTTCGAGGTGTCGGGCGACTACGCGATCGTGCTGCCGCTACTGGTCGCCGTGAGCGCGTCGACCGCGGTGGCGCGCACGCTCCGGCGCAGCTCGCTCTACATGGAAGAGGTCGAGCGCCGGGGTGTGCGCTGGGAGGTCACGCTCGCTGGCCGGGATGTCCAGCGCGTCGACGACGGCCGCTGAGGGGCGCGCGTCGCGAGATCGAACGGCGCGAATCACCGCGCGAAGCCCCTCGCGGGCCTCCCGGTCGAGTTCCATTTCGACGTCAGAGATTCGTTAG
>CAIXWQ010001328.1 GCA_903923175.1 uncultured delta proteobacterium | reverse complement strand
GCGAGCGTCTCGAGGCAGCCCGCGCTCGCGAGGCCCGTCGCCGCGGCGGCGAGGCCGAGCGCGGCCAGCGCGGCGCGCACGCGCGCGGAGGGGGCGTGGATCACGGCGTCACCCCGGCCTCGAGGATCACGGGCGGCGGGCAGAAATCGCACTCCGTCGGCACGATCGCGGTGTCGCTCACCGCGTCGCCGAACGCGCCGCAGCCGAGCGCGTCGAGCGCGTTCAGGCAGACGTCGCCGTCGTGCACGAGCGGGTGGCACCCCTCCGGGAAGGCCGTCGGCAACGTCGCGTGCGCGTCGCAGGCGACCTTGCAGGCGTTCGTCTCGAGCTTGCAGTCCTGGCAGTGCCGGCACTCGAGCTCGGCGCGCGCGGCGAAGTACTTGTGCGCGTCGAGCGCCTCGATCGGGCCGCCGCAGCTGCCGACGTCGCCGACCGTCGGCGCGGCCGCGCAGCACGCCAACACGATCACGAACGCGATCGAGCGGCGGCCGGGCGGGCGGGCGCTCGTTCCGCTCGTGCGGCTCGCGGGGCCGGCGCTCACGGCAGCCGCTCCCATTCGAAGATCGCGCCGAGCTGCAGCGACAGCACCGGGTAGGTCGGGCGCTTGGCGTCGAGCGTTCCCGCGCCCCAGAACAGATCGCCCACGAGCTCGCCCCACGCGCCGAGCCCCTGCGTCGCGAACCACGCGCCGCCGAGGGCGAGCTCGCCGCCGGCGTTCACGTCGGGGCGCAGCACGATCGGCACGCCGACGCGGGCCCAGGCCTCCCAGGCGAGCCAGCGCTTGCCGAGCGCGTACGAGGGCGTGAGCACGTCCTGCCCGACCCCTTGGGCGGCGTGGTCCCAGCGGAGCACGGGGCCGTGCGTGATCCCCTCGGCCTCGCCGAAGGAGAGCGCCACGCCGGCGTCGACGTAGGCCGCCGTCCGCGAGACCGACTCGGCGTTGGCCCCGAGCGGCGTCGCGAGCCGGTACGGGTTGTCGAAGCGCAGGCCCATCCCTACGCCGAGCGTCCCGGTGACGCGGAACCAGGTCGCGCGCTCGGGCTCCGGCTGCGCGCGTGGGCGGACGGCGGCGATGTCGTCGGCGCGCGCGGAGGTCGCGAGCCCGAGCGACAGCGCGAGCGCGAGGGCTGCGCCGATCGGCCTGGGTACGCGCGCGCTTCGGTCAGGTCGCATGGGCGAGGCGTCGAGGGTACTCCAGCGCGGCCTTGCGGATCTTCCCCTCGAACAGCGCGCGGAGCATGCCGGGGCCGAGGTCGAAGAGCAGCCCGTAGGTGACGAGCGTCCGGCCGTTCGGCAGCGGCGTCAGGCGGATGAAGCCCCACGCGTCGGCGAGCACGTTGTCGGCCGTGGGGTCGAGCCAGAAGCGGCCGTAGCGGCCGTGGTCCTGGAAGAGGCAGAGGAAGGTGTAGCCGCCGTGCGTGAAGCCGAGCTTGTGCCGGACGTGGATCTTGGCGACGCCGGCCGTCGAGATCGACCGAAGCTCGACCTGCTCGACCGCCGGCAGCAGGTCCTTGAGGCGCGAAGGGTCGCGCGCGACCACCGAGAGCCGCTCGATCGGCGCGGTGGCTTCGAAGTAGCTCACGCCGCCGACGAACGTGCGCTCGCCGCGCTCGTAGACGACCGGCGCGACGACCAGCTCGCCGCGATCGAGCCGCGCCTGCTCGTCGTCGGAGAAGCCTGCCGAGGCGCGCGGGACCGCCGTCGTCGCCGCCAGCGCGAGCGCGCCGACGACGAGCGCGCGGGCGAGCGGGCGGCGCGGCATCGCCATCGGTGTTCGTCATCCGGCGCGGCCGCGTCAATCGGCGGCTCCGCGGCGCGGCCAGCCTCGCGCTC
>CAIXWQ010001327.1 GCA_903923175.1 uncultured delta proteobacterium | reverse complement strand
TGGAGAAGCTGGGCCAGCTCGTGCTGCACGAGTCGACGCACCGCGGGCTCCTGCGCCCCGTCGCGCGCGCCTGGGCGATCGCCACCGAGGTGGGCGGGCTCGAAGACCCCTCGCTGCTCGAGCGCTCGGTCGCGACGCTGCTCTGCACTCCGCACGCCTCGTTCGCGACGCACTTGTCGCTCGCGGGCTCGACCGTCGGCGCGCCGTTCGTCACCGCCTTGCTCGCGTGGCGCGAGCGGATCGAGGCCGCTCTCGCGGGCGACGTCCGCGTGGGGCTGGCCGAGCTCTCGTCGGCGGCGAACGAGGCCTGGCAGGCCGCGCGCCCGCTGATCGCGCCGGGCGGCGAGGTCGACGGCGTGCTGCACGCGCTCGCCTGGGCCGCCGAGGCGCACCTGCACTTCGCGAGCGGCGAGATCCCCGACGCCGCGCGGCCGTGGCTCGTCGCCGTCGAGCGCGCCGCCGCGCTGCGCACCGCCCTTCACGCCGCGGCGAAGGTGCCGCCGCCGAAGCTGCCGAGGCCGAGCCGGACTGCCACCGCGGTCCAGTCGCTCTTCGCCGCGCGGGCGAGCCTGACCGGGACGCCCATCGAGCCGAGGAACGCCGCCGCCACGATCGCGATGGCGCTGCCGCCGCTGCTCGCGCAGCACGTCGAGGCGGCGCTGGCGATCCTCGCCCGCACCGCGCGCGCGCCGCGGCGCACCCGCTTCGAGATCGCGCCCGGCGCGTTCGTGGGCGATTTCGTGATCGATCGCGTGCTCGGGCAAGGCGCGATGGGGCACTGCCTGCTCGTGCGGCGACGCGTCGCGGGCGCCGATCCGAACGCCCCGCGTCAGGTGCTCAAGATCCCGCTGCAGCGCGATCCGGCGTCGATCGGGTTCTTCCTCGAGGAGGCCGAGACGCTCCTGAAGCTCGCCAAGTCGCCGCACCCGGGCGTGGTCGAATTCCTCGGCTGCGCGACGCGCTCGTACCGCGTGCCGTACCTCGTGATGGCGGAGGTCAAGGGCGAGAGCCTGGATCACCGCTTCGCGCGGGCGCGCGCCACGGTACCGGAGGCCGCGTTGCTCGGCTTCCAGCTCGCCGACGCGCTTTCGCACTGCCACGCCCGCGGCGTCACGCACCACGACCTGAAGCCGGCCAACGTGATCCACACCGGCGAGCGGCCGGTGCTGGTCGACTTCGGGATCTCCGCCGCGGCCGAGCGTCTCCACAGCGCGGGGACTCCGGCGTACATGAGCCCCGAACGCTTCGCGGGCAAGGCGACCGCGACGCCGCCGCGCGACGTCTTCGCGCTCGGCGCGGTGCTCTTCGAGGCGCTGGCCGGCCGCCCGCTCCTCGGCCCGCCGCTCGACGCCGAGGAGCGCACGCGCCTGCCGCACCTCGCGCCGATCGCGCAGCGCCTCGACGCGGGCGAGCAGCTCGAGGGCGCGACGGGGCTCGTGTTCCTGGCGGGCGTCGCGGGCGACGAAGGCGTCCTCGCGCGGCGCGTCCGGCGGGCGCTCGCGACCTCGCCCCACCCCGCCGCCGCCGCGCTCGCGGAGTGCATCGTCGCGATGCTCGCGAGCGAGCCCGAGCGCCGGCCGACCGCGCAGGCGGTCGCCGAGTGGCTGCGCCCGATCGCGGTCGCGGGCTGAGCGACCCGCGACACGCGCCTACTCCACCAGCGCCGCGCGCGGCTCGGCGTACTGCGCCCGCGCGGGCACGCTCACCACGCGCAGCGCGCGCAGGGCCTTCGGCGCGACGCGCTGCTCCTCCTCGAGCACCGCCGCCGAGAGCCGACCGCCGAAGCAGCAGCCCGTATCGAGCCCGAGCGCGTGCGCCGCCCGGAGCGGCTCGGGCGGCGCCAGCTGCGGATCGTGGCCGAAGAAGCAGAACCCCTCGCGACCGTCGTACACGCTGCTCCAGTGGCGCGAGTCGGCTGCCTCGTCGCCGAGCGCGACGAACGCCCCCTGCCCAGAGACGGTCCGCACCCGCAGGAACCGGCGGAGCCGCTCGCCGCGCTTTCCGCCCCCCACGCGCCAATCGGCGGGCACCTCGCCGATCGACTCGTAGAGATCGAAGAAGCGCGGATAGAGCCCGCCGTGCACCAGCAGGGCGCCGTGCTCGGGGAGCCGCAGCAGCAGCGGGAGCGACTCGAGGAAGCGCCAGTCGTCGTCGCTCGCGCGCGCCGTCCAGGCGGGGCCCGGCCGTCGGCGCGCGCGATCGCGCAGCGCCTTGTCTTCGTGGTTGCCGGCGATCGCGGCGCTCGCCGGGAAGCGCGCCATCAGCTCGCGCACGCGCCGCACGACGCCGACCGAGTCGGGGCCGCGATCGACGTAGTCGCCGAGGAAGAGGAAGCGGTCCTCCGCGCGCGCGTCGAGCGTCGCCACGAGCTCGTCGAGCTCGTCGAGGCACCCGTGCACGTCACCGACGATGAAGCTGCGCATGCCCCCCTCCGACGATAGCGGCCGGCGCGCGCACGCGCACGTCGGCGCACGGAGCAGGGGCGCGCGGGGCGCGCGTGGGGCGGCCCGGGGGCTAGCCTCGCCGTCGAGGACGAACGGCGACGAGAACGTCACGGCGATCCTCGTCCAGATCGACCAGGCACGCGCCGAAGAAGACGACGCGCTCCCTGGGTTCGGCGAGGAGGCGACGGTGCCCGGCTTCGGGTGCGACGACGCGAGCCCGGGCTGACTCGTCCCCGTGCCCAGCCTACGGCGTCGGCGCCCCCGCCTCACCCGGCGATCGCCGCGTGGTACACGCGCCCGCGCAGCACGACCGCGCCCACGCTGAGCCCGCCGGCCACGCCGTGCAGCGTCTCGCCGCCGCCCGGGCCGGTCGCCCGCGCGACGTCGGCGCCTGCGAGCGCCCCGAGCGCCTCCGCCAGCCGCTCCAGCGGGCGGGACGTCGGGCCGGTCGCCACGTCGGCGACGTCGGCGAGCAGGCCACGCAGCACCTTGCCGTGCCCGCGCGCGTAGAGGGCGGGCGAGCCGAAGAGGTCGCAGCCGAGCAGCTGCTCCCCGCGGAACGCGGCCACGCCGATCTGCCCGTGCTGCGGGGCGAGCGCGGCGAGGCGCCCGTCGATCTCGGAGCGCCGCCGCGCGTAGCCGTCCGCGTACGACGACGTCGCGGAGGCGACCTGCGAGCGCGAGAGGTAGCTGTCGACGTCGCGCCAGACCTCGCTCTGATCGGCGTCGTAGCCGCGTCCGCTGCTGACCGAGGTGGTCACCCGCTTGAGCTTCTCGAACCGGGCCGAGCCGCTCAGCGTCGTCTCCGAGGCGATGAAGCTCGAGCCGGTGGTGGCGTGCCAGCGGCCGCGCTCGACGCAGCTCACCGGCACGTCGACGGTCACGCCGGCGGCGACGAGGAAGCTCGCGTTCACGACGCGGTTCTGCTTCGCGCCGAGGATCTGCTCGCCGTCGACGAGCAGCAGCGGCCGCTCGCCGGTGTGATGCACGCGCACCCGCGCGACGACGCCCGACTCGTTCACCTCGGTGACGGTCGTGCGCCCGCGGGCGAGCCCCTCCTCGAGCAGATCGGCGTCGGGGCCCCAAGCGTCGTCGAACGGGCGGAACAGCGGGACGAGCGTGAGCTCGCCGGCGATCACCGGCGCGCCCGGACGCACCGCGGAGAACAGGGCGGAGAGCTCGCTGGCGGGGGTCGCGATCGCGGCGTTCATGGGCGTGGCTTCCTCTCTCGGCGCTGGGTCGGTCGCGCGCGGGGGGCGAACGGCGCGGGCCGGTCGCCCTCGCCTGTCCCCCCTTGGACGCGAGCGGACGTGTCGGTCTGACACGTCACCCGCGAACCCCTTGGCGCGCGCGACCGCGCTCAGCCCTTGAGCACGCCCAGCGGCTCGAGGCGCCGGCGACGCACCACGAGGTCGGCCTGATCCTCGAGCACCGCGCCGATCTCGCGGTAGGCCGCCGGGGCCTCCTCCACCAGCGCTCGCGCGCGCGCCTCGGGGTAGGCCACGTGCTTCATCGCCCGCGCCAGCGCCCGCGGCGAGACCTGGGCGCGCGCCTCGCCCCGACGCAGAACGCGCCCCGCGCCGTGCGAGCACGAGCCGAAGGCCGCGGGATTGCCGAGCCCCTCCACGAGGTAGCTCGCCGTCCCCATCGAGCCCGGGATCAACGCCGCCTCGCCCGCGGGCGCGTGCACGGCCCCCTTCCGGTGCACCCAGAGCGGGCGACCGCCCCAGGTCTCGCGCGCGACGAAGTTGTGGTGCAGCTCCACGATCGACTCGATGGTGAGCTCCGCCTGGAGCACCTCCGCGAGCACGCTCGTGGCCCGCTGCGCGAGCGCCCGCCGGTTCTCGCGCGCGAACGCGAGGGCGAAGGCGAGATCACCGAGGTACGCCGCCCCGGCCCCCGCCTCCGCGTCGAGGCCGGCCAGCGCGCCTGCGCCGCCTTCCCGAGCCGCGTCGGCCACGCGGAGGTGGTGCGCCGCGATCGCCCCGCCGAGCCCGCGCGAGCCGGAGTGGACGAGCAACCACACCTGGCCGTCGGCGTCGCGATCGAGCTCGAGGAAGTGGTTGCCTCCGCCGAGCGTGCCGAGGTGACGCCGGCAGAGCGCGTCGCGCGCGCGACAGAGCGCGTGCGTCGAGAGCGGCGCGGCGAGGAGCGCGTCGGGGACGAGCGCCCCCACGCCGCGATGGATGGCGTCGCCCGTGGGGATGGCGCGATCCAGCGCGTCGACGAGCCGCGCGAGCGTGGCGCGATCGAGGAGCTCGGCGTCGCGTCCGCCCGCCGCGAACGAGAGCCGCAGCGCCGCCATCCCGCAGCCGAGATCGCCGCCCAGCGCGCGCGGCACGACCGTGCGCTCCGTCGCGAAGACGGAGCCCACCGCGACCCCCTCGGCGACGTGGAGGTCGGCCATCCCCGCGACGAAGTCGACCGCCCACGGCTCGCCCGCGAGGCGCACGAGCTGCTCGAGGGCGTCGGCCGGCGGCGCGCGCGCCCAGACACGCACCGGCACGCGCTGCCGCGCGGGATCGTAGATCTCGCGCCTCACGCGCCCTCGCCTTCGCCGCGCTCTTCGCGCTCTTCGCGCTCTTCACGATCTTCGCGCGCTTCACGATCTTCGCGCTCTTCACGCTCGGCGAGCGCCATCGGCTCGAGCACGAACCGCAGGTCCGGCGTGAGCTTGAGATCGATGGCGTCGGCGAGCCTTCGCCGCAGCCACGGGGTCGCGCGGGCGAACGCGCGCTCGAGCGCGCGGGCGCGCTGGGCGCAGGCGTGCCCGCGCACGGCGTAGTGAACGCGGGCGTGTCGGTAGTCGACCGAGAGGACGACCGCCACGATGGCGATCGACGCGAGCTCGGGGTCGGAGAGGTCGTCGGCAAAGAGGAGACGCAGCTCCTCGAACAGCAGGTCCTGCAATCGGGCGTGCCGGTATCCGGCGCCCTCGTCGTCTCGCTTCATCACGGCTCCACAAGCGCGAGCGCGTGCTGTTCATCCACGCGGCCCGCCCAGGGCGGCGCCGCGCGCACGCGTCGCGCACACGAGGTTCGTGCGAGCTCGCCCGTCCGCGGTGCGCGACCCGGCCAGCTACGGCGAGACGCGCGCGATCAGACGCGGAGGGCGAGGAGGGCAGAGATGGCGCGGTTCACATGGGTCTTCACGGCACACCTCCTCTCCGCGCAGACGCGCAGGCAACGAAAGATGAAGTCCGACTCGGGTCGTGTCAAGCGCGGGTCTCGGGATTCACGACGCTCGCGCAGCTGTCTCAGTCCTCGCCCGGCATCGTCGGTCGCAGCCCGCCCGCCGCCGTGGGCGGCACGGCCGAAGGCTCGAGGGTGGGGACCGCGCTCGCGGACACACTCGCACTCGCGCTCGCACTCTCCGTCGCCGCGCTCGCCGACGGCTCCGGCCGCACTGGGGGCGCCGCGCCGGCGTAGCGCGTCGTCGCGCAGCCGCCCGCCGCGGCGAGGCCGAGCGGCGCGAGCACGAGCGCGAGCTTCAGCGCCATCACGTAGGCCGGCACGGCCGCGGCGCGGCGACCTTCGAGCGGGCGGGCCTCTCGCGCGTCGCGCTCGGAGCGCTCGGAGCGCTCGTGCGGCTCGCGGGCAGGCCGAGCGAGCGGTGCGGGGCCGAGCTTGCGGTGCGAGGAGGCGCTCATGAGGGTGAAACGGGCCGCGGCGGCGGAGCTTACAGCGCGTCGCGCGCGGCGAACGCGCGGCAGGCGCCAAATGCGCGTGTTCCATCGCTAGACTCGACCGCATGCCCCCCGCGCGCCGCGTCTCGCTCCCGCTCGCGCCGTCCGCGAAGGCCGCGAAGGCCGCGAAGGCCGCGAAGAGCGCGCCGACCGCGAAGCGCGAACTGCACCCCTCGTCCGCGCAGCCGGCGCAGCCCGCGCAGCCCGCGCCGCACACCGAGTACCTCGTCGACGCGGAGATCTACCGGCGCGTGATCCTGGAGGAGATCCCGAAGGCGCGGCGCCTGCTCTGGATCGGCACCTCGGACCTGAAGGATCTCTACGTCCCGCGTGGCCGCACGGCGGTGCCGTTCCTCGCCGTGCTCTCCGAGCTGCTCGACCGCGGCGTGAGCATCCGCCTGATCCACGCCAAGGAGCCGGGCCCGAACTTCCGCCGCGACTTCGATCGCTACGCGAACCTCGCGCGCGGCCTCGAGCGGATGCTCTGCCCGCGCGTGCACTTCAAGCTCGTGGTGGTCGACGAGCGCTTCGCGTACTCCGGCAGCGCGAACCTCACCGGCGCCGGCCTCGGCGCCAAGAGCGACGGCCGGCGCAACTTCGAGAGCGGCCTGGTGAGCACCGAGCCCTCGCTCGTGCGGCGCATCATGCGGCAGTTCGACGAGGTGTGGATGGGCAAGCACTGCCGCGCCTGCGGGCGCACCGAGTACTGCACCGACCGCGTGGAGTAGAGAGCTCGCGCGCGCTACGAGTCGAGCAGCGTGCGCAGCATCGAGAGCAGATCGCCGGCCTGGTACGGCTTCGCGAGGAAGAAGCAGCCGGGCGCGAGGCGCAGCTCGGGATCGTTCTCCTCGGCCGAGTAGCCGCTGCAGAAGAGCACGCGCAGCCGCGGCGGCCCCAGCGCGGCGAGCGCCTCGTAGACGCGCTGACCGCTCATCCCCGGCATCACCGCGTCGAGCATCACCGCGCTGATCGCGCCGCCATGGGCGCGGTAGGCCGAGAGCGCGCCAGGGCCGTCGTCGGCGCACAGCACGCGATAGCCCGCGCTCTCCAGGATGCGCACCACGCTCCTGCGGACCGCGGGATCGTCCTCGGCGACGAGGATGGTCTCGCCCGGGCGCGCCCGCGCGTCCTTGGGCGGCGCGCCGCGCGGCCGGACCGCCACCCCCTGCACGCGCGGCAGGTAGACGTCGAAGCGGCTCCCCTCGCCGGCGACGCTCTTCACCGAGACCGCGCCGCGGTGGTGGGTCGCGATGCTCAGGACGACCGAGAGCCCGAGCCCCGTCCCCTGTCCGAGCGGCTTCGTGGTGAAGAAGGGGTCGAAGATCCGCTCGAGCACCTCGCTCGGCATCCCCGCGCCGTCGTCCGAGACGGTGAGCCGCACGTACGGCCCCGGCGCGAGCCCGAGCGCGGCGGCGTCCGCGTCGAGCGTCCCGTCGGCCGCGTCGATCGGCTGGCTCGCCGCGGCGACGGTCACGGGCGAAAGGCGCAGCACGATGCGCCCGGTCCCCGCGATGGCGTCGCGCGCGTTCACCAGCAGGTTCACGATCACCTGCTCGATCTGCGACGCGTCGACGAGGGCGGCGCACGGGGCCTTTGCCTCGACGTCGAGCTCGATGCTCGCCCGCAGCAGGCGGCGGAGCATCGGCAGCAGGTCGCGCACCAGCTCCCCGAGCTCGACGACGCTGCGCGCGCGCTCTCGCTCCGGCCGGGCGAACGTCAGCAACCGATGCGTCAGCGCGGCGCCCCGCTCCGCCGACGCGACGATCGCCGCGAGCGACTCCTGCACCGACGTCGGGAGCGGCGCCGGCTCCGACGCCGCGAACGAGGCCTCGCCGAGGATGGCGGCGAGCACGTTGTTGAAATCGTGGGCGATGCCGCCGGCGAGCGTGCCGATCAGATCCATCTTCTGCGCCTGGCGCAGCTCCGCCTCGGCCCGCTTCAGCGCCGTGTTGTCGCTCAGCGACGTCACGCGCACCGAGCGCCCCTTGTAGTGCGTCATCTTGCCGCGGATGACCGCGGGGAAGGTCGTGCCGTCCTTGCGCAGCGCCGTGACCTGGTAGGGCTGCTCGTGGCCGGCGAGCATGTTCTTCATGACCAGCGGTCGATCTTCGGGCGCGATCCACTCGATGCCCGAGCGACCGAGCGCCTCGGCCGGCGAGTAGCCGAACATCTGCTCGGCCGCGCGGTTCTGCTCGAGGCAGATCCCTCGCTCGGAGATGAAGATCGACTCGAACGCCGCCTCGCTCAGGCCGCGGTACTTCTCGCGGTTCTCCTCGACCGCCTCCTCGGCGCGCTTGCGATCGGTGATGTCGGTCGCGATCCGGCACACCGCGTAGATCGCGCCGGCCTCGTCGCGCAGCGCGAAGCGCGCGGAGATGTACGTGCGCGTGACCTCGCCGCGCCGGGCGCGCTCCTCGACCTCGCTCGGCTCGCCCGTCTCGAGCACGCACCGATCGGCGCGCGCGAGCGCCTCGGCCTGCTCCGGGGAGAAGAGCTCACGATCGGTGAGCCCGAGCGGCGACGCGGCGGGCGGCGCGAAGAGCTCGAGGAACCGCCGGTTCACGTAGAGATACCGGCCCCGAGCATCCTTGAGCGAGACGGCCGAGGGGGCGTGGTCGGCGATCGCGCGAAACGCCTCCGCCCGCGCGGGCAGCAGGTCTTCGCGCGGCTCCATGCCCGAGCCCTCGAGCACAGCGGGCCCGGCCGACTCGCCCGGCTCGCTCGGTTCGCGTGTCCCTTCGCCCCCCATCACGCCACGCCCTCCGGACCGTTTCACCACTCTAGCCGATCTGGGACGGCCATTTCGAGCCCCCGAGTAAGCGCCGCCGCCCGAAGCCCCCGAGGGCGCAGCGACAACCGGCCCCGTCGAGCTCCGCGCCGGCGTGCGACGCGACGCGACGCGACACGGCAGGCTGGCGGGCCCACGAGGCGCCCGCGCCTCCGCGGAATTCGCTTGGCCCCCACCCCCCTGCGACTACTTTCGCCCGCGCGACCCTCGCCGCGCGGTGCGCGCCGAGCCGCGCGACGTCGCGCTTCGTCGTGAGGCGCGTGAGCTGCGTAGACACTGGAAGGAGCACCCCATGATCGTCGGTGTGATCGGGTCGGGATCCATCGGACCGGACCTCGCGTACGGCTTCGTGACCGCGCTCGCAGGCGAGCCCGGGAGCAAGGTCTTCCTCGTGGACGTGAAGCAGGAGGCGCTCGACAAAGGCGTCGCCCGCATCCGCGGCTACGTCTCGAAGGCGCTGGCCCGCGGCAAGCTCTCTCCCAAGGTCGCCGCGGCGATCGAAGCGGCGCTCACGCCGACCCTGAGCCTCTCGGATCTGAAGGACTGCGACTACGTCCTCGAAGCGGCGACCGAGCAGCTCCCGATCAAGCGCGCCATCCTCCGTCAGCTCGAAGGCGTGGTGCGCGACGACTGCCTCATCGGCTTCGCGACCTCGGGCATCCCGCGCGCGCAGATCGCCAGCGAGGCCCGGAAGCCCGCGCGCTGCTTCGTCAACCACCCGTTCTTCCCGGCGTGGCGCACGCTGCCGATCGAGGTCGTCCTCTCGGGCGACGCCGCGCTCGGCGCGCGGATGATCGCGACCATGCGCAAGCTCGGCAAGGTGCCGATCGTCACCGCCGACGTCGAGTGCTTCGCCGCCGACGACGTCTTCTGCAACTACATCAGCGAGGCCGCGCGCATCGTCGAGGAGGGGCTCGCCACGCCCGCCCAGGTCGACAAGGCCGTGAACGACGCGGTCGGCGGCGGCGGGCCCTTCAACGTGATGGACCTCACCGTCGGCAACAAGCTCGTCGTGCACTGCCAGGAGCTGATGGAGGGCTCGAAGACCGGCACGCCGTGGTTCGCGCCGCCGGCCATCCTGAGCAAGCAGGGGAACACCCCCTGGCACGATCCGAAGAAGCCGACCGACGCCGCCTGCAGCGAGCCGGTGCGCGCCGAGATCGTCGATCGCATGCTCGCGGTGCTGCTCGGCCGCGCCGTCGCCGTGATGGACGACGGCACCTGCGAGCCCTCGGATCTCGACTGGCTCCTCAAGAACTCCCTCGGCTTCGACAAGGGGACCCTCGCGCTCCACGAGCAGCTCGGCGCGGCCAAGGTGAAGGAGCTCTGCACCAAGTTCGCGGCGCGCTTCCCCGGCTTCCCGGTCCCGAAGACGATCGCCGCGGGCACCTCGCTCGCGCTCGTGCGCGATCTGCGGGTGACCGAGGAGGCGGGGATCGCCACCGTGCGCGTGTTCCGCCCCGAGGTCCGCAACGCGCTCTCGGCGCGCACGCTCGGCGAGATCGGCGCGGCGATCGAGGCGCTCGCGGCCGACGCGACGGTACGCGGAATCGTGCTCACGTCGACCGACGGCGCGTTCGCCGGCGCGGACGTCAACGAGCTCGCGGCGCTGACGTCGCCCGAGGCGTGCGAGGCAACCTGCACGCGCGGACACGCCATCATGAGCGCGATGGCCGCGTGCCCGAAGCCGATCGTCGCCGCGCTCGACGGCCCCGTCCTCGGCGGAGGCTCGGAGCTCGCCATGGCGTGCCACGCGCGCGTGGTCGGGCCGTCGCTCCACCTCGGGCTCCCCGAGGTCGGGCTCGGCATCATCCCGGGCTACGGCGGCACGCAGCGCCTGCCGCGCCTCGTCGGGCTCGAGCACGCGCTGCCGGTGCTCCGCGCGGGCAAGACGCTCGACGCGAAGGCGGCGTGCGCGCTCGGCTGGGCGACCGGCGAACCCACGCTCGACGTCGAGGCGGCCGCCAAGGCCCTGCTCGTCGCGAGCTTCGAGGGCAAGGTGAAGCTCGCGCCGGTGGACCCTGCGCCGCTCGCGGTGCCGGCGAAGCTGCCGTCGGTCGATCTGGGCCACCGCTCGCTCGCCATCGACGGCATCCTCGTCGACGTGCTGAAGCGGGGCCTCGCGCTCCCGCTCGCCGAAGGGCTGAAGCTCGAGGCGCAGGGCTTCGCGCGCTGCAAGCGCACCGTCGACATGGACATCGGCATGAAGAACTTCATGCAGAACGGGCCGCGCGTCCCTGCGGCGTTCCTGCACGAGTGAGAGCCTTCCCATGCACCACGACAGCAACGCCAAAGACCCGATCGTCATCCTCTCCGGCGCGCGCAGGCTCCCGCGCGCCGACATCCTCGTCGACAACAAGCGCCCCGGGCTCTTCTCGCGCTTCTCGACGACCCACCTCGGCGGCCTCGCCATCGCCGGGGCGCTGAAGCACACCAAGGTCGATCCCAAGAAGATCGGCCACGTCGTGATGGGGATGGCGCAGCACAGCCACCGCGACTCCATCTACGGCGCCCAGGGGATGCGCGCGCGCGGCGGCCTGCCGAACGACGTCCCCGCGCTCACCGTCGCGCGCATCTGCGGCAGCGGCGCGGAGGCGATCGCGGTCGCCTCCGAGATCCTGCTCGCCGGCATGCGCCACGACCCCGAGCGGCCGTTCTACGTGGCCGGCGGCGCCGAGAGCATGCAGTACCCGTTCTGCCTCTACACCTACCGCGGCAAGGCCGTGGGCGGCTCGACGCAGAAGTACGGCCCGGTCGACGTGAAGCAGCTCCCGCCCGGCACGCACCTGCAGGACATGCTGCTCATGAGCCTGTACGACCCGTCCGCCGGCATGGCGATGGCGAACACCGCCGAGGAGCTGGCGCGCCGCTACGGCATCACGCGCGAGCAGTGCGACGCGTTCGGCTTCCGCTCGCAGACGCTCGCCAAGCAGGCGCGCGACGCGGGCTGGTTCGCGGCGGAGACCGAGTCGGTCGTCGTCGAGGACGAGTCGCACGAGCCGCGCACGATCACGCACGACACGCACATCCTCGACGACGCGAGCCTCGCCGGCATGGCGCGCCTGCGCGCGGCGTTCGAGGCGGGCGGCGTCATCACCGCGGGCAACGCGAGCGCGGTCGTCGACGGCGCGGCCGCGATGGTCCTCGGCCGCGAGAGCGACGCGAAGGCGCACGGCTGCGCGCCCCTCGCGCGCGTCGTGGGCATGGGGGTCGCCGCGTGCGATCCGCAGATCATGGGGTGGGGCCCCGTCCCCGCGACGCGGCAGGCCCTGGCGCGCGCGGGCGTCTCCGGAGCGCAGATCGACCACGTGGAGATCAACGAGGCGTTCGCGCCGCAGGCCCTCGCCTGCATCCGCGACTTCGAGGCGATGGGGATCGACCCCGAGAAGGTGAACCCGCAGGGCGGCGCGATCGCCCTCGGCCACCCGCTCGGCGCTACTGGCGCGATCCTCACGGTCTCGTGCGCCCACGCGCTGCAACGCAAGAAAGAGCGCTACGGCCTCGTCACGATGTGCATCGGCGGCGGTCAGGGGATCACGCTGGTGCTCGAGAACGCGACGCTGAGCTGAGCTGAGCTGAGCGGCGCGCGCGCGGACGAGCGCGCGAGCGCGAGCTGCGAGTGGATCCGGGCCCGAGCCGCGAGAGCGGTCTCGGGCTCGGGCGTGTCGGGCTCGCGGCAGGCGACGCGCCACCACGCCCCGCGCTTCACTGCACCAGCGGCTTCAGCGCCATCCCGCCCGGGTAGTAGTAGCTCGTGAAGCTCCCGTACCCCGCGATCTGCACGCCCACCGGCGCGCTCGCGATCAGCCGGTGCGCGCCCGCGCTCCCCGCGCCGAGGCGGATCCGGTGCACCACGAAGCCGCCGACCGGCTGCGGCGTGTCGACGACCGGAACGCCGTCGAGCACGAGCCCCGTCCCCGGCGGCGCCACGACGTCGGCGAACGCGGTCGGGTAGTCGTCGGGCGCGAGGAAGCCGTAGGCCGAGGCGAACTGCTCCACGGCGATCACGTTGCTCTGCGAGGGGTCGCCCTGCTGCGCGGCGCCGCTGCTGGTCGGATCGGCGAGGCTCGCGGCGATCATGAACGACACGACGGCGAACGAGCGGCTCCCGGTGACCTCGAAGGGCTGCTTCACGACGCCCGTGAGGAACACCACGTCGCCCGCATCGAGCTTGGTCGGCGCCCCCGCGGGCGGCGTGCCGACGTAGCTGAGCGTCGTCCCGTCGGCGAGCCCGTAGAAGCGCACCACGTGGCCCGGCGCGTCGCCACGCGGCCCCGTCGGCGGCACCACGACGAAGTGCGCGCGCTGGGTGTCGGCGGGGAGCACCGTCTCCTCGATGTGGTCGCAGGCCGCGTTCCCCTGCGGGACCTGCGTGCACGGCATGCCCGAGACGACCTGGATCGGCGCGCTCGCGGTGATGAGCGAGCCGCTGAAGTCGGAGAGCCCGTTCGCCGCCCCGACCAGCTCGATCACGTCCCCCGCGTCGAGCGTGAGCTTCATCGTCCGGTCGGCGGCGGGCGTCGGCAGCCCGCCCCCCGCGAGCAGGTGGGCGTTGGGCGAGAGCGTCACGGTCACGCTCGTCGCGTCCTGGGTCCCGGTGAGCGTGAGCACCGCGCCCGCGACCTCGGCGCCGGTGGGCGACGACCAGCCGCGCAGGCCGGTGACGCGGTACACCGCGCCGAGCGTCGTCGTCGGCAGGAGGAGCGACGCGTCGTTGCTGAACGCGAAGCAGCCGATCGGCCCCGGCGTGCTCGCGCACGTCTTCGAGCCCGGGCACGCCGACCAGTCCTTGCCCGGCGGGCCCCCTTCCCCCTTGTATTCGAGCGCATCGAACTGCGCGACGGCGACCGGCTCGCTCGTCGTGACGTGGTACGCCGAGCGCGGCGCGCGCACCGAGGCCGACAGCCGCGTGGCCGTGCCGCACTCGTCGGCGTCGGGCCCCTTGAGCGCGGGGACCCACGGGAGATAGAACGTCTCGAGAGCCCCGGGCGCGACGGCGCCGCTCATGGCGAAGCCGTTCGGCCCGGTGATCCGAACCTGCGCGGTCACCGAGCCGGGGTTGCCGATCACGACGGCGAAGTCGAAGATCGACCAGACGTTGTTGGCGACGACGGTCGGCCAGAACTCGCACCCGAAGTCCGAGCGCTGGGCGGCCGCCAGCGCGCACGACGCGGGACCGACGGGCGGACCGAGCGCGTCGGCGTCCGCGGCGTCGGTGACGCCGGTGGCGTCGGTGGCGTCGGGGACGTCCGCAGCGTCCGCAGCGTCTGCCTTCGGCGCTCCATCCACGTCGCTCGTCGCGTCTTGCCCGGACGCCCCCGCGACGTCGGGGAGGAAGAGCCCGGTCTTGGCGCCGCAGCCGGCCGACGCCCCCGCGGCGAGCGCCAAGGTCAACACCGAGATGCCGATTCGCGCAGAGAGCCTCGCCGCCATCACGCCCTCTCCAGCACGAAGTCGGCCGGGCGCCGAGCGACGCCCTCCGGCCCGCGAGACGTGCGCGGGCGCACGTGGCGGGCGGGCTTCCCGTGTGGCGTCTTCACGACAGTCTCCGTTCGACCACGAGCGCGCGGCGCCCAGGCTCGCGTGCCGCGTGTCGGACTCGCGCGAATGCGGTCGCAGGCTTCTCGCCGCCGCGCGCCTGCGCCTTGGCACGTCTGCTGCTGTGGGCGCACCCATGACTTCACTTCGGCTGCGCGGCGCGATCCGCGCGCTCGCGCTCCTCGGAGCCAGCTGCGGAGTGGGCTGCGGCGCCGGAGAGTGTTCGCCCAAGGAGAGCACTTGGTGGCGCGCCGAGGCCGCTTCGGGCTCGGTCCGCTACGCGCTCGACGGGGCCGCCGCGAGCACGATCGCGATCGGCCAGGGCTGCGTCGCGACCTTCGACGCCCCGCTCACGGCTTCGCTCCCCATCGAATCCACGCTGTTCGTGACCTGCCGGGGCGAGCTGACGTTCAGCGCGATCTTCGGCGTCGACGTGCGCGCCGTGCCCGCCGATGGGCGCGCCCACGCGCTGGGGCCCGCGACCGCGTCGCTCACGCGGACGTCCTCCTCCTCGTCGCCCGCGTGCTGGGACGGCACCGCGTCGATCGAGGGCTCGGTGACCGTGACCGCCGCGACGGGGGGCGCCGCCCCGCTCCCGGGCACGGTCTCGAGCGAGTACGCCCGCACCTTCGACTTCGCGCTGAGGCTCGTCGCGCCCACGGCGAACGGCACCGCGAGCGCGTGCTCGGTCCCCGGCACGCTGCAGGCGACCTTCACGCTCGCCGACGCGCCCGCGAACTACCACTTCTCGCGCGACGTCTCGTGGTGCGGCTGACTCGGGCACTCGCGCGCACGAGGTGCCGATTCCGGTGCGCGGCCCGCGTGCGCGCGCGACGCTGAACGCTCCATCGAACCGAGCGACTCGGCGGGACCGGCCGCGGCCGCTGTCGCACCCATGCATGGACGGACGCCGCCTTCACCCGAATCGTGGTGTCGTCGACTCCGGTATCGTGTTCCTCCCATGGGGTCGTCGAACCACCGAGCTCGAAGGGGCGCTTCACGAGCGGCCGCCGTCCTCTCGCTCGGCGGCGCGCTCGCCTTCGGCTGCGGCGGGAAGCCCGCGCCCTCCGCGCCGGCGATCGCGCCGAGCCAGGCGAAGGTCGCGCTGTCGCTGCGCACCGAGACGCTGCCGAACGGCCTGCGGCTCATCGTGAACGAGGACCACCGCATCCCGTTCGTGGCCGTCGCCGTCTGCTACCACGTCGGCAGCAAGGACGATCCCGACGAGCGCGGCGGGCTCGCCCACTTCTACGAGCACCTGATGTTCGTCGGGACGCAGCGCGCGAAGCCGTTCCTCGACGAGATGAGCGCGCTCGACGCCGTCTCCAACGCCGGCACGATGCACGATCAGACACGCTACTGGGAGATCGTGCCTCGCAAGGCGCTCGCGCGCGCGCTCTGGCTCGAGGCCGATCGCATGGCCTACGGGCCGACCCTCGACGCCTTCGTCCGCGAGCGCGAGGTCGTGAAGAACGAGCGACGCCAGCGCGTCGAAGAGACCCCCTACGGCAACGTGCCGCAGCTCGCCGCGGAGGCGCTGTTCCCGGTCGGTCACCCGTATCGACACGAGATCGCGGGGACGCTCGACGAGCTCGACGCGATCTCCGCGGCCGACGTGTCGCTCTTCCGCCGGCGCTACTACGTCCCCGACAACGCGACGCTGGTCATCGTCGGCGACGTCGACGCCACGCAGGCCATCACGCTCTCGGAGCGGTACTTCGCGCCGATCCCCGCGCGGGGGAGCGCCCCCGCCGCGCTGCGCGCGCCCATCGCGGCCGAGCTCGGCGAGGAGCAGATCGTGCGCGTCGAGGCCGGCGTGAAGCGTCCGCGCGTCTACGTCTCGTGGGCGGTGCCGCCCGCGTACGCCGGCGACTGGCTCGAGGTCCGGCTCGCCTCGGGCTTCATCGGCGGGACGGTCGAGCGGCTGTTCGTGGAGGAGCGGAAGATCGCGCGCGACGTGCAGGCGACGTACTACCCCGGGCTGCTGGCGAGCACGATCGAGCTCCGCGTCGATCTGCTCCCAGGGACCTCCACCGAGGCCGCGAAGGACTACGTCTACGACGCCATCAGCCGGCTCACCCGCCGACGGGGCGGGCGCTTCCCGCTCGACGCCTCGGTGCGCGCGGCGGAGCGCTACACCTCGCGGCTCTTCTACGACCTCGAGCCGCTCGGCGGGCGCGCGGAGCAGCTCGCCTACTACGACGACTTCGCGGGCAACCCGCTGGCGCCGTTCCAGTTCGTCCGCGAGGCGTCCAACGTGCACCCCGATCACATCCAGGACGCCTTCCTGGAGCGCGTCTTCTACAAGAAGGCGGTCTACGTGCTCGTCGAGCCGAAGCCCGGCGCGCCCCTCGCGGGCCGCGTCGTGCGGAGGAAGCCGTGAGCGCGCGGACACGGCCCCTGCGCCTCGCGACCATCGCGCTCGCCTTGTCGGCCGGGTGCGGCCACGCGGCGCCGCGGCCGCCCTACGTCCGGCCGTCGATCGTCGATCCGCCGGCCAAGGAGCTGGCCGCTGACGCGCTCTCCGCTGCGCCCGCCGGGGCCGAGGCGGAGCCGTTCGTGCCGGCGAAGGTCGACGTCGTCACGCTGTCGAACGGCATCCGCGTGCAGCTCGTCGAGCGGCACGAGTACCCGGTCGTCACGTTCGCCGTCGTCTCCGATCGGGGCGCCGACGACGCGCCGACCGGCGCGCGGGCGCTGGTCCCCAAGGCGCTCTCGCACTCGGCGGCGGGATGGACGCACGAGCAGCTGCAGCGCGAGCTGAGCCTGCTCGGCGCGCTGCTCGACGTGCAGATGACGAGCGACACCACCTCGGTGACGGTGCAGGCCGTCTCGAGCGACGCCGCGCGCGCGATCGAGCTCGTCTCCGATCTCGTGCGCGAGCCGGCGTACGCGCGCGACCTCGCCGCCGTGCGCCCGCTCGCCCTCGCGGCGGCCGGCGGCGCGCTCGACGCGGAGTCGGCGCTCGCGACCCGCGTGGCCTACCAGACCGTGTACCCGAAGGGGCACCCGTACCACCGCGACCTCACGCACGAGCTCGCCGCCATCCGGACCCTCGCGCCCGAAGCGCTGACGAGCTTCCACGCCCGCGCCTTCGCCCCCAACCGCCTCGCGCTCATCGCCGCCGGCAACTTCGAGCGCGCGCCGATGCTGAAGCTCCTCGAGGCTCGCTTCGGCACGATGGCGGGGCGCAACGACGCCCCGTCGAACGTCCCCGCGGCGCCGGCCGCGTCCAAGCTCGAGGACGGCATCGTCCTCGTGAACCAGCCCGGCTCGGCGCAGGCGCACATCGTGATCGGCCGGGCCCGGGCCGCTGCGCTGCCGAGCGCGTCGCGCGCGGCGCTCGCCGTGCTCGACGCCGCCCTCGAGCGGGCGCTGACGAGCGGCACGCGCGAGGCGCACGGGTACACCTACGGCACGCACGTGCTGCTCCCGGCCGATCGTGGCCCCGTGCTCTGGCGCGTCGAGGCGGCGGTCGACATCGCGCGCGGCGCCGACGCCGTACGCGACATCCTCCACGCGCTCGAGCAGATCAGCGAGGGGCCGCTCGACGACGCGCTCCTCGCGCACGGGCGCGGCCGGTGGCGCGTGAGCTCGGCGATCGCCTGGCAGCGGACCTCGGGGCCGGTGGCGATCCTCGAGCGGCTCTTCGCGGAGGGGCTCTCGCCCGACGTGCTGCAGACGCGCGACGCGGAGGTCTCCGCAGTGCTCGCCGCCGACGTCCTCGAGCTCGCGCGGGCCGACCTCGCGCCGGGCGGCATGCGCGTCGTGGTGGTGGGCGATGCCGCGAAGCTCCGAGGGCCCCTCCGAGCGCTGAACCTCGGGCCGGTGCTCGCCCAGTGACGCGACGCGCGGCGCCCCCGCCGAGGCCGTCGCCGCGCGGCTCGGACCGCGCGCGTCCTGGACGCTGCGACGCGCGCGCGGGATAAGTCCCCCCGCGCGATCCGCGCGGCTCGCGTGCTCCGCGCGACCCGCCAGAGGCCCGAGCACGCCCCCGATGAACGTCCCGTTCGCCCTCGTCCTCACGTCTCTCGTCGTCCAGCTCGGCTCCAAGGCTCCGGTCGCGAAGGCGATGCGGGCGACCACCGGCCGCTACGACAACCACCATCCGCGCGAGCAGCAGGCGCTGCTGCAGGGGGCGGGCAAGCGCGCGCTCGCGGCGCACGCCAACGGCTGGGAGGCGTTTCCGCCCTTCGCCACCGGCGTCCTCGCGGCGACCTACGCGGGCGTCTCGCCGAGCTGGATCACGGCGCTCGCCGCGGTCCACGTCGTGTCACGCGTCGGCTACGTCGCGCTCTACATCCACGACCGCGCGAGCGCACGCTCGACGGTCTGGTTCCTCGGCTTCTGCGCCACGCTGGCCCTCTGGGCGCTCGCCGCCGTCGGCTTCAAGGCGTAGCGCGGAGGTCTCGACGCGCGGGTGACGCCGTCGCGCGCGCACGGCAGCGGCCGCGCTCCGGGCGGCGCCGGGACCCATGGACATGGGCCCGCCGGGTCACGCGGCGCGCGCCCGCGCCGACTACCCGGGGTAACTCGTCGCACAGCGCACGCACGCGTCACCGACCAGCGCGCTGGCGGGCGGCGCGCCGTGTGGGAGGCTCTCGGGAATGTCCAACGTCCAGCGCTCGCTCCGCGTCCCCGCTCTGGCCCTGGTGACCGCGCTCTTCGCGTTCAGCGCGCTCGGCACCGGCTGCTCGCAAGGCACCGGCGTCCACGCCCGCGACACGTCGGCGAAGCGCGCCGCGAAGCACGCGCCGGCGAACGAGACCGACGACGCCGAGGAGAAGGGCGCCGAAGCCGTGGTGAGCTGGTCGGCGACCCTCGACGAGGACGCGCCCGTGCTCGCGGAATTCGAGAAGCGCGCGCAGGCCTACGGCTGCGCCACCAAGCACGGCGAGGACGGCGTGCTCGCGAAGTGCGGCGAGACGCCCATCATGGTCGTGCAGAAGGGGCGCAAGGTCGCGGTCGGCTGCCAGCGCGTCACGCTCGAGGACT
This sequence comes from uncultured delta proteobacterium, assembly GCA_903923175.1. GTDB lineage: Bacteria > Myxococcota_A > Polyangia > Polyangiales > JADJMO01 > CAIXWQ01. The sequence continues at coordinate 3,123 of CAIXWQ010001327.1, read as the reverse complement.
GCCACGCGCTGTTCGAGCAGATCGTCTCGGGTGGAGAGGGCGGCGCGGGCGGTACGGGCGGTGCGGGCGGAGAAGACGGCGGCAAGGAGCCGGCCCCGCCGCCCCCCGGCACGCAGATCTGATCTCGGGGCAGCGTCCGCCCCAGCGCCGCGCTCGGAGCCACGGATCGGCGCGCTATGCTCGCGTCCCCGAATGGACAGCACCGACCGCGCCCTTCCGACGACCGACGGCCCCGCCGGCAACCCGCTCCTCGACGACTGGACCACGCCGCACGGCCTGCCGCCGTTCGACCGGGTGCGCGCCGAGCACTTCGTCCCGGCCTTCGACGTCGCGATGCCGGCGCACCTGCGCGAGCTCGACGCCATCGCCGCGCAGGCCGCGCCGCCGACCTTCGCCGACACGCTCGAGGCCTTCGACGCCTCGGGTCGCCTCCTGCGGCGGATCGAGCTGCTGTTCCACAACCTGACCGCCTCGGCGAGCTCGAAAGAGCTGCAGGCCGCCGAGCGCGAGCTCGCGCCGCGCGCCGCCGCGCACGAGAGCGCGATCTACCTGCACGCCGGGCTCTTCGCGCGCATCGACGCGCTCCACCGCGATCGCGCGCGGCTCGGCCTGCGCCCCGAGCAGCTGCGCCTGCTCGAGCGCGTGCACCTCGACTTCGTGCGCGCGGGCGCCAAGCTCGACCCCGCAGCCAAGGCGCGCTCGGCCGAGGTGCAGACGCGCCTCGCGGACCTGACCACGCGTTTCAGCCAGAACCTGCTCGCCGACGAGGGCGCGTTCGCGCTCGAGCTGCGCGGCGAGGCCGACCTCGCGGGGCTCCCCGAGTCGGTGCGCGCCGCCGCCCGCGGAGCCGCCGAGGCGCGCGGCCTCCCCGCGGGGAGCCACGCGATCACGCTCTCGGCCTCGCTCGCCGAGCCGTTCCTGACCTTCTCGACCCGCCGGGATCTGCGCGAGACGCTGTGGCGCGCGCGGGTGGCGCGTGGCGCGCACGACGGCGCGAACGACAACCGCCCGGTCGCCGCCGAGATCATGGCGCTGCGCCAGGAGCTGGCCGCCCTGCACGGCTTCTCGAGCTACGCCGCGTACGAGCTCGTCGATCGCATGGCCGGCGAGCCCGCGGCGGTCCTCGAGCTGCTCGAGAAGGCCTGGCAGCCCTCGCTCGCGAAGGCCGCCGCCGATCGCGCGCTCCTGATCGAGCAGGCCCGCGCGATCGGCGAGCCGACCGAGCTCGCCGCCTGGGACTGGCGCTACCTCGCCGAGAAGGTGCGCCAACAGCGCTTCGATCTCGACGACGCCGAGCTCAAGCCGTTCTTCACGCTCGACAACATGATCGCGGCGATGTTCGGCTGCGCCGAGCGCCTCTTCGGCCTGACGTTCACCGAGCGCACCGGTCACGCAGCCGTGCCGCTGCACCACCCCGACGCGCGGCTCTGGGAGGTGCGTCGCCACGGCGAGCTGATCGCGCTCTTCATCGGCGACAACTACGCGCGCGTCGGCAAGCGCAGCGGCGCGTGGATGAGCATCTTCCGCAGCCAGAGCGCGGGCGTGCTGCCGATCGTCATCAACAACAACAACTTCGCCAAGGCCGCGCCGACGCTCCTCAGCTTCGACGACGTGCGCACGCTCTTCCACGAGTTCGGCCACGGCCTGCACGGCATGCTCTCGCAGGCGACCTACGAGCGGCTCGCCGGCACCTCGGTGCTGCGCGACTACGTCGAGCTCCCCTCGCAGATCTTCGAGAACTGGGCCGGCGAGCGCGAGGTGCTCACGCGCCACGCGCGCCACCACGCGACCGGCGCGCCGATCCCCGACGCGCTGCTCGACAAGCTCGAGGCCGCGCGCCGCTTCAACCAGGCGTGGGCCACCGTGCAGTACGTCGCGCCGGCGCTCATCGACATGGCGCTCCACTCGCTGCCGAACGGCACCGCGATCGATCTGCCGGCGTTCGAGGCCTCGGAGTGCGCGCGGCTCGGCGTGCCGGGCGACATCGGGCTGCGCCATCACCTCTCGCACTTCGCGCACCTCTTCTCGACCTCGGCGTACGCGGCCGGGTACTACGTGTACATGTGGGCCGAGGTCCTCGACGCCGACGGCTACGACGCGTTCCGCGAGGCCGGAGATCCGTTCCACGCCGCGACCGCCGAGCGCTTGCACCGGCACGTCTACGCCGCGGGGAACACCGTCGAGCCGGCGGCCGGCTTCCGCGCCTTCCGCGGGCGCGATCCGGTCGTCGGGCCGATGCTCGCCAAGCGCGGGCTGATCTGAGCCGGCGCGGTCAGCGTCCCGCGTCACGCGCGTCACGCACGGGCTCGCAGTCGTACAGCGCGCGGCACAGCGCCACCGCGCGCGGCGAGCGCACGTGCCAGTCCATCCGGTTCATCACGTAACCGAGCGAGAGCTCCGCGCGCGGATCGCACCACCCGAGCGCGCCGCCCATCCCGGCGTGGCCGAACGCCTCGGGGTTCGGCCCGAAGACGCCGTGTTGCTCCTTCATGAAGCCCCGGTTCCAGCCGATCGGCTTCTGCAGCACCGCGTCGCGCTCCGACCAGCCGTCGCGCAGCCGCAGCGTCGCGAGCGTGTCGGCCTCGACGTAGCGGCGGCCCTCGACGACCCCGCCGATCGAGTAGGGCAGGTACGCCCGCGCCACGCCGCGCGCGCTTGCGGTGGCCGAGCCCCACGGCAGCTCGGCGCGGCGCACGGCCACGTCGTTGTAGGCGAGCACGCCGCGCAGGCCGATGCGCGGGTTGGCGAAGGCGCGGCGGGCGAGCGAGTCGCGACGGAGCACGTCGCGCGTGAGGCGCGCCTCGTTGGAGTCGGGCGCGCGCACGAGCGTCGCGAGCATCTTGCCGAAGCGCGCGGCGTGGCCGGGCGGGTAGAGCGTGGCGACGCGCTCGTCGAGCGCGGCGGGCGCGGCGAGGAAGACGTCGGAGCCGAGCGGTTCGAAGAGCTCGCGCCGCAGGAACGCCCCCATGCGCTCGCCGGCGATGCGCTCGAAGAGCTCGCGCGCGAGCATGCCGTACGTGATCGCGTGGTACCCCTGCGCGGCAGGGCTCGCCGGGCGCTGCGCCTCGAGCGCGCGCGTCACCAGGCCCCAGCGCTCGACGCAGTCGGCGAGCGTGAGCGGCG
>CAIXWQ010001326.1 GCA_903923175.1 uncultured delta proteobacterium | reverse complement strand
CGAGGTCGAGACGCTGATCCGAATGCCTCCGCCGACGCGCGAGAAGTCGCTCAACGCGCTCCGGCAGCTCATCGATATGCTTGCGAACGACGATCTTCCTGGCTTGTACCTGCTCGTGACAGGTACGCCGGCCTTCTACGAGGACTACAAGGGGCTGAAGGGGCTTTCGCCTCTCTACCAGCGAGTGTCGACGCGGTTCGACGCCGATGCCCGCTTCGACAACTTGCGAGCGCCACAAGTCCGTCTGCCGGCCTTCGACGAGCCGCGGCTGCTCAGGGTAGGAACGCTCGTGCGAGATCTCTTCCCCGCGCGCGAGGCGCAGCGCGTTCGGCAGCGGGTCTCAGACGAATTCCTGCAGGCGATGGCGCGGCAGGTGTCGACAGGGTTCGGAGGAAAGGTGGCGGTCGCGCCGCGCATCTTCCTTCGCGAGCTGGTGGACGTGTTGGACAAGGTCGATCAATACGAGGCGTACGACCCAGCCACGCAGTACGCCCTGGTCATCGACGAGGCGGAGCTACGCGACGAGGAGCTCGCCGCTCGCCGAGCGGCCGCCGGCGAAGTGCAGCCATCCCGCGAGCCAGCGAGCGAGAAGAAGGCATCCGAGGACTCGACGGACGAGGACTCGGACGCAGTAGCCCCGACCGTCGCACGCAAGCGCATGGATGGGTGACGCTGTGGCCCCAACCGCCGCGGGCTTCTTCCGATTGCACCCGAACGTGCAGCACGCACTGGTGCACGATCTCGGCTGGCGAGCGCTCCGGCCAGTGCAGGATCTCGCGGTCGAGGCGATCCTCGATGGCTGCAACACGGTGGTGCTCGCCCCGACGGCCGGAGGCAAGACGGAGGCGGCACTCTTCCCGGTGCTCTCGCGGATCCTCTCCGAGGACCTCCCGCCGGTCGCCGCTCTGTACGTTTGCCCGATTCGGGCGCTGCTGAACAATCAAGAAGATCGCGTGCAACGCTACGCACGCATGGTTGGACTCGACGCGTTCAAGTGGCACGGCGATGTCGCGGCGAGCGCAAAGAAGCGCTTCCTACGCGAGCCCAAGCACGTGCTCATGATCACTCCCGAGTCGTTGGAGGTCATTCTCATCGGGCAGAAGGAGGACGCTCGTCGACTCTTCGCCGGCCTCTCGGCACTCATCATCGACGAGGTCCACGCCTTCGCCGCCGACGATCGTGGCGCGCACTTGATGGCGCTCCTCGAACGCCTGACGAGGTTCTGCGGTCGCGACGTGCAGCGCATCGGCTTGTCGGCGACCGTGGGGAACCCGGACGAGATCGGCGCGTGGCTGCGTGGCTCCAGCGCTCGCTCGTATCGACGCGTCGATCCGCCTCGAGAGACCCCGTCGCGCAGCTTCCACGTCGAAATGCTCGCAGAGGGGAGTGCCGCGGCGCGAGCCGCCACGAGGTGCGTCGGCAAGAAGTCGTTGGTCTTCGTGGAGAGCCGCTCGCAGGCCGAGCGCGTCGCCGCTGCGATGGGCGGCCGCGGCGTCGAGGTCTTCGTCCACCACAGCGCCATCAGCCGCGGCGATCGTGAGCTTGCGGAGGCGCAGTTCACGTCGGGCACGAACACCGCGATCGTATGCACGTCGACCATGGAGCTTGGCATCGACGTCGGCGACCTCGACCTCGTGCTCCAGGTCGGCGCGCCGTCGTCCGTGTCGAGCCTCCTTCAGCGAATGGGCCGAACCGGGCGGCGAACGGGCACCGTTTCGAATTGCACGTTCCTGTGCGACACGGCGGAGACGCTCGTTCAAGCGGCGGCGCTCGTGCGGATGGTCGAGCGCGGGTACGTCGAAGAAATCCGTCCCGCGCACGACGCCGTGCACATACTCGCGCATCAGGTCATGGCGCTGACGCTCCAAGAGAACGGCGTCTCGCGTCACCGCGTCGCGGATTGGATCGGCGGCGCCGCGCCCTTCTCGGAGATCTCGCCGCAGGACCTGCAGTCGACCCTGGACACGATGGTCGCGCGCGAGGTGCTGCACGAGTCCGACGGACTGCTCTCACTCGGCCGGGAAGGGGAGAAACGCTTCGGCCGTCGCAACTTCTTCGACTTGTATGCGGTCTTCGATGCCCCGAACGTCCTTCGAGTGATGCACGGCGGGCAGGAGGTCGGGATCGTGCAAGCCATGTTCGTGCGGGCTGCGCTGAGCAAGGGCACGCGCGCGTGCTTCCGGCTCTCCGGCCGATCCTGGCAGATCCGCGAGGTCGATTGGCCGCGAGCGATTTGCTCGGTCTCGCCTGCGTCTTCGGGGCTCGTGCCGACGTGGCTCGGGTCGCCGTCCTTTCTGTCGTTCGAGCTGTGCCAGGAAATCAAACGCGTGCTCGCTGGAGACGAACGCTTCGCTTGGCTCGACGACGCTGCGAGCTCCGAGCTCGCTTCGCTTCGCGAGGGCTACGACGGTCTCGTGTCGGAGGGGGAAGCTGCGTTGTCCGACGACGGCGAGGCGGTACGCTGGTACACCTTCGCGGGCGGAGTCATCAACCGCCTCCTGGCGATAGGCCTCGAGCAGGTCGATGGTGGAGAGTGGACGGCGGGCAACTGGTCGCTACGCCTGAAGGGGTCGCGCGATCTGGGCCGCGTGCGGGATGCTGTCGAACGGATCCGTGGGTTGGATTGGCAGGTCTTGGCTGATAACGCAGCGAACGACCCGGCTCTCGACGAGATGAGCAAGTTCCAGGTGTGCCTGCCGGAGGCGATGGCGATTCGCCTCGTTGCGGCCCGATCCTTCGACTGGCGGGGCACGAGCAAGTTCGTCGCATCGCACCGTGTTCCGGTGCTATCCGGCGGCACTCCTCACTGAGCCGTTCGGCGCTCTTCACATCCACGCGGGCAACCGAATCGGCGACGACCGGCGATCACGCTTCGTCGGAGCTGCCGCGGGGAGGCTGCGCCTACGACGGTGAACCGCTCGCAAGCGCGAACGTGACTCGAGATTCCAT
>CAIXWQ010001325.1 GCA_903923175.1 uncultured delta proteobacterium | reverse complement strand
TCCTACGTGACGCCTGCGTCGCGAGGCTCCGAGGATCGGCGCCGCCGTCGCTGATCATGACAGCCGATCAGCAGTGCGATCTGACAGCCAGGCTGGCCGCGTAGGCGTGCTGGGCGCGGCGGGGATGCCGTGAACGGTTACGAGATCCAAGTCGTCCCTCACGGAGTCCACGCCTCGGGGCGACGTGACTCGCGCGCCTCCATTGAGGTGACTTCAGCTCTTCGAGCGAGGATCCGTCCGACGGTCATGGCGCTCGAGATCACCCTGACCCCCGCGCAGGTACGCCTTCTGCTCCACGCCCGCGAGCTTCGCGCTCTCCAGCAACGAGTAGAGCGAATCAGCGCGGGCCGCGGACGACCTCGACCTGGCAGGTGCGTCGGAGCTGCTTGGCCCAGTCGAGGCGCGGCGTGGCCGCGAGCAGGCGACCGCCGTCGAGGCGGCCGCGATGAGCGCGGGCGTCGTCAGGGCGTCAGGGGAGCCGCTGCCCGCGCGGATCGATCTCGAACACCTGACCGGCCTGCGCGCTCCTCGGCGCGTCGGCCGACCAGATGCGCGGGTCGCAGCCGATGCAGACCATCGCGCGCCCCGCCTGGAAGCCCATCGCGGCGTCGTACGTCGCGGGAATGACCACGACGTGCCGTGGGTCCTTGAAGCCTATCTTGCCACTCTTGCGGAAGCGAGAGAGCCCCTCGGCGACCGGGTCTGGACCGTTGTCGAACAGGTACGCGTCGAAGAGCCGCGCGCCGGTTCGATCGAGGTAGTACCAGCCGGAGGCGTCGCGGACCTCGGCGACGCCGCCCGCGCTGAAGCGGACCGGCTCGTCGTAGCGGAACGGGATCACGACGTCGCCGCTCGCGCGATCGGTGCAACCGTGCCGCCCGTCGCGCGCACCGCATTCGAGCCCGGTGGACGGCGCGGTCGGGCTGGCGACCTCGCCCGTGGCGGTCGCCGACGCGGGCGGCGGACCGGGCGCAGCCGCGGGAGGCGCGCTGCTCGCGCAGCCGACGGACGACACGGCGAGGAGCAGGGCGGGGAGCAGGGGGCGCATCGAGGCCGAGGCTACGCGTGGAGCCCGGGTTCGAACAAGCCGAGCAGCCGAGTGAAGGTCGCCTTCTTCGTCGAGGCCCTCATCACCTCGCAGGAGTCGGTCGGCTTCCACCAGGCGAGAGAAGCCTGGGTCCCGTTGCCCCAAGGGCTTCCCCGATTCCCGGGCCGGGCTTCGGCTTCTTGGTCACTGGGCGGAGAACGGAACGTCGAGCCCGGAGCGGAACGCCCGCCATCAGGCCCCCGCGCCTACGCCTTCACCAGCGGCTCGAACTCCGCGATCCGCGCGTCGGCGCCGACGTAGCCCGGCTGCGCCCGGAGCTTGCCGCACGCGTCCAGCGTCTATGGCGCGGCAGAGCGGCGCGGCGGGCACGCGACCATCCTGGCAGAGGCGTCGGGAGAGAGCACGCGTGGTCCCATGGGCGTGGGGGCGTGGACGCCGAGCGGGCCGCGCGCGAGCCACGAGGGCGGGGGAGCACGTCGAAGTGCCCCGTCCCGCCGCGTCGCGCGACCTCCGCCCGGCTCGCCTACTGGATGTGGCCGCAGACGTTGGCCTGGCCGGCGCCGCCGCACGAATCGGGCGCCGAGCAGGTGCCGCAGTCGACGACGCCGCCGCAGCCGTCGGCCGCTTTGCCGCACGTGTAGCCGAGCTTCGCGCACGTGGTCGGCACGCACGGCGTGCCGCCGCAGACGCCCGGGAGGCCACCGCCGGCGCACTTCGCGGGAGCAGCGCAGGTGCCGCAGCTCAGCGAGCCGCCGCAGCCGTCGGCCCACTGGCCGCAGTTGTAGCCGAGCGCCGCGCACGTCGTCGGCGTGCACGACGTGCCGCCGCAGACGCCCGTCTTGCCGCCGCCGCCGCACGTCGTCGGCGCGGTGCACGCGCCGCAGCTCAGCGAGCCGCCGCAGCCGTCGGCCCACGTGCCGCAGTCGTAGCCGAGCGCCGCGCACGTCGTCGGCGTGCACGTCGAGGTCTTGCAGACGCCGCCGCTGCAGAAGCTCCCCGTCGGGCACGTGCCGCAGCTCAGCGAGCCGCCGCAGCCGTCCGACGCCGAGCCGCAGCTCAGACCGAGCGCCGAGCAGGTCGTCGCCGTGCACGTCGAGGTCTTGCACGCCCCGCCGCTGCAGAAGCTCCCCGTCGGGCAGGTGCCGCAGCTCAGCGAGCCGCCGCAGCCGTCCGACGCCGAGCCGCAGCTCAGACCGAGCGCCGAGCAGGTCGTCTTGGTGCAGCTCGTGCCGCCGCACACGCCGATCTTCCCGCCGCCGCCGCAGCTCGCGGGCGAGGTGCACGTGCCGCAGCCGAGCGTGCCGCCGCAGCCGTCGGACCACGTGCCGCAGTCGTAGCCGAGCGCCGGGCACGTCGTCGGCGTGCACGTCGAGGTCTTGCAGACGCCGCTGCTGCAGAAGCTCCCCGACGGGCAGGTCCCGCAGCTGAGCGCGCCGCCGCAGCCGTCGGGCGCCGAGCCGCAATTGAGCCCCGACGCCGCGCACGTCGTCGGCGTGCAGGTCGGCGGCGTCACCGCGCCGCCGCAGACCGGCGAGGCGATGTCGAAGAACATGTACTCGAGGGCGAGCTCCTGCGCGGACATCGTCGTCGTCGTGCAGCCGCTCGGGAACGCCGTGTTGGTCGCGTCGCCCGAGGAGACGTGCAGATCGCTGAAGACGAAGCGGCCGCACGCCGGCGAGGTGGCGACGGGCGTGTCGAACGAGAAGTACTGGTTGAACGCCGAGGGGTAGCTCACCCAGGTCGCCGAGGTCGACGAGAGGACCTGCACGCCGTACGTGGTCGGCACGGTCGAGATCCACTGCAGGATGTCGGTCGTGTCGTTGATCGCGGTGATGCTCCGGCGACCGCCGACGACCGGGAAGACGCTCGGGCTCGCGAGCGTCGCGGCGCCGATCGCGGGGCTCTGCAGCCACTGGTTCATCAGCGACGCCTTGGGAAACGCCGTCGACACCGTCTCTTTGGTGTAGGGGTACGGATCGGGGTTCGGCGCGAGCGACGCCGCGAGGTCTGCGTCGTTGAGGTACACGAGCGCGGTGCTCCAGCTCACCATGTTCGCCCACGTGCGATAGCCGCCCGTGAGCGTGCTCGCGTACTTCATCCACGCGTAGTGGTAGTGCTCGCCGAAGACGCGCCCGCCGCCGTTGGCGTAGTCCTGCAGCGCCTTGAGCGCGGCGGCCGACTTGTTGAGCGTCGTCTCCTGCCCCTCGCAGCCGAGCAGCACGACGTCGTACGAGGCGAGGTCGTGGGTGCCGCTCGTGGAGGTCGCCACGTCGCTGTTCCAGAGCGAGGTCGCGGCGGGGAACGAGGCGCCGCCGAGGCCGGCCGTGTACGACTTCGTCGGCGAATTGGTGCCGTCGTCGTAGCCCGAATAGAGGTTCACGCGCCCGCTGCTCGCCGGGTTGGTGAACTCCGAGTCCGAGATGCCGATCTTGCGGAGCAGGCACTCGAGCGGATCGGCGTTGCCGGTCGCGAGCGCGATCTGCGGCATGTCACCTTCGGACTTGTTGCGCGGCAGGCGCCCCTTCAGGCTCGCCTTCGCCGTGCCGGCCGCGTCGAGCGTCACGTTGCCGCAGCGGGCGGTGTCTACCGTGACCTGTCGCCGCCACTTGCCGAGCTGGAGGACGACCGGAATGCCCGTGCCGTAGGGCATGTTGGGGAGCGTGAAATTGCCATTCACGTCGGTCGTCGTCTTCACGAGCGGCGAGCCGGTGATGCCCGACGAGCAGCCGTCGCAGACGGGGTAGCCGGCAGAGAGCGCCTTCACCGTGCCGTTCGGCACGTAGACGTTGACGTTCGGGAGCGGGTGATTCCCCGCCGGGTCGTAGATCGTGCCCGTGAGCGACGTGGTGGCGGCGCCCGAGCAAGTGACCTGCTTGCACTCGAGGTTGACGCACGAGCGGCCGCACTGGCTCGGGACGCCGGCGCCGCCGCACGTCTCGGGCGCGGTGCAGCTGCCGCAGCTCGCCGTCAGGCCGCCGCAGCCGTCGGACATCTGGCCGCACGTGCCGGCGGGGAAGGCCGCGCACGTCTTCGGCGTGCACGGCGCGGGGCCGCCGCCGCACTGGTTGGCGACGCCGCCGCCGCCGCAGACCTGCGGCGAGGTGCACGTGCCGCAGCTCACCGTCAGACCGCCGCACCCATCGGAGAGCTGGCCGCAGCTGCCGGCGGGGAAGTCGGCGCACGTCTTCGGCGTGCACGCCGGCGGGCCGCCGCCGCACTCGTTCGCGACGCCGCCGCCACCGCACGTCTTCGGCGCCGTGCACGGGTTGCAGTTCGCCGTGAGCCCGCCGCAGCCGTCGGCCTGCGGACCGCAGGTGCCCGCGGGGAAGTCGCCGCACGTCTTCGCCGTGCATGGGGTCGGTCCGCCGCCGCACACCCCGGCGACGCCGCCGCCGCCGCAGACCTGCGGCGCCGCGCAGGAGCCGCAGCTCGGCGTGAGGCCGCCGCAGCCGTCCGACTGCGGCCCGCACGTCCCCGTCGGGAAGCTCGAGCAGGTCTTCGCCGTACAGGGCGCAGGGCCGCCACCGCACTGGCCGGCGACGCCGCCGCCACCGCACGTCTGGGGCGCCGCGCAGCTGCCGCAGTTCCCCGTGAGGCCGCCGCACCCGTCCGACTGCGGGCCACACGCGCCCGTCGGAAAATCCGCGCACGTCTTCGCCTTGCACGACACCGCGACGCCGCCGCAGACGCTCGGCTTGCCGCTGCCGCCGCACGTCGCGGGGGCGGTGCACGTGCCGCAGTCGATGAGCCCTCCGCAGCCGTCGGACTGCTGGCCGCAGTCGACCCCGAGGTCCTTGCAGGTCTTCGCCACGCACCCGCAGACGCCGGGCGCCTGCGCGCCGCAGACGAGGATCCCCGGACAGGAGCCGCAGTCGAGCTTGGTGCCGCACCCGTCGTCGATCGAGCCGCAGTTCTTCCCCTGCGCGCCGCAGGTCGTGGGCGTGCACCCGGCCGTGTCGCCGAGCTGCCAATTGGTGTCGTCGCCGGCGTCCGGGCTGACGTCGTCGCCGGGGCCGGAGTCGTCGCCGCCGCCGATCGAGGTGCTGGCGCTGCCGCCGCAGCCGAGGCTGGCGAGAACGAACGTCAGCAGCGCGAGATTCCTGGGAGAGCGCATCCCCCCATTGCAGCGCGACGAGGGGGCCTCGGACAAGCGCGCCCACCAAGAAAATATGCGCCTAAGGTGCGAGCACCCGCGCCAGCGCGCGCGGACGGTGGGGCGCACGGCCCCGGGGTCGCGCCTCTCTTCTCGCGCTCGCTCGCGCCGCGCGCGACCGCGTCGGGCACAGGCTCGGACACGGCGCTTCGCAGCAATGCGTTCGCCTCGACCAACGTCGAGCGCGCGTGCCCGGCTCGCGAACGCGTCGACGGGACCGACAACGTCGCGCTCGCGACCACCCCCGCGGCGTTCCTGGTCGAGGCGGACCCGGTCGACCGCCACGGGCGGCGCTGGTCACTTGCGCGCGCGAAGGCTACGAGGGGGCGATGCGCACCGTTCGCCGCTTCTTCTCCGCGTCTCTCACCTCGCTCGTCGTCTCGCTCGCCGCGTGCGGCGGAGGAAGCGCGCCGAAAGGCGCCGAAGGCGCGAGCGCCGCGTCACGCATCGAGCCTGCCGAGATGCAGATCACGATCGGCGACACGTCGGTGAAGGTCCACGGCGACGGCGCGGTCGAGGGCCCGAAGGGCGAGGCGATCGGAACGCTGACGCGCGACGGACGCCTGGTCGCCAAGAGCGGCAAGGCCGCGGTCACGCTCAAGGAGGACGGGCACGTCGAGGTCCCCGATCAGGGCGACGTCGTCATCACGCTCGCCGACGACGGCGCGCTCACCCTCGCGGTCAAGACCGAGACGGTCACGTATCGCATCGGCGACGACGGCGTCGTCACCGACGGCAAGGAGCCGACGCCGATGAAGGTCGTCGGCGCCGACACGGCCGGCAAGCGGCGCGCGGCGATGCTGTTCATCGCGCCGTTCACGTTCGCGCGGCCGAAGAAGGACTGACCCGCGCGGGGCGCAGGGGCGCGGCGCGCGGCTCCGAGGAGCCCGCCTCGCCGGCTCGAGAGCGCGCGCGGCTCAGCCGACCCCGCCGCACTTGTACGCCGTGCCGCCGCCGCCGCAGGTCTGCGGCGCCGTGCACTTGCCGCAGTCGAGGAGCCCGCCGCACCCGTCGCCGGCCGCGCCGCACTCGATCGCCTGCGCCGCGCACGTCTTCGGCGTGCACGACGGGTGACCGCACTTCCCCGGCTTGCCGGCGCCGCCGCAGGTGTCGGGCGCGGTGCAGCTGCCGCACGAGAGGAGCGCGCCGCAGCCGTCGGCCGCCTGCCCGCACGCGAGCCCCTGGCTCGCGCACGTCGTCGGCGTGCACGTCGGCGGCGGCGGCGGGACGGTCTCGTCGCACACGCGCGAGGCGAGGTCGAAGAACATGAACTCGAGCGCGAGCTCCTGCGCGCTCATGGTCTTCGACGTGCAGCCGTTGGGGAACGCCTGGCCGACGATGTCGCCCGAGGAGACGTGGATGTCGCTGAAGACGAAGCGCCCGCACACCGCGTCGGCCGCGGCGCCCACCGGCGCGTTGAACGACAGGTACTGCGGCACGTTCGAGAAGCTCAGCGGCGGGGTGTCGGAGCTCGTCGCGCTCGGCGCGCGCACCCACTCGATCAGGTTCGTCGTGTCGTTCACCGTCGAGACGCTGCGGCGCCCGTCGTTCACCGGGAACAGGCTCGGCGTCGCGGTCGATCCCGCGCCCAGCAGCTTCAGCCAGTCGCTCAGGAGCACCCCTTTGGGGAAGCCGGTGAGCACGGTCTCCTGCGTCGGATTGGAGAACTGATCCGAGGTCGCGTTCCAGCTGACCATGCCGGGCCACGGCGCGGGGCCGTTCTTCATCCAGACGTAGTGGTAGTGCGAGCCGAAGACGCGCCCGCCGCCGTTCACGTACTGCTGCATCGCCGCGAGCGAGCCCGCGTTCTTGTTCGTCAGCACCTCGTTCCCCTCGCAGCCGAGGAGCACGACGTCGTAGGCGCGCAGGCCGTAGATCGGCGGCGTCGCCGCCGGGTTCGGATCGAGCTGGCTCCAGAGCTGCGTCGCGGCGGGGAAGCTCGCGCTGCCGAGCGCGGCCGAGTAGGCGGCCGTGGGACCGACGATCGGCGTCGGGTAGCCGTGATAGAGGTTCACGCGCCCGGCCCCGCCGGGGTTGGTGAACTCCGCGTCGTCGATGCCGATCTTGCGGAGCAGGCACTCGAGCGGATCCGCCGAGCCGGTGGTGAGCGCGATCTTCGGGATGTCTCCCTCGGACTTGTTCTTCGGCAGTCGCGACGACGCCGCGGGGACCACCGTGTCGGCGCAGGCGGTGGTGGCGACGGTGATCTGGCGACGCCATTTCCCGATCTGGAGCACCACCGGGACGCTCGCGTCGACCGGCATGTTGGTCAGCTTGAACTTCCCCGCGACGTCGGTCGTCGTCTGCACCAGCGGCGCGCCCGAGAGCGCCGACGCGCACTTGTCGCAGCTCGCGCCCGAGGTCAACGGCGCGACCCCGAGGTTCGGCACGTAGACGAAGACGTTCGGGAGCGGCCGCTTTCCGGCCGGATCGTAGACGACGCCGCTGATCGACGTGGTGGCGGCGCCGGTGCACGTCACCTGCTTGCACGCGTAGTTGATGCAGCCCCCCGGCCCGACCTCCACGCCCGCGTCGGGCGCCGTCGCGCCGCCGCCGCACGTGCTCGGCACCCCCGCGCCGCCGCAGATCGCGGGGGCCGCGCAGGTGCCGCAGCTCGCGATCACGCCGCCGCAGCCGTCGCCGAGAGGGCCGCAGTCGGCGCCGACGTCGGCGCACGTCTTGGCGACGCAGGGGCCGCCGCCGCCGCCGCACACGTTGGCCTTGCCGCCGCCGCCGCACGCCTGCGGCGCGGTGCACTTGCCACAATCGACGAGCCCACCGCACCCGTCGGCGACCGGCCCGCAGTTGGTGCCGAGCTGACCGCACGTCTTCGGCACGCACGCCCCCGATTCGCCCGCGTCGAGTTCGAGGGCGTCGGGATCGAAGGAGCTCGTCTCGTCGGCCGCGCTGCCGTCGCCGGCGGAGGCGTCGTGCCCGAGCGTGGCGGTGCCGTCGGCGCGGTCGACGCCGCACCCCACGAGCGCGGGCGCGGCGCACACGGCGAGCGCGGAGAGCGCGGAGAGCGCGGAGAGCGCGGAGAGCGAAACGGTGATTCGATGGGCGGCTCGGTGCATGACCCCTCCGGCGAACGACGACACTCCACGACCGAGCGGCGCGTGACGCGTGATGCGTGACGATGCTGGCACCACGCACGGGGCGCCGTCGAGCGCGCGGGCGTGCGGTGCGTGTGCGTGGAGGTCGTTCGCCCGCGCGGTCGAACGCGGGCGCGCGAGGCCCACGTGCTCGGGCCGCGTCGGGCGCCGAGCTCAATCACTCGCAGGCGCGGCGTCGGCCAGCCCGCCGATGGTGAGCGACGCGCCGCTGCCGATCGTCAGCGCGACGGCGCCGCCGCCGGAGGACTTGAGCGACACGCCGCGCGCGCCGGCCTTGGTCACCGCGTCCATCAGCGCGAGGACGGCGGCGTAGCCGGTCTTCGGATCGGTCGCGATCTCGGCGCGGACCGTCCCGGCCTCCTGCGCCGCGCGCACGAGCGCCTCGACCTCGGCCAGCGAGAGCGGCACGCCGCGGTGGCTCACGCGCCCGTCGCGATCGAGCTCGAACGAGACGACGAGCTCGCCGTCGTGCTCGTCCCAGCTCGGCGAGGGCGCGGGCGCGCGAACCGGCGCGGGGGCTGCATCGCGCGGGCGCCGCGACGAGCTCGCTATGTTGTCGCTGCAGATCGTGGCGCGCTCGTCGCGGCGGCAGCCGGTGAGCGCCGGGAGGACACCGAGCTAGAGCGTGACGTCGCGTCTCAGCGGAACGTCGGCAGCGTGACGCTCGCCGAGCGCGCGCGCGCGAAGGGATCGCCGAGCCGCTCGAGGCGCCGGAGCACGGTCTTCACGGTCAGGCGTCGCGGGTCGAGCCGCGGGCCGAGCTCGCTCCAGCGCAGCGGCGTGGAGACCGGCGCGCCGTCGAGCGCGCGCACGGTGTAGGGCGCGGCGATCGTCTTTCCACGCCCGTTCTGCAGGCAATCGACGTACAGACGGCCTCCGCGCTTCGCGAGGGACCGCTCGATGGTCGCGAGGCCGGGCAGGTGGCGCGCCACCGCGCCGGCGACCTGGAGCGCGAACGCGCGCGCGGTCTCGAAGTCGTGCCCGCGCGCCAGCGGCACGAGGACGTGCAGCCCGCGCTTGCCGCTCGTCTTGAGCACGCTCTCGATCTCGAGGGCATCGAGCGCGCGGTGCAGCGCCTCGGCGACCGTCACGAGATCCGCGAACGAGCCCTCGCCCGGGTCGAGATCGAAGACGACCCAGTCGGGCCGAGCGAGCGCCTCCGCGATCGCCGAGGGCTCGGACGCGCCCGCGGGCACGTGGCTGTGCCAGACGTGGAGCGTCAGGGCGGCGAGGTTCGCGAGCCACGCGAGCGTCGCGCGATCGTCGACCAGCACGCGCCGTCGACCGTCGACCGCCAACGTGCGGACGAGCTCGGGCACCTTCGGCGGCGCGTACTGCTGGTACCACGCGGGGCCGTCGATCCCCTCGGGCCAGCGCTCGATCGCGATCGGGCGCCCGGCGAGGTGCGGGAGGAGCACCTCGGCGACCGCGTCGTAGTACTCGGCGATCGCGCGCTTCGTGACGCCGTCGCGCGGGAAGAGCACCTTCGTCGGGTTCGAAAGCTTCACGGCCTGCGCGGGCCGGGCGGCCTCACGCGCGTGCGCGGGCGCGCCGGCCGGCTCGCGCACGCACGCCTCGGGGCGCTTGTCCTCGCGCAGCCCGAGGAACACGGGATGGCGCGCGCGCCCCTCGGCCGTCCACTCGGTGAACGACACCTCGGCGACCAGCGTCGGCGTCGACCAGCGCGCCCTCGGCTCGCGTGGCGCGCCCCGTGCGCTCGGCAGAGCGACGCGCGCGCCATCGAGCCGCGTGACCAGCGCGCGGGCCGTGCGCTCGTCGAGCCCCGCGCCGACCTTGCCGGCGTAGACGAAGCCGCCCGCGCCGTCGCCGAGCCCGAGGAGCAGCGCGCCGAGCGTCCGCGACGACGGGGAGGTCCCCTTCTGCGGCACGTAGCCGAGGATCGCGAGCTCCTGCCGGTGCCCGCACTTGAGCTTGAGCCAGTCGCGCGTGCGGCCGGCGCGGTAGGGCGCGCCCCGTCGCTTGGCGATGAGCCCCTCGAGCCCGGCGGCGCACGCGGCCCGGAGCAGCGCGCGCACCGGCGCGAACCGATCGACGTCGCCGCGCGCC
>CAIXWQ010001324.1 GCA_903923175.1 uncultured delta proteobacterium | reverse complement strand
GAGGGCGGCGAGGCGAGCGAGACGACGGTCTCAGTGGCCGAGAGCGAGAGTCGGACCGTGAAGCTCACGGTGAAGGCCCCGGCTTCCTCGGAGAAGGCGACAGGATCGGCTCGGCGCCGAGACGGCGAGGGCACCACGCCACCAGCGCACGACGAGGCGAGCGGCACGAGCGCCTGGGCGTACGTCGGCTTCACGGTCGCCGGCGTCGGCCTGGGCGTCGGCGCCATCCAGGGCCTGCGGGCGAAGAAGATGGACGACGACCTCGGGAACAGCTGTCCGACCAGGCTGAACTGCAACGCGTCGGACGTGAGCAACTACAACACGACGCGCACGACCGCGTTCATCTCGCTCGGCGTGGGCGTCGTCGGTCTAGGCGTCGGCGTGGCGGCGCTCGTGTGGGGCGGCGAGTCGAAGCGAACCGGAGCATGGGTTGCCCCGTGGGTCGGTGTGGGGTCGATCGGTCTGAAGGGGGCCTTCTAATGCGCTCTGGAATCCTTGCGATCTCGTTGATGCTCGTGACCGGCTGTAACAGCTACTCGGCCGGCGACGCCGCGGGTGAGGACGCCGCGACGGACAGTGCAGTCGACGACACGTCGGCGGTCGCCGACTCGGGCGCGGACACCGGCATCGTCACGGACTCGGGGCCCCTGCCTGACACGCACGTCGGAACCGACTCCGGTGCGGATTCCGGCCCCGCGTGCAAGCTTGCCGCGGGCGACGAGTGCACAATGTTTCCGCTCTGCGGCTGCAAGACCAACCAAGATTGCTACCCTGTAGCCGGTCACCTGGCCTGCAGCCCGACTGGCAGCGGCGTCCGAAACAGCGTCTGTTCCTCGGGAACCGATTGCGCGCCGGGGCTGTTGTGTGCGAACGGTCTGTGCGTCAAGTACTGCCAGGACGGGAACCCCAACGGCCAATGCGCCGGCGTCTGCTACACCGCTTCCGGCGCGCCCTACGGGAAGTGCTTCACACTCTGCGACCCGCTCGCTTCCACGAGCTGCCAAGAGGGGGGCACATCGGGAGCGCCGGGCTCTGGCACGGGCCAGGGCTGCGCCTACCTTGCGTTCCCAACGGGCGCGCGCTTCGCGTGCCAAAAGGCGGGGACGGGCCAGGCTGGCGCCGCGTGCGACGCAATGACGCCCTGCGCGCCGGGGTTTGGCTGCAATTTTTCCCAATGCGCGCGGTTCTGCGACCCGAATGCAGCAACGCCCTGCCCAGGAGGCAAAGCATGCATCCCGGAGTCGACGCCACGGACGTACGGCACGACGACTATCGGCGACTGCCAACTGTAAACTCGGACTTTCCCGCCTCGCGAGGGGTTGCGTTGGGGCGGAGCAGGTTGGAGCGCCGCTTTGGTAGAACGCTCATCCCCGTCAAGGGTGGCCCTCGCCGAGCGCGTCAGCCCCACGCCTGGCTCGATCGGCGATGCGACGGTTTCGCACTCAACCGCAGCGTCGCCTCCACGTCGTTGTGGTCGAGGAACCCGCGGGCATCGAGCGCAGCGGCGAGCGCAAATACGTCAATCCAGCGCGACCTGATGAACCGAAGCAGGAACCGCCACTCTCGCGCCCACCACGTCCGGCGTTCGTCGATGTTGGGGACCAACTCCTCGGCAACGGCTCTGGCCGACAGGATGTCCGACGCGCTGTACCTCCTCGAATGGCTTGGCCCGACGAAGAGCCGTTCGGCCGCCGGCCCCGCGAGACTGACCCTCCAGCTCGCGATGGCGGACTCCCGGAGCCGCTCATCGATCGCCACCCCAGGTCGATCCTGCCAGCGCTGCCGAGCCCTTCGGAGCTTGCCAAGGAGTGCCGTTTCCGACCACACGTCGCCTCGCTGGAGCATCGGCAGGAAGAGAAGAGTCTCGCCCTCCTGCGGCGGTCCGTCGTCGACCCGAAGGCACGGTAGCTCGCCATAGGCGGCAAGCATCGCGACGCAGTGGCCAGCCTCGTGAAAGCAGATCGAACGGCGCGTCCAGGCCTGCGCTTGTGCCGCTCGCGAAGTCTGCGGCACGCCTGCCAGACGACGCCCCCCGTGCGCCCGCGCGGCACGCTCGCTCACTTCGCCCGCCCGACTGAGGCGCTGCGGGGCTTGCGCCCACGCCCGGCTCGGCCGCCGGCGCGCGCGTCGCGCACGCTGTGGACGCCCGTCTTCGCGCACGGCGCACACGCCGCCGTACGACCCGGCGTGATCTCGGTCCAGAGCCCGCGACCAGGCTCGCTTGCATCCTTGCGGAGCAGTTCGACCGCAGGCCACTCCGGCGAGCAATTCTTGAACAAGGCGATGTACACGACGTGCTCGGCGTCGGGGGACTCGGGACCTCCACCGCGGTTCCGATTCTGAACCCTGCTGCTGTGCGTAGCTGCGGCGTGCCGCTGGAGTTCACGCTCCAGCTCGCTGACTTTCGCCGGAGAGCCGCGCCACAGCTCGCGAACGCAGTAGGCGCCTGGATAGCGATTGCCGATTCGGGCGAAGTCCTCGGCCGATGTGCGGCCGATCTTGAAGACGTCGCGAGCGTCCGCGATGGCCTTGTTCAAGTTGTCCCGAGCCTGCTTCAACTCGGCGGCGGTCAGGGCCCGCCTGGTGGACTTCTTCCTCGCGTTGGTCACCACCTACCTCCTTCCCATGATGACCGCGGCGGCCCCGACGAGCAGTGCCAGGGGAACCGCGAACTGCTCGTAGGCGTCGACGACATCGAGCGACGCCTCGGCACGCGCGAGCCTCTCCTGCGCCCGCAGCAGCGGACCGTGCGACGACGGCGCCGGCTCGGGAGCGGGGCTACCCACGGCGCTGTCAATCGCGCGCGACGCCAGCTTCCCAACAACGATCGACGGGATCATCCTGCCTTCTCCGCGCCTGCTCGCCGGAGGAGCAGAATCTCGGCGACGACGAACGCGCCGAGGCCGACGACAGCCTGAAGCGAGAAGACGCGCATCCACCGCGCTCGGCCTTGGGCCTCGATCGAGCGGGCTTCGGCCTCGACGCGCGCGGCCTCTCGCTGCTCCTGCACGCGGACGCCTGCGTTCCAGCGATCGATGTCCGCAGAGACCTCGGCCTCCGCGAGTTGCTGCTCCTGGTGCTTCTCGATGCGCTCGCGAAGGCGTACGAGATCGGAGGTGTCCGAGCCGCGCGACATCGTGTCGTTCGCAGGCGGACGCTCGGCGAGGGAGAACCGGGTCATCGGTGGGTCCCAACGGCGCGAGCCGACTCGACTTCGCCTCGCGGCGCAGCCGACGCGTCCGGCTGCGCCTGGAGCATGGCGCGGAGCGCCGCGCCGACCTGCGATTCGAGGCCGGCGGCGGCAGTGGCCGCAGCGCGATCGCTCTGGATCTCCTCGGCGCGCGCGGCGACGAGCGGCTGCACCAGCGCGAGCGACCGGACCGCGTCACGCCACGCCACAATGAACGAGCGCGCGCCGCACGCTCCGCAGGTCAGGTAAGGACGACCGCGCCGATCGCTCTTGAGCGAGCAGGAATCGCTCATGCAGAAGTAGCAGACGAGATCACGAGTTCGCATTGGTTCGCTCCTTCGGTAGAACATCGCCAGAAATGCCGACCGGCTGATACCTGGACTTCACCAAGTGCCAGCGCATCTCCTTGCACTCGAT
>CAIXWQ010001323.1 GCA_903923175.1 uncultured delta proteobacterium | reverse complement strand
TCATCGAGGACAACGAGGACGCCGCCGAGAGCCTGCAAGGGGCGCTGCGCTTCTTCGGCCACGATGTCGCGATCGCCGCCGACGGCGTCACCGGCGTGCAGATGGCCTGCGCCGCCCCGCCCGACGTCGTGCTGTGCGATCTCGGCCTGCCAGGGATCGACGGCTACGAGGTGGCGCGGAGGCTGCGCGCCGAGCCTGCGCTCGCGGGCTGCCTGCTCGTGGCGCTGAGCGGCTACGCGCGGCCGGAGGACGTCCGCCGTTCGCTCGCAGCGGGGTTCGCGCGGCACGTCGCCAAGCCGCCCGATCTCGACGCGCTCGACGCGGTGGTCAGCGAGGGCGCGGGCGCCGAGCCCGCCGCGCCGCGGGGCTGAGCGGGCGCGGATCGGCACGAAATCCCGAACTCGGAGCTCCTCGTGGCGCCCGCAGGACTGGCCGCGTCACGCCCTCGGCCCCACACTTCCGGGCGTGTGGGATCCGCCCTGGAAGCACCTCGTCGAGCAGCTGAAGTCGCAGGGGGTCGAGAGCCCGTACCTCGATCGCCTCCGCGAGCGGATCCCCACGCGCGGCGCGCCCGGCGACCTGCAGCGCGAGCTGCTCGAGGAGATGGCGTCGTCGCTGCGGCGCGCCGAGGACAAGATCAACCTGCTGCTGCTGAAGCTCGACGTCCTCGGCAAGGAGCTGGACGCGCTCGACGCGCTCGACGTGAAGCGCGCGCGTGACGCCGCGTGGGTGAAGGCGCGCGAGAAGAAGCTCGCGAGCCACGCGCAGCTGCGCAAGGAGGCCGAGCGCGCGGTGTGGGAGCTGCGCGTGCAGCGCGAGGCGCTCGGGTTCCGCAGGAACGAGCTGCTCGCGGGGCTGTATCCGATTCCGGGTGAGAGGGGGTGAGCGGGGCGCGGCGGCTCAGAGGCCGAGCTGCGCCGGTGCGCCTTCGCCGGCGACCTGGCGCACGCGGGGCGAGCCGAGCCGGCTTCGCAACGTCAGCGCGGCGGCCGTCAGCGCGGCCGGCAGCCAGAGGTTCGCAAACGTCGCGCCAGCCACGAGCGCGACGAGCAGCGCCGGCAAGAACACCGGCACCGCCCGAACGGCACACTCGAGCGTGGTCCACCCCGCGATCGGACGCCGCGCCGACGCGCTCGCGCGGGCGTCGGTGCGGCGGGCGTTCAGCTGCGCGACGCACTCGACCGCGCGCGCGGGGTCTCTGAGGAACACGGTCCGGAGCTCGCATCGCGGCTCGCTCTCCAGCACCAGCAGCACCGACGTGCCGCCGAGCGAGCCGGTCGCGGAGACGCCGAGCAGCTGCGACCAGCGAAGCGACCTCCCCTCGATCGCGAGCTCCCTGCCGCACGTGATCGAGCGCGCCAAGGCCACCGTGGGCGCGAGGACCACCGCGCCGACGATCGCGCCCAGCGGCAGCCCGAAGAGCGCGGCGAGCGCGACCCCCTGCCACCACGACGCGCCCCCGGAGCGGCCCATCCAGACCCCGAGCGACGTCACGAGCACGATGGGAACTGCCCGCGTGAGACGATCCAGGTCCGACTCGAATCGCACGACGCGCGCCGGCTGCGCGCCCGCGTGCGGAGCGGCGGCCGGCTCCGCGGCGAGCTCGACGCGCTCGCGGTACGGCGCCTCGGAGGCCGGCCCGCGACCGAGCTCGGGAGCCTTCAGGGGCACGGAGGCACCACCATGAGATCGTGCAGGTCCCGGTCCCTGCCGCCCAAGAGCTCCTTGCGGAGGTCCCAGGTCTTCGTGCGGAAGCCGTGCGTCGAGAGGCCCCAGCTCGGCCCGACGCTGGCGTTGTAGGAATGGATCTTCCCCTCGTCGTTGATCTGCACCGCGCC
Organism: uncultured delta proteobacterium; assembly: GCA_903923175.1. Lineage (GTDB taxonomy): Bacteria > Myxococcota_A > Polyangia > Polyangiales > JADJMO01 > CAIXWQ01. Next base: position 6,318 of record CAIXWQ010001323.1, on the reverse strand, counting down.
GCCGATCTCGGGGCCGTCGAGCCCGGCGTCCCACCCCGTGCCCCAGAAGTCCTCCTTGCTGAACTCCGCCGTCCCCTCGAGGCCTGCGCCCGCGTACGGCATCATCTGGATGCCGCCGGCGACCGACACGTACGGACGCCAGACGTCCCAGACCGAGTCGGCCGAGAGGTCGAAGTAGACGCCCACCGTGACGGATCCTCCTGGGCCGAAGCCCCCCGCACCGGCGGTCAGCCCCCAAGCGGCGCCCGCGGTGCCCCGAACGTCTCGACAGTCGATCGGGTCGCCCGAGCAGTAGACGTACAGGTTGGCGCTCTGGCCCCGGAACAGGACGGGATCGCGTCGCGTCCACCGGCCCGTCTTCGGCTCGTAGTCCCGCAGACCGAGCCGCACGAGCCCGGTGTCCTGGTCCCAAATCCCGCCGTTGAAGCCGGCGGCGAGAAGGCTGCCGCTCTGGGCGACGACGTTGCCGTCCTCGTCGAGATCGAGCCTTCCTTCGACGCTCCCCGTCGCGCTGTCGACCAGCACCCGCGGCGTGCCGAGGTGGTCGCGCAGCACCGCCAGCGTCTTGCCGCCGCGCAGCACGTAGTCGGGCGTGTTCAACCCGGTCACGTACACGTAGCGGGCCGTGACGGCCCCGCTGGCGTCGGTCTCCGCGATCGGGCGGACGGTGTCGCCATAGAGCCAGCCCTGGACGAGCGCGCCGCCGACCTTCTTGCCGACGCGCCGACCGAGCCCATCGAAGACGTACTCGACGAGCGGCAGCGCCGGCCGCGCCACCGAGCGGAGGTTACCGAGCGCGTCGTGCACGAACGTCGTCGTCCCGCCCGCGTCGGTGATCGTCGACAGCTCGCCGTCGAGGGTCCAGCCGTACGTGCGCGTGCCGGCGGGCGAGCTCGCGGTCAGCAGCCGGTCCTGATCGTCGTAGGCGTACGCCTCGACGCTCGGCGTGCCGGCGGCGTCGTAGCTCGCCTTCTTGGTGCGATTGCCATTCAGATCGTACTCGAACGCGCGCGTCGGCTTGCCGTCGACGCTCACCTGGGTGAGCTCGCCGTGCGGCGAGTACGTGTACGCATACAGGTGGGTCACGCCGCCGGTGGTCTCCGACCTCGTCGCGACGCGGCCGACCGGATCGGTGGTCACGGAGTAGGCGAACATCGGCGCCGCGCCCGCCGTCGCGGCGTAGCTCCTGACCGCTCCGTAGGCGTCGTAGGCGTACGTATCCGCGATCGTGCCGAGCGCCGTACCCGTGAGCAGCCCGCTCACCGGGTCGTGCGAGATCGTCTCGGCGCCGGCGCTCTTCACCAGGCCGTCGCGGTCGTAGGCGTACGCGATCGGGTTCGCGCCATCGACCGAGAGCGACGTCACGCGCAGGTCCGCGTCGTAGCCGCGCGAGACGCTCCCGGCGACGACCCCCGTCCAGGCGACCATCGTCGCGAGCGGCCCTTGGCGCGTGGTGGTCACCGCCTCCACGCCGTCGTCGAACTGCTGGAGCCTCCCGGCCGCGTCGTAGGCGTAGTGAATCGCACCCGTGGCGTGGGTGATGGACGCGAGCTGCCCCTTGGCGGCGTCGTAGCCGAGCGTGACGAGCGCCCCGTCGATGCGCGTGATCTGCGTCAGCGCGTGGTCGTCGTCGTAGTCGTAGCGCACCGCGGCCGGCGCGCCCGGCGGCGTGTACGACCTCGGCTGCCCGCCGACGTCGTACGTGAAGACGTGCGCCGGTCGCCCCGGCGGGGTGACGCTCGTGACGTTGCCGTCCGCGTCGTAGCCATACGAGACCACCCTGAGGTCCGAGGGGTCCGCGTTCGCCGTCGTGGTGAGCGAGAGCGGCCTCCCGGCCGCGTCGCGGGTCGTGGTGATCGAGAGCGACGGCAGGCGCGCGGCCGCGAGCAGACCGTCGGCGTCGTACGTGTACGTGACCGCGCGCGTGTCGCCCGCGGTCGCGAAGGCGCTCCCCGTTCGCCGGCCGTGGGCGTCGTACGTGAAGACCCGATCGGCCAGCGCGGGGATACCGCCGAGCGACAGAGGGCGGCCGAGGTCGTCGACGGTCTCGATCAGCGTGCGCCCCTCGGGCGAGGCGCGGGTCAGGCGGCGCGCGATGGCGTCGTAGGTCGACGTCCAGCTCGCCCCGTTGATCGTCGTCGTGGTCACGAGCTTCGTGAGGTTGAACGGCTCCTTCAGCGCCGGATCGACGTACGTCACCGCGCGCGCGACGCTCGTCGTGCGCACGAGGCCGCCGGGCAGCGTCAGCGTCTCGCTCACGCGCGGGGTCGCGCCGGCGAAGCGGGGATCGGCGCCGTCCTGCACGCGCGACTTGGTGCCGTCCGCGCTCGTCGACTCGGTCCATCCGGCGGGGTCGGCGACGATGGTGGAGACCGTGCCGTCGGGCCGCGTCGTCGTCCGCGTCTCGCCGGGCCCGGAAGCGTCGGTGCGGTGAACGGTCTTGCGACCGAGCTTCGTCGTCAGCGTGACCGAGCTCGTCAGCTTGTCGGTCGTGCTGGCGACGATCTGGTAGCCGCCCAGGGGATCGGCGTCGCGCACGAGGCGCCCGTCGGACCCGTACTGGAACGCGTGCACGCCGCCGAGCGGATCGGTGTACTGCTGCAGCAGGCCGGCCGCCGACGCGACGTAGCCGCGCCGCACGCCGTCGGGCGTCTGCACGGCGGAGAGGAAGCCGTTCGCGTCGTACTCGAGGCTCGTGGTCTGCCCGAACGGCGCGACGATGCGGGTCACGCGGCCGCTCGCGTCGCGCGTGAACGTCGTCACGTCGCCGTTCTCGTCCTTGACGTCGACGACGTGTCCGGCCGAGTCGTAGACGAACGCGCGCAGCGCCTTGCCGGTGAGCGCGTCGAGCGTCCGGAGGTGGCGGCCGTAGCCGTCGAACACGTAGAGCACGCTGCCGTCGAGCTCGGGGTAGACGATCTCGCCGCCGATGGTGTCGTAGATCCCGGTCGGTCGGATGGCGATCGTGTTGCCCGTCGAGTTGACCAGCAGGTCGCCGTTCGGCGCGCGCGCCAGCGAGAGGATGTCGCCGTGCATGCCGAACGCGTTCGCGAAGTCGTCGGCGTTCGACACCGTCATCGGGTTGCCGGCGATGCTCGTGACCAGGCCGCTGGCGTCTTGGTGGAAGACGCGACGACCGACCTGCGCGCCGAAGGTGCCGCTGAAGTAGAAGCTCCCCCCGCCGGCCGCCAGGACGCTGGCGACCTCGAGCGGCACCGCGGGGCCGCCGCCGCTGTAGTCGAGCGGAGAGCCGCGGGTGGCCTTGATCTGGTGAATCACGTTGTCGATCCCGACGCGGCAGAGCGCGCCGCTCGATCCGACGAAGTACACCTCGCCGTCGGGCGACACCGAGAGCGCGCCGTTGCTCACCTGGTTCGGCCGCCCCAGGTTGACGCTCCTCGCGTCGACGCCGTCCTCCGGCCCGGTCCCCCCGCCGGCGAAGGTCGTGATGGTTCCGGCCGGGTCGATGCGACGCACGCGCTGGTTCGACGAGGTGGTGTCGAACACGTAGACGTAGATGGAGCCGTCGGGCCCGACCGCGATGCTCGCGGGGTTGGCGAGCAGCGCGGACGTCGCCGGCCCGCCGTCGCCCGTGAAGCCCGCGACCCCCTTGGTGCCGGCGATGATCCGCTGGCCCGGGGCGAAGTCGTCGGAGCTCCACCGAGTCCAGGTCGGCGGGTTCTTCGGGAGCACGGTGACGACGTGACGAGTGTGGTCGGTGACGACGAGCGTGCCGTCGCTCGCGAGCGCGATGGCCGATCCGGAGGCGACGTACTCGGTGGCCGTCTTGCCGGGGGAATAGCGGAACACGAAGCCGTTCCACGTGGCGGCGTACACGGTGCCGTCGGGCATCGCGACCTGGCTGCCGGCGTAGACGTTCGGGACGACCTTCGCCCGGCGATCGACCGCGGTCTCGGCGCCGCGCGAGTTGCCGTCGCCGTAGAACAGCGTGTGGAGCCGCGGGTCGTAGGCGTGGTGCTCGTCGATCGACCAGCCGCCGATCCCCTCCGGCGTCGCGTTCCAGCCGGTCCCCGTCTCGACGTCCCAGTTCTTCCAGATGGTGATGATCGGCGGCGGAGGCGGGGGCTGGAGCTGGATGGCGACGGAGCCGCCGCCGCCGCCGCCGCCGCTCGAGGCCGACGTCCCGCCGACCATCGTCATGCCGCCGCCGCCGTTGTAGCCGAACGCGCTCGTCTTCGAGCGGATGCCGACGTACTCGTAGCCGATCTCGACGTGCACCCGGCTGCGCCCCTGGATGGCCTGCCCGGTCACCGGATCGACGTGCGCCCACTGGTAGCGCTTGGTGAGCCCGGCGAGCGGCGCGAGCTCCTCGTCCGCCACGGTCTGCCCGTCCGCGTGGACGATGACGTGCACCGAGTGCATCGGGTTGGTCGCGGGATCGAAGGTGCTGGGGAGCAGCGGGACGCGGATCGACGACTCGTACCCGACGCGATCGCTCTGGTACGCGAGCTCGAGCGACGTCCCCGGGATGGCGACCCGCTCGCCGAGCGTCTGGTTCTCGCAGCCGATGATCGAGCCGTGCGCACACAGCGGGTCGTCGACACGATCGGTCTGCGGCTCGGTGTCGTCGCCCGGCCGGCTCGCGCCCGGCGAGGGCGCCCACCCGGTGTTGAGGTCGTACGGCGTGAAGTGGTCCATGCTCACGCGCCAGACGCGCATGCCGACGGGGTAGAGCGTCGCGAGCTGCTGGCGCTCGGCGACCGTGATGCCCAGCGCCGCGAGGGCCGCGTCGGAGTCCGCGACGCCGTCGCCGTCGACGTCGAGCGCCGCGACCCCGGTGGTCGTCGCCGTGACCTCGATCACGACGCCGCTCGGCGCCGGCACCCAGAGCCCGCGGGCGCGATCGAAGTAGCCGACGGGGATGGTCGCGCCCGCAGGGAAGCCGAGGAACGAGTCCACGTAGAAGACGACCGGCTGCGTGAACTCGACGCTCGTCTCGTGGGCGGCGACCGCCTCGTCGAGGTCGAGATCGACGGCGTAGGTGTACGCGCTGTTCGGCGGGAGCTCGAACGGCATCGCCTGCGCCCGCGCGGACTCGACGGTGAGCTCGGTCGCGCGCACGTGGAACGTCGCGGGCATCGAGGTCGAGCCGTCGGGCGCGTGGACGATCGCCTGCGTCGACGGCGCGAAGAGCACGGTGGCGGTGCGCAGGCCGCGCCCGTCGTTCACCGGGGTCCCCGTCGCGATCTGGTACGCGCTCGAGCCGGCGGCGACCTCGGTGGCGCGAGCGTCGCGCGCGATCATCATCGTGTCGGTCGCCCAGACGAAGTCCTGCAGCGGGCACGCGACCTTGCGCTGCGCCGGCACGTAGCCCGCCTTCTCGACGTCGACGTCGAGCGTGACGCCGCCGTTCACGACCAGATCGTACATGCCGTCCGCGCGGCTGACGGTGAAGCCGAGCTGCGGTTGGCCGCGCACGCTGATCCTCGCGCCCGGCAGGGGATCGCCGGCCGTGGTGCGCACCCGGCCGCGGATGATGGCGGCCTGCGCGGCGACGATCGTCCCCGAGGCGACCCCCTTCTGGATGGCGTCGGGGCCGGTGAACAGGAACGTGTGCGCGGCGTCGAAGTCGGTCGGCTGGGTGAGATCGACCTTCGGCGCAAGCGTCTTCGGGTCGGGCGGGAGCGGATCGACCGAGACGTGCAGCGGGCTCTTGGAGCGGTTGCCCGCGCCGTCGAGGGCGACGATCACGCAGTCGTAGGTCGTGCCGAGGGCGAGGCCAGGCACGTGCGCCGTCGTGCCCGAGCCGGTGAGGGCGGCGAGCCCGGTGCAGGTCACCTCGTACGAGGTCACGCCGGTGTCGTCGGTCGCCGCGGTCCACGAGAGATCGGCAGAGACGGGGCCGACGGTCGTGACCTTCGCGGAGGCCCCGGCGGGCCACGTCGGCGCGCTCACGTCGCAGGTCGCGCTCGCGACCGGCGTGTGCGAGACGGCCCCGGTCGCGGGGTCGCACGCGTCGGCGGTGCAGGCGTCGTGATCGTCGATCGCGATCGGCGCGCCCGCCGCGCACCGCGCCGAGGCGTCGCAGCTCTCGACGCCGTTGCAGGCGTCGCCGTCCGAGCAGAGCGTCCCGGCCGCCACGGGCGTGTGCACGGGTCCGGTCGCCGCGTCGCAGCCGTCGACGGTGCACGGGTTGCCGTCGTCGATCGTCGGCGGCGTCCCCGCCTTGCACGCGCCCGCGCCGTCGCAGGCCTCGGCGCCGTTGCAGGCGTCGGCGTCGACGCAGGGGGTCCCGGCGGCGGCGGGCGCGTGGCGCACGCCGGCCGCGGGATCGCAGCTGTCGGTGGTGCAGGGGTC
>CAIXWQ010001322.1 GCA_903923175.1 uncultured delta proteobacterium | reverse complement strand
TACGAGGTGGGCGTCGATCACCTTCTCGAGCGCGTGGGTCGTCGCGCCCCGCACCTGCTCGCCGTCGACGAAGAGCACCGGCGTGTAGAGCAGGTTGAGCTTCTTGCCGAACGCGACGCCGTCGTCGACGAGCTTGGTGGCCGCCTCGCCGTAGCGCTCGCTCGTCTTCTTCTCGAGCGCCTTCTCCCACTCGGGGATGCGCAGCGCGAGGCCGCCGCGGTGCGCCAGCGCGTCGTCGTGGAGCTTCCAGAAGCGTTCCGGACCGCCGTCGAGCTGCTCGAGGCGCGCGAGCTCGGCGGCGCGGCGCGCGCTCTTGTGCCAGGTGCCGGGGAGATCCTTCCAGACGACGCGCAGCTTCTTGTCGTACTCGAGGAGAAGCGCCGCCAGGATCTTCTCGGTGGCGGCGGTGCTCGCGTCCTCGAGATCGCCGAACTCGACGAGCGTCACCGCGGCGTCGCTCGCCCCGCGCACCGGATCGGTATCGAGAATGGGAAGCTCGACGGCGGCCTTTGCCGCCTTCGGCTTCGGCTTGTCGTCGGACCTCGCGGACTTGGTCTTCGCGTGCTCGTCGTGATCGTCGTCGCCCGAGCCGCGGCGCCGATCGAGCACTCCCGTGAAGACGATCGCGCCGACGATGGCGCCGACCGCGACGACCGCGAGGCCCGCGCCGATGGCGACGAGCAGCGCCTTGTTCGCCTGCGCGCCGCGGCCCTCGGGCGGCGGCGGCGGTGGCGGCGGCGGCGGCGGCGCGAAGTAGGGGGAGGACACGGCGGAGAGCAGCGTACCCCGAGGCGTGTCCGCGTGCGCACGCGCCCGTCTCCACGCGGACACGCTCGGAGATCTCGCTTCGATCGCGGGAACGATCGCGCCGCGCGGCCGTCGGATGGGCGAGGCTTCGACGGGTCGTTGACGCGACCTTCACCCCGCGGCCTCCTCCCGGACCATGCGTCGCTCGCTCACCGTCCTCGCGCTCCTCACCTTCCCCTCGCTCGTCGTGTCGCTCACGGGTTGTCCGAAGGATGCGCCCTCCGCGTCGTCGGAGGGCTCCGCGGCGAGCGCCCCCGCCAAGGCCAAAGGCAAGGCCAAGCAGGACGGCAAGGACTCGCCTGCCGCGCCTTCCGCGGCCGGCGAGAGCGCCGCGAGCGCCGCGCCGAGCGCGGGCACGAAGGCCGTGGCGAAGAAGCCGGAATCGCCGCAGAAGACCGCGCCCAAGGCGCTCTCGGCCGAGGAGGTCAAGGCGCTCGCGACCTACCGCAAGGCGCTCGAGGAGGGGCGCAAGGCCACGCGCGACAAGCGGCTCGCCGACGCGGTTCTCGCGTTCGACCGGGCGCTCGTCGCGGTGCCCGACGACGCGCGGGCGTACGGCGAGCGCGGCTATGCGCACATCCTCGCCAAGGAGTTCAAGCTCGGGCTCGCGGATCTCGACAAGGCGGCGGCGCACACCGGCGACAAGAAGCTGCTCGCGATGATCTGGTTCAACTACGGCCTCGCGGCCGAGGGGCTCGGCGACGCCGAGAAGGCGCGCGCCGCCTTCGCGCGATCGAACGCGCTCAACCCGACCAAGGCCGCCAAGGACAAGCTCGCCGGCAAGCTCGCCTGCGACGCGACGTTCGACGAGGCCGGCGACGCCGACGAGCAGGCGTTCGACGACTGGAAGGCCGCGTACGAGGCCGCGCGCAAGGACGACGAGTCGCTCGCCGCCTGGTCGGGCGACGAGAGCCCGAAGGCGCTGTGCGGCCACGACTGGAAGAAGGGCGAGCCGTGCCTCCCGCGCGACCCGAGCGTCATCGCGCCCGTCGCGTACCTCTACGTGCAGACCGCTTCCGGCAAGGTCGTCCGTCACCAGCTCGACATGGCGGGCGGGCGCTGCGGCGGCAACGTCGAGGCGACGCTGGTCGGCCACGGCGACGGCGTCGTGCACGTGCACGTGGCGACCGAGCAGGGGCTCGTGGTCTACGTGCAGTTCGACGAGAAGACGCGCGAGATGGTCGACTGCAAGGACGGCTCCGACTGCCAGAGCGCGTGCGCCGAGCCGATGCACAGCTTCCACGACTTCTTCGTCGACGACGCGACCGGCAAGGTGCTCCTCGACGTCGTGCGCGAGGCGAAGGACGACGCGAAGGATCCGCTTCGCGTCACGCGCGCGGGCAGGGCGGTCGACGTGAAGGGGGCCGGCTGCGATCGCGCGCTCACGCTGGGCGCGGCGAAGTAGCGGCCTCTGCCGCCGCGCGGCTCGTCACCCGCGGCGCCCAGCCGAGGACCGCCCGAGGTCGCGACACGCCGCGTGGCGGAAGGTGCGGGCCTCGCGCGCGCGGCTACGGCTTGACCGCCGCGAACCACGCCCCGAACGCCGGCGTCGCCACGAAGTCCTTCGCGATCGGGCCGACGTGCGCGTGCATCGCCTCGCGCGCGAGCGCGCGCTGGCCGAGGCGATCGAGCAGCGCGCCGACTTCGTCCTCGCCGAGCTCGTCGATCGCCGCCTTGATCTCGGCCTTGATCGCCTCGCGCAGCTCGGGGCGCTGCAGGTTGTGCTGCACGAGCCCGGGGACCAGCGCGTCGATCACGTCGTGCGGAGCCTTGGCGACGTACGCCGCCACCTCGGGCTCGGTCTTCTCGAGGAAGGCGAGGAAGGCCTTCTTGCGCCGCTTGCCGAGCTCCTTGGCCGTGTCGTCGCTGGTGAGCTTCTTCGCGATGCGCTGCTGCACCGCCGCGACCGACGCGTCGACGAAGTCGCGGACCTTGTCCTGCAAGGTGCGCTCGAGCTGATCGCCGAGGCCGCCGAGCAGCCCGCGCCCCGCCGCCGCCATCGCGCGTGCGCCGAAGCCGAACGCGCGCGCCGCCGCCGCGCCGGGGCTCGCGTCCTGTTCGCCGCCGCCGCCGGTCGCCTTCTTGATGAAGCTCTGGAGCGTGTCGCTGAGCATGGCACGGACCTCGTCGCGCACTTTCTCGCTCCCCACGAGCTCGTCGACGAGCTTGGGCGGCAGCGGCGCAGGCTTGCCGAGCTCCTCCGCGATCAGGTCTCTCACGGGCGCCGGCAGCCACACGTCGACCCTGAGCGCACTCGCCTTGGCGCGCGCGATCAGGCGCGCGCGGGCGGGCGAGACGAGGCGCTGCTGCGCGTCCGCGACGCGCGCGGGCTCGAGGGCCGCATCGATCGAGCGGATCGCCCGATCGAGGTCGACGAGCTCCTTCACTTTGCGCGAGCAGAGGTGATCGAACGAGAGATCGAGGAACGAGGCGATCGCGGCGTCGTCGAGCATGCTCACGACGTTAGCGAAAGCCGCGCGCAGGCGGGAGGGGATCTCGGCCCGGACGAGCCGCGCGCCACTTCACGATGAAGACCCCCTTCAGGTCCTCCGTCATGGAGATGTAGGTCTTGGTGCCGCCTTTGCTGCGGAACGAGGCCGCGCGGAACTGGTAGTAGCCCGGCTTCAACGCGGGCCCCGCGTAGGTCGCCGTCACGTCCTTGCTCCCCGTGACCGCCGGCAGCGCGGGCGCCGCCCAGCTCTGGTTGCCGAAGCCGTCGTAGACCCAGAGATCGTAGCCATCCTCCGAGGAATCGTCGGCCCACGTGATGGTCGGCGCAGCGCTCGCGACCACCTCCGGGCCGCTCGCTCCGGGGCCGCGCACGTCGAGCGCCCCGGTCACCTTGAAGCTGCCGGCCGCGGCCGAGGCGCCGGCCACCGTGACCTCTTGCGTCGCCGTGCCGCCGATCGCGGTGTCGGGGTCGCGGACGAGCCCGTCGTTCTCGAACGCTGCAAGGACGACGTAGGTGCCGTCGGGGACCCCCGTGATCGAGAACGCGCCCGTGACGCCGGCCGCGCGCAGCCCCTTGGGCGCCTCGCCACGCGCGATCGTGGCGACGTACGTCGACTTCACGACCAGCACCAGGCTGGTCGACGAGGCGCTCCCCTCCGAGGGATTCACGATCTGGATGCTGCCCGTGACCGTCGCGCCGGCCGCGCCCGCAGCCGCGAGGACCAGCCCCTTCAGCTCCGCGCCGGCGACGACGGTCGCGCTCGCGGGGGTGAAGTTCGAGCCTCGCAGGAAGCCGCGGACGGTCTGCTCGCCGGCGGGCACGTCGAAGAGCGTGAACGTGCCGTCGCGCGCCGCCAGCGCGCTCGAGGCGCCCGCGACGACGAGCGTGCCCGCGACGCCGTTCGCCGCAGCCCCCTGGACCGTGCCGCTGATCGTGCCGAGCCCGCTCGTGCTCGCGAGCGGATCGACGCTGACGTCGGTGCCGGCGTTCTGCACGAACCAGCTCCCGTCGCTGGCCTTGGTCGGGGCGCTCACGTCGATCGGGAGCGCCGGCCGCAGCCCGCTCGGGAAGCTCGCGAAGCCGCTCGCGTCGGCGCGGAGCGTGAAGGCCGGGAGCGTCAGCGTGCCGTCGGCCTTGCGGGTCGCGGGGATCTGCAGCCGGTAGCTGCCGTCGGCCGCCGACACCGCCACGTCGCGCGCGACGATCGCGCCGTTCACGTCCCGCGCGACCACGCGCGCGCCTGCGACCGCCTTGCCGTCGGCGCTCGACGAGCCCCTCCCCTGCACGAGCACCGGCGCGAAGCACGCCGTGCTCCCCCCTTCGACCGCCTCGCACGCGAGGCCGTCGCTGCAGCCTCCTTGCGGGTCGCCGCTGGTGCCGGAGCACGCGGCCGCGGTCGAGCTGGCGCTCGAGCTGCAGGCCGGAACGAAGCAAGGAATCGCCGAGAGCGCGAGCGTGGTGAGAAGAGTGGAAGCGATTCGCAAGGGGATGGACCTCCTCCTGCTTGGTGCCCCCCGTGCTCCGAGATCTGGCGAGCGGGCGCCGCGCACGATGCGTGCCGCGCGCGCGTGGACTCCCGACGCCGCCTGGCCGCGGGGGATTCACACGCAGGTGGCGTCGCGCTAACCGTCCGCCGTGCCCTATCCCCAGACCGGCCCTCTCCGCGTCGAGCTCGAAGGCGGCGCGCTCGTGCTCACCCTCGATCGCCCCGAGCGCATGAACGCGCTCTCGCGCGAGCTGATCCGCGCCGTGGGCGACGCCGCGCGCACCGCCGCGACCGATGACGCCGTGCGCGCCATCGTGCTCACCGGCGCGGGCGACAAGGCCTTCTGCGCGGGCGCCGATCTGAAGGAGCGGCAGTCGTTCACCAAGGACGACGTCCGCGCGATGCTGCGCCTCTACCGCTCCGAGTTCGGCGCGCTCGATCGCTCGCCGAAGCCGGTGGTCGCCGCCCTCAACGGCGTCGCGCTCGGCGGCGGGCTCGAGCTCGCGCTGATGTGCGATCTGCGCGTGGCGGCCGCGGGTGCCTTGCTCGCGCTCCCCGAGACCGGGCTCGCCATCATCCCGGGCGCGGGCGGCACCCAGAAGCTCCCGCGGATCGTGGGCGAGGCGCGCGCCAAGGAGCTGATCCTGACCGGGCGCCGGCTCACGGCCGACGAGGCGCTCGCGTGGGGGCTCGTCAACCGCGTCGGCGCGCCCGGCCAGAGCGCGCGTGAGGTCGCGCTGCAGCTGCTCGAGCCGATCCTTCGAGGCGCGCCGATCGCGCAGGCCGCGGCGCTCGAGGCGATCGACGCGAGCTTCGACGTGGATCTCGCGAGCGGCCTGCAGCTCGAGATCCTGGCGTACGAGCGCACGCTCGTGAGCGAGGATCGCGACGAGGCGCTGCGCGCGTTCGGCGAGAAGCGTACGCCTGCATACCGCGGGCGTTAGGCGAGTGAGCGCGCCATGAGCACCAAGCGCCGCATCCTGCTGATCGAGGACGAGCCGCACATCGCGCTCGGCCTGAAGGACGCGCTCGAATTCGAGGGCTTCGCCGTGATGCACACGGCGCGCGGGCTCGAGGGGGTGGCGGTCGCGCGGGCCGAGCGTCCGGACTGCGTGATCCTCGACATCATGCTGCCGGACCTGAACGGCTACAAAGTCTGCGAGGAGCTGCGGCGACTGGACGCTCAGGTCCCGATCATCATGCTCACCGCGCGCTCGCAGGAGAGCGACAAGATCCGCGGCCTCGACGCCGGCGCCGACGACTACGTCACCAAGCCCTTCAGCGTGAACGAGCTCGTCGCGCGCATCCGCGCGATCTTCCGGCGCGCGGCCCGCGCGACCGGCGCCCCCGAGACGTTCCGCATCGGCGACGCCGAGGTGAACCTGACGACGCAGACGGTGACCCGCGGCGACAAGAGCGAGCCGTTGTCGTTCTACGAGACCGAGCTCCTGCGCTTGCTCCATGGCAAGACCGGGGCCCCGGTCTCGCGCGAGGAGATCCTCACCAAGGTCTGGGGGCTCGAGGCGACGCCGACCAACCGGACCGTCGACAACTTCGTCGTCAAGCTCCGCAAGAAAATCGAGGACGCGCCCGACAAGCCCATCCACATCCTGACGGTCTACGGCACCGGCTACAAACTGGCCCTGTGATCCGCTGCACGCGGCGAATCCGGCGCTACATTGGGCCGCGACGGGGACTCGCGGAATCCCGACCGCGAGTCGCAGGTTTCCGCTCGAGCGAGCACCGCGATGAATCATCGAACGACCGAGGCCCAGGACACGCCCCCCGCGCCGGCGCCGAGACCCGTACCGAAGCACGTCCACGCGACGCGCTGGGTGGCCGCGCTCGCGGCGCTCACCGCGCTGGTCGCGAGCGGCATGCTGATCGCGCCGCACGTGGTCGGCTCGAGCTTCTGCGCGCCGGGCGCAGGCTGCGACGTCGTCGCCAAGAGCTCCTTCTCCAGGATCCTCGGCGTGCCGGTCGCGTATCTCGGCGCCATCGCCTACGCGATCGGGCTCGCGGCGGTGAGCGCGCCCGGGCACACGTCGCGCAAGCTCGCGCCCGCCGTCGGCGGCGTAGCGATCGTCTCCGCGCTCTCGTTCCTGTACTTGCAGAAGTTCGTGATCGGCGCGTGGTGCATCTTCTGCGTCGTCGTCGATCTCTCTTCGATCGTGTTCGGCGCCGCGCTGATCGCGGAGTGGCTCGCGACGCGACCGCACACCACGCCGCGCCACCCGTTCTTCCCCACGCCGATCGCGATCTCCGGGGTGCTCGCGGTGTCGCTGCCGGTGTTCGCGGCCACGAAGCGTCCACCGCCGCCGCCCGTCCGCACGCTCGAGGTGGCGGTGGGCAAGCAGGACGGCAAGCTCGTCCTGCGCGAGTTCGTCGATCTCGAGTGCCCCTACTGCCGCGCGACCCACCAGGTGCTTCGCGAGAAGCTCAAGGCCCGTCCGGACATCGTTGTCGAGCGGCACCACGTCCCGCTCCCTCGGCACCGCTACGCCCACGAAGCGGCGGTCGCCGCGTGCTGCGCGAGCGAGCAGGGGGCCGAGGAGCGCTTCATCGACGCGGTGGTCGACCAGGACGTCGATCCGACCGCGCCGTTCTGCCGCGGCGTCGTGGAGAAGCTCGGGCTCGACGTCGCGAAGTTCGACGCCTGCGTCACGTCCGATCGCCCCACCAAGCGCCTCGCGGCGAGCAAGGCGCTGCTCGACAAGACCGGCTTCGTCGGGCTTCCGACGGTCGATCTCGAAGGCGAGCGCTCGCTCGGCCTGCTCGACGACGCCCACGCCGAGGCCTTCCTCGGGCGGCACCGGTAAGGCACGCGGCCGCGGCGCGCGCGTGGGGCCGTGGCGAACGAGCGCAGCGCACGACCTGCCTCAGCGCATGAGCGCGACCCGCACCACCGCGCCGACGATGAACGAGACGCCGAAGCCGATCGAGACCCCTCGCTTGGTCTCGGCCCCTTTCGCGATCGCGTGCACGAGGATCAGTCCGATGCAGCCGCCGAAGAACCCGGCGAGGAAGCCGAGGGCGAAGTTCCCCTGCACCGGCGCGATCATCCCCATGCCCGGCGGCCCCCACTGCGGCCCCGGCGGCGCGTACGGATTCGGAAAGCCCGGCGGCTGCCCATAGCCCTGCGGCGGATAGCCAGGCGGCGGACCGTACGCTTGCGGCGGATAGCCCGGCGGCTGGGCGTAGGGCTGCTGCGGCTGTCCGTACGCTTGTGGAGGCTGGCCGTAGGGCGGCTGCGGTTGGCCGTAGAGCGGCTGCGGTTGGCCCGGTGGCGCGCCCGGCGCTTGGCCGTAGCCCCCACCCGGCGGCGCATTTCCTCCCGGCGGTCCCTGGTTCCAGCCCCCTTGCATCGTCAGCCTCCGGCGCGTTCGCGCGCGTTCGTCATCGACGAAGCGCGGGTCGTGGATGAGCGCGCGAGCGCGCGTGCGCTCGCGTGCGCGCCGTCGCCGAGCGGACGGGGAGCGTCGACTCGATGCCGGTGCACGCCATTGATGATGCACCCGATCGAGGCGCCGAGAAACCGGCCTCGTTCACCGGAGCGGCAGCACGTTGCGCGGATCGCACACGATGGTGGTGTGAGGTGCGAGCACCGCGCCGGGCCAGAGCGTCATGCCGTCGACGCCGTCGCGCACGCGGCGGGTCTCTAGGTGCAGGTGCACGAGCTCGGGCGAGCCGGTGTCGCCGACGTAGGCGATCGTCTCGCCCTTCTTGACCGTCGAGCCGCGCCGGAGCCCGGAGACCGCCGAGTCGATGTGCCCGAAGATCAGCACGTACTCGCGCTCGCGGCCCCCCTCGCGGACGGTGTGCAGCGTGATCACGGACTGCCCCATGAACTCGCCGACCCACAGCACGCGGGCGTCGCCGATCTGGTGGTCGAGATCGATCATCTTGATCGGCGTGCCGCGCCTCTGCGGCAGGTCGACGGCGCCGTGGCCCACCGCGCGCAGGGTGCGACCGCGCCGCTGCATCGTGTCCGGCAGGTCGAGGTCGTAGCCCGAGATGACGTTGCGCCCGCCCGGCAGCCCGGCGGGGATCGGGTACACGTAGGCGTCGTAGTCGGCGGGCCGGTCGGGCCTGCGCGGGATCTGCTCGTAGGCCTGCCACTGGCCGCGGCGGTCGAAGTGGCCGTTCCAGCGAGCCTCGCCCTCGGGCGCGCCGACCGGATCCTCGCCCCAGCTCTCGTCCTGCGGGAGCTGCACGCACGCGCCGTCGTCGAGGAACATGCCGGCTGGGCACGCCTCGGGCTGCACGACGGCCGGATCGGCGTTGCCCCCCGGCGACGTCGGCGCGGCGAGCGCGTGACCGACCGGCGCGCGATCCAGCCAGACCATGCGCGGCGACGTCCCCGCGATGGCGGCGAGCAGGGCGGCGGCCAGGAGGTGGATCTGCGGGGGCGAGAGCACGGCTGCTTCGGCGAACGCCTGGAGCGCGGCCGATCTTCCGAGGTCGACCACCAGGCGGAGTGGCTCCCATTGTGACACGTCCGGGATGCTCGCGCCCAACTCCTTGGTGCGAGCGGACGCCGGTTGTGGCAAAGGGCGGTCCCGGTGCTTCCCGTCGCGTCGCCTCGCGTCTTCCACGACGCCCGCGGTCTCCCCGCCGAGGGGGCCGGGCACGTCGTCGTCATCGGCAATTTCGACGGCGTGCACCGCGGGCATCGCGAGGTGGTCGCCCGGGCGGCCGCGGACGCGTCGCGGAGGAGCGATCGCCTCGCCGTGCTGACCTTCGAGCCGCATCCGGCCAGCGTGCTCGGCCGTGGCGCCCCCCCGCCGCGCCTGACGCGCCTCTCGCGCAAGGTCGAGCTGCTCGGGGCCTGCGGGGTCTCGCTCGTCGTCGCGCAGCGGTTCGACGAGGCGTTCGCGGCGCTCTCGCCGCAGGAATTCGTCGACGAGATCCTGGTGTGTGGGCTCGGCGCGCGGCTCGTGGTGGTCGGGCACGACTTCCGCTTCGGCGCCAAGCGCGCCGGCGATCTCGAGACGCTGCGCGCCCTCGGACGCGAGCGCGGCTTCGACGTCGACGTGCAGGAGGTCGTGGGCGATGCGGGGGGCGCCTTCTCGTCCTCGCGCGTGCGCGCCGCGCTCGCCGCGGGAGACCTCGACGAAGCGCGCAACGTGCTCGGGCGCCCGCACGCGATCGAAGGCGGCGTCGTCACGGGCGATCGCCGGGGGCGCACGCTCGGCTTCCCGACGGCGAACCTGGCCCACGTCGTCGAGGCGCTCCCTGCGAACGGCGTCTACGCCATCGCGGTCGACGCGGCGCACGGCGAGCGCCCCGAATTCGACGCGCTGGCCGTGGGCGTCGCGAACGTCGGCGTGCGCCCCACGCTCGGCGGCGATCCCGCCCCGCGCGTCGAGGCGCACCTCTTCGACCTGCCGGCCGCCGCGCAAGACCTCTATGGCCGCACTCTGCGCGTGCACTGGCTGGCGCGCCTGCGTGGGGAGCGCCGCTTCGACGGGCTCGACGCGCTCAAGGCGCAGATCGCGCTCGACGCGGCCGATGCCCGCGCGGCCACCCAGGCGATCGCGCGACCTGCCCACGGCGGCTGGTTCTAATGCCCAAGCGCCGCGCGCCCGTTGCTTGCGCGTAACCAGACCTGCGCTAGCGGTCGGCATTCGGCTCGACGCGGCCTCGCCCCTTCCCGCCGCGCCCCGTCACACCTACGAGGATCCCGATGTCCACCGATCGTCTCGATGACCTCGACTCTTGGAGCAAGGGCGACCTCGTCGCGCGCGCAGCGGCGCTCGGCGTCGAAGGTGCCTCGAAGTTCACCAAGGTCGAGCTGATCGATGAGATCCGCCGCGCCGAAGGGGCCGAAGGGCGCGGGTTCCTGGGCAAGGCGCGCGACCTGTTGCGCGGGGTCGTCGAGAAGGGGCTCGCCCGCGCGCTCGGCAACGAGCCGGCGATCTCCGGTGTTCCCGCGATCGGGCGCGACACCGGCGTCGGCGCGAGCGCGGACGAGGGCGCCGACGGCCACGACGAGCCGCTGGCCTCGCGGACGCTCGTCGAGATCCACCTCGCGCAGGGCGATCGCCGGCGTGCCCTCGCGCTCGTCGAGGCGCTTCTGCGCGCCGACCCGAGCGATCCCGAGGCGCAGTTGCTGCTCGCGTACGTGGAGGCGCACGTCGCCGGCGACGCCGCCGACGGCACGGCGCCTTCGGGCGCCGCGGAGCGCGCGGATGCGAGCGCGGCGACCGGAGTCGAGGCCGCCGAGCGCGGCGAGGGCGCGGCCGCCGACGTCGATCTCGACGCGCTCCACGCGACGCTGGCTGAGCCGGTCGCCGTGGCGATGGAGGCCGCCCCCGCGGAGCCCCCGGTGCCCGCCCGCTACGACGTCGACGAGTGCGTCGCGATGCCGGTCGATGCGCGCACGCTCTACGTCTACTGGGAGACACGCGTCGCCACGGTCGCGCGCGCGCGGCGCGTGCTCGGCGGCGCGGCCAGGCCCGCGCTCCGGGTGCTCGTGGTGGAGCCCACGTCGCGCGGCCCCGTCGTGTCGACGCGCGATCTGCCGCTCGGCGACGACGCGCTCGCCGCGGGCGAGACGTTCGTCCGTGATCTGCCCCCCGGCGCGATCCTGCGCACGGCCATCGGCCTCGCGGTCGGCGAGCGGTTCCTCCCGATCGCTCACACCACCGACATCGAGTCTCCGCCCGAGGCTCCGAGCCCGGTCGCGGCCCACGCGGTCGGCGCATGGGAGCCGCCGGCGGCGCGCGCCTCGCGCCAGGGGGCCGACGCGCATCACGCGCATCACGCGCACGACTCCGAGGGCGACCGCGCCGCGCACGCCCACGCGCTCTCGCACGCCGAGCTGCCCGCCCCGCTCCCCGCCGCACGTCCCGACTTCTCGGACCTGGGTGACCTCGGCGACCCCGAGCAGCGCGAGATCGTCGAGCTCCCCCCCGAGCTCGTCGGTCGTGGCCTGTCGAGCGCGGAGCTCGTCGAGCAGCGTCGACGCCTCCAGATGGGCGCCGGCGCCCCCCCCGCGCACCTCGGTCGTGCGGGCGGCGAAGCGGGCGCCGGTGTGGGCGTCGGAGGCGGGGCGGGGGCCTCGGAGCTCTGGGCGCAACCGTCGTCTGCCGTGTGGGCCGCCTCGCGCGGCTGAGTGCGTCGTGCACGCCCGCGCTCCACCGCGGAGCCGCTCCGCTCGACGTTCCGAGCGTGCGATCGCGCGCGTGGTCTGACACACCGCGTGGCGCGAGTTCCCCTTGCGAGCGCCGATGGCCGGAGTATGGTGAGCCCCGATGCAGGGGATGCAGCGGAAGCTCATCGTGGCTTTCCTCGCGGCCTTCGTCGCCTTCTTCGGCGCGATGGCGGTCGCGCAGGCGGCCCCGAAGTCGTCGCTCCCCTCCAATCCGATCGCCGGCCCGGCGGTCCCCGGCACCTACGCCGCGCGCTACGGCGCGCCGATGTGCGACGACCGCGCCGCGTCTTCGTACGCTGCCGAGCCGAAGGCCCCCGAGGTCGATGGCGGCAGTGTGGAGGCGACGCCGGAGGGCGGGGGCCACGCGGTCGCGCCCTGCCGTTCCAGCGCCGCGCTCGCCAAGGCTGGCTCGCCGATTCCGAGCGACGACGTCCGTGCGCCGAGCCCGGTCGCGCGCGACGTGGCGCTGATTCCGACTCCGGTCGTCGTCCCCGCGCCGGTCGCGTCGCAGCTCGCGACCGATCGTGCCTCGATCGACGGCGCGCGTGATGGTCACCCGCAGGGGGACAACCCCCCTCCGCGACCGATCCCCTGGACGCGCTGAGCGTCGCGCGTCCGTCGTCGCGGCTGCCGTCCATCGACGGCCGAAGTGGCGAGGTGGCCTCGCGACGAGCCCAGCGCCGATCGGCTCGTGCCTCGCGAAAGCGTCTCGACGCTCCGCGGGCATGCCTGAGCCGAACCTAGACCTCGCGGGCGAACGTGCCCGGCGCGGCGGATCCTTCCGGGCCTTCCCGGGAGCCCGCGCCCCACGGAGCGCCCATCGAAGCCGACGTCGCGAATCTGACTTCGCGCGCCGGCTGCAGTAGACCCCCCCCGAGAATCTGTGGCGCTCGTGCGCCACGCTCACGCGGACGTCGTCGGTGCGCCGGCCACTTCGCGTGCACGAGACGCGGCCCCATGTGGCGCCGCTTCAGGAGAGACCATGTCGAACGTGATGAACAAGGGGACGGCCATCGTCGGCTTCGTCCTGAGCTTCGTGACCGGCGCCGGCTTCATGTACGCCCTCGATCGGGGCAATCAGGGCAAGGACGAGGCGACCGCCACCAAGGACGGCAGCAAGGCCGGCGGCGAGGCGGGCGGCAAGTGGACGCAGGACGCGCCCATCCCCGTCAGCAGCGAGGACCCGATCCTCGGGCCGAAGAACGCGCAGTCGACCATCGTGATCTTCAGCGACTACCAGTGCCCGTACTGCAAGCGCGTCGAGCCGACGCTCAAGGACCTGCAGAAGCAGTACGGCGACAAGATCCGCTTCGTCTGGAAGGACCTGCCGCTCGATTTCCACAAGAACGCGATGCCGGCCGCGGTCGCGGGCCGCGTCGCCTTCATGGTGAAGGGCTCGGACGGCTTCTGGAAGATGCACGACAAGATGTTCGAGAACAACACGGCGCTCTCGGACGAGAACTACGTGAAGTGGCTCGGCGAGATCGGCATCAGCAAGGCCGACTACGACAAGAACAAGGCCGCCGCCGAGACGCACGTGAAAGCGTCGCTCGAAGAGGCGAAGAAGCTCGGCATCCAGGGCACCCCGAACTTCATGATCGACGGCGAGCCGCTCACGGGCGCGCAGCCGGTCGACAAGTTCAAGCAGACGATCGACGCCCACCTGAAGAAGGCGGCCGAGCTCAAGGCGAAGGGGACGACCGACGCCGAGCTCTACGCGGCGCTGACCAAGTCGTACTTCAAGGCGGCCCCCGAGGCGGCCGAGGCGAAGGGTGACGAGAAGCCCGCCGAGGAGCCCGACGACTTCACCGTGTGGAAGGTCGAGGTCGGTGATTCGGCGGTGCTCGGCAAGGCCGACGCGCCGATCACGATCGTGACCTTCAGCGAGTTCCAGTGCCCGTACTGCAAGCGCATCGAGCCGACGCTGCAGCAGATCCGCAAGGACTACGGCGACAAGGTCCGCTTCGTCTTCAAGCTCAACCCGCTGCCGTTCCACAACCGCGCCAAGCCGTCTGCCGAGTTCGCCTTCGAGGCCCTCGCGCAGAAGGGCGGCGACGGCTTCTGGAAGGCGCACGACAAGCTGTTCGACCTCCAGCCGAAGCTCGAGGACGCCGACCTCGAGGGCGCTGCCAAGGACCTCGGCCTCGACTGGGGCAAGGTCAGCGACGCGATGAAGACCGAGAAGTGGAAGGACAAGATCGCGGCCGACATGGACCAGGGCGAGGCGCTCCAGGTCCGCGGCACGCCGCACTCGTTCGTCAACGGTCGCGTCGTGAACGGCGCCGTCCCCTACGAGAAGTTCAAGAAGATCATCGACCAGGAGCTGCCGAAGGCCGAGGCGAAGATCAAGGCCGGCACGGCCGCGACCGCGGTCTACGCCGAGATCATCAAGGACGGGAAGATCGTCTCGAGCGCCCCGCTCCCGATCCCGGCGTACTCGCCGTGGAAGGGCGCCAAGGATGCGAAGGTCGTCATCCAGATCTTCAGCGACTTCCAGTGCCCCTTCTGCAAGCGCGGCGAGTTCGACACGCCCGGACCGGACGGCAAGGTCGATCCGAACGCGGCGGGCATGAAGGTCGCCTGGGACAAGTACAGCGACAAGATCAAGGTCGTCTGGCGCAACTTCCCGCTCAGCTTCCACAACCGCGCGGAGCCGGCGGCGCAGTTCTCGATGTGCGCCTTCAAGCAGAAGGGGAACGACACCTTCTGGAAGATCCACGACGAGCTCTTCGCCATCCAGCCCAAGCTCGAGGACTCGGATCTCGAGGGCGTCGCCAAGAAGTTCGGCGTCGACTGGGCTGCCTGCAAGAAGGAGATGGACGACCACAAGTACAAGACCGAGATCGACGCCGACATGAAGGACGGCGGGTCGATCGGCGTCACTGGTACCCCGGCGTTCATCATCAACGGCAAGTCGGTCGTCGGCGCGCAGCCGTTCGAGGCCTTCCAGAAGGCCATCGACGCGGCGCTCGCCAAGGCGAAGTGATCGCGGCCGCGTAGCGGTCACGCCCCTCGATTCGGTTCGAGGGTGAGCGAGCGGGCATTCCCGAGTGCGGGGTGCCCGCTCGGCTCGTTTTGGGGGAGACCGACCGGCTCGGCGGTGCCCTCGCGGGGGGGCGGAGCGCGGCTACGGCGCCCGCGAGGGCGCATCGAACCGCGCAGGGGCCGCGGATCCGGATGCGCACGCGCACACGCAACAGTACGTTCATCGCGGTCGCGCTCGTCGCGGTGCTCGCAAACGGCCTGCTCGGCCTCGTGCAGGTCCGGAGCGTGCTGAGGGCCGGGCAGCGGGTCGCGCATACGCGTGAGGTCGAGGGCTCGCTGCACGCGCTGCTGTCGAACCTCCAGGAGGCGGAGACCGGCCAGCGCGGCTACCTGCTCACCGGGGATCGCGCGTTCCTCGCGCCCTACGAGCGCGCGGTCGGCGCCCACGATGCGCGGGTGCTCCGCCCGGCGGTGCTCACGCGCGACAACCCGGAGCAGCAGCGACGGCTGGCGGCGCTGGTCCCGATCGTCGAGGCCGAGTTCGAGGCGCTGCGGCGGGGCGTGGCGCTGCGCGCGAGCCCGGACTTCGACGCCTCGCGGGCGCTACCCTCGCTCGTCGAGGGGAAGCGCTCGATGGACGAGATCCGCGCCCGCGTCGACGAGCTGGTCGCGACCGAGCGGTCGCTCGCGGAGGAACGAGGGCGCGCCAGCGCCCGGGCGCTGAAGACGGCGCAGGTCGCCGGCGCCACGGGGCTCTTCGCCAGCGTCGCCCTGGTCGCCGCGGTGATGGTGCTGCTGCGTCGACGGCTGCACGATCGACGGCACGCGGCCGACTCGCTCGAGGCCGAGAGCCGGCGGCTTCGAACGACGCTGACGAGCATCGGAGACGCCGTCGTGGTCACCGACGTCGAGGGACGCGTCGTGATCGCCAACGAGCCGGCGAAGGCGCTGATGGGCGTGGGCGAGGAGATCGTCGGCCGCCCGCTCGACGACGTCTTCCACGTCGTGAACGAGGAGACGCGTGCGCCCGTCGAGAGCCCGGTCCGCAACGTGCTGCGCGCAGGCTCGGTCGTCAGCCTCGCCAACCGCACGGCCCTGCTCGGCAGCGGCGGCGAGTGGATTCCGATCGGCGACAGCGGCGCGCCGATCCGGCACCGCGACGGCAGCGTCGAGGGGGTCGTCCTCGTGTTCCGCGACATGCGCGAGGAACGGCGCTCGCAACGCGCGGCCCAGGAGGCGAGCGCGCGGTACGTCGAGAGCGCGGAGCAGCTGCGCATCGCGCTCGAGGGCGCGCGCCTGGGCGTCTGGGCCTGGAACGTCGCGACCGGCGAGCACGTGTGGTCGGCCCGCTGCAAGGAGCTCTTCGGGCTCGCTCCCGACACGACGATGAGCCTCGGGGTGTTCCTCGGCGCCGTGCATCCGGACGATCGCTCGCGCGTCGAGCGGGGGCTGACGCAGGCCATCGCGAGTCGCGCCGACTACAGCATCGAGATGCGCGTGCCGTGGCCGGACGGCTCGCTGCACTGGGTCGTGGCGTTCGGTCGCGCGTCCGGCGACGACCCCTCCGCGCCGCCGCGCCTCACGGGCGTGATGCTCGACGTCACCGAGCGCAGGCAGGCCGCGGAGGAGCTCGCCAAGGGCGAGGAGCGCTTTCGCACGCTCGCCGACAACATCGCACAGCTCGCCTGGATGGCCGACGCGAAGGGGTGGATCTTCTGGTTCAATCGGCGCTGGTTCGAATACACCGGCACGACCGTGGAGGAGATGCTCGGCCGCGGCTGGCACTCGGTCCACCACCCCGAGCACGTGGATCGCGTGCTCGCGAAGCTGCGTCGCTGCTTCGACACCGGTGCGGTGTGGGAGGACACCTTCCCGCTGCGCGCGGCCGACGGCGGCTACCATTGGTTCCTCTCGCGCGCGGTCCCGATCCACGACGCGGCGGGGAACGTCGTCCGCTGGTTCGGTACCAACACCGACGTGACCGAGCGGCTCGAGGCCGAGCGCGCGCTGCGCGAGGCGGATCAGCGGAAGGACGAGTTCATCGCGGTGCTCTCCCACGAGCTGCGCAACCCGCTCGCGCCGATCCGCAACGGGCTCTTCGTGCTCGAGCGCGCGGAGCCGGGCGGCGCGCAGGCGCAGGCCGCGCAGACGATCATCCGCCGCCAGGTCGAGCACCTCGCTCGCCTCGTCGACGACCTCCTCGACGTCACGCGGATCTCCAACAACAAGGTCCGCCTCCAGACCGCGCCCGTCGATCTCTGCGAGGTCGTTCGCCGGACCGTCGAGGACCACCGCTCGCTCTTCGACGCCAACGGCATCCAGCTCGGGGTCGCGCTGCCGTCGGCCGCCGTCATCGTCCGCGGCGACGCGACGCGGCTGGCCCAGATCGTCGGAAACCTCCTGCAGAACGCCGCGAAGTTCACCGCGCGCGGTGGACGGACGCGTGTCGTGGTCGACGCGCAGGTCGACGCAGGGCGCGCGTTCGTGCGCGTCGTCGACACCGGGGCGGGCATGTCGAAGGGGATGCTCGATCACGCTTTCGAGCCGTTCACGCAGGCCGACGTGACGCTCGACCGGAGCAAGGGCGGCCTCGGTCTCGGCCTCGCGCTCGTGAAGGGGCTCGTCGAGCTCCACCGTGGCGAGGTCGTCGCGACGAGCGCGGGGCTCGGCCGAGGGACCGAATTCGAGGTCCGACTGCCGCTCGAGTCGATCGTGCGTGAGGCGTCCGCCAGCGAGCCCCCGGCGCCGGCCCGAGGCCGAACGCGGGTCCTCGTCGTGGAGGACAACGTCGACGCCGCCGACAGCTTGCGCGACGTGCTCGAGCTGCTGGGCTACGAGGTCGAGGTCGCGCACGACGGGCTCGAGGGGCTGGCGCAGGCGCGGGCGTTCAGCCCCGACGTCGTCCTCTGCGACCTCGGCCTGCCGGGGATCGACGGCTACGAGTTCGCGCGGCGCGTGCGCGCGGGCGACCCCCACTCCAACGTCGCGCTGGTGGCCTTGAGCGGCTACGCGCAGCCCGAGAACGTCCGCGAGGCGCGGGCGGCCGGGTTCGACAGGCACCTCGCGAAGCCGGCGTCGATCGAGCAGCTCGAGGAGCTGCTCGCGAGCCTGACCCACGACGCGACGCCGCCCGCCGAGCACGTCGAGGAGCACGCGCCCACGCTGCATTGAGGCGCTCGCAAGGAGGCGGGGACCCGCCCCGCGCCCGCGTGCTATGAGCCGCCGCCGTGTCCGTGAAAGTCCCGCTGCCCGCGTGGTCGTCGCGTACGTCGAGCGAGAAGCTCGCGCACGTGCTCGGCGTCTGGTTCGGCTGCGGCCACATGCCGGGGATGCCAGGCCACACGGGCACCGCCGGGGCCATCCCGCTGTACCTGCTGGTGCGCCCGCACGGCCTGCTCGCCCTCGCCGCGACCGCGGCGGTGGTGACGGCCGTGGGGACCTGGGCGGCGAACGTCGAGTGCCGCGTGCTGAAGACCAAGGACCCGCAGATCGTCGTCATCGACGAGGTCGCGGGCGTGCTCATCACCTGGCTCGCCGCGCCGGTCGGCTGGAAGGGGACGCTCGCCGGCTTCCTGCTCTTCCGCCTCTTCGATCAGTTCAAGCCGTTCCCGTCGCGCTGGGCCGAGCGGAACCTGCCGAGCGGTTGGGGCGTGATGTTCGACGACGTGTTCGCGGGCATGTGGGGCGCCGCCACGCTGCTCGTCGCGCTGCGCGTGCCGGCGCTCGCGCGCTTCCTGGTCTGACGCGGGGACGCGCGGCTAGACGTCCGCGCGCTTGCCGCGCAGCACGAGCAGCACCGCGGGGAGCAGCACGACCGCGGTCGTGAGGCAGGCGACCTCGCCGAGCACCGCGACGAGGCCGAACGAGAACAGCGCGCGGTTCTCGGCGACCAGGAGCGACGAGTAGCCGATGATCGTCGTGAGCGAGCAGAGCCCCACCGCGCTGCCGGTCGACTTGATGGCTCCGGTCACGTCGCGCGAGCCGTCTTGCAGGAAGCGCGAGACGATGTTGACCGAGTAGTCGACGCCGATGCCGAACGTGATCGGGAAGGCGATGAAGTTGCAGAAGTTGATCTTCACGTCGAGCACGAGCGTGAGCGCGGTCAGCCAGAGCACGCCGATGATCAGCGAGCCGATGACGTGCACGGTCGCCACGCTCCTGCGCAGCACGAGCAGCACGACCAGCACGACCCCCGCCAGCGCCGCGAACGTCGCGAGCGGGCCGTCGCGCTCGATCGACACGATGATGTCGGCCGACAGCGGCGTGGAGCCCGCGATCCGCGGCGTGGCGAGCCCGCTCGGGCTCGAGGCCCGCGCGATCTCGCGCAGCTGGCGCGCGAAGCCGATCAACGACTCGCCCTGCCACATCATGTCGTTGGGCCGCGGGTAGACGAGCACCGCGCGGTCGAGCCGACCGTCGCGCTCGCGCAGCCCGGTGGTGAACGTCGCCGGGAGCTGCTCGATCGTCACGCGCTCGAGCTTCTTCGTCGCGCCGCCGGCCTCGCCGCCCGACTCGCCGAGCACGTCCTCGAGCTGCTTGCGCTTGTCGGCCGGGATCGACTCGCGGATCTTCGGCGTCAGCATCCCGCGGATCGACTCCGCGATCGCGATCTTGGCGTCCTGGTCGCGGGGGAGCACGTCGTCGACGGTCGTGACCTTGGCGACGCGGGCGTCGAGCGGCGGCTTCGCGGCGGCCTCGCGCAGCGCCTTCGCCACGGCGTCGGCGCCCGCGGCGGTGTCCGCGAGCACGACGGTCGGCGTCAGGTAGCGGCCGAGGAGCGAGTCCATCTTCGCGCCCCAGTACTGCTCGCCGACCTGCGGGCTGTCGGCGCGCCGGAGCTTGGAGAAGTCGTACTCGAGGCGCGAGCGATCGAGCTTTCGAACCTTCCAGGCCGCGCCGGCGGTGACGAGCATTCCGACGACGACGACCGGCACGGGCCAGCGCGCCACGACGGTCGCGATGCGCGTCATGAACCCCGCCGCGGGGTTGCCCGGCCGCGGCGCCGACTTCGCGCCGCGATCGAGGAGCGCGATCAGCGAGGGCATGAGCAGGAAGGCCGTGACCCAGGCGAGCAGCATCCCGATGCCGCCGATCACGCCGAACTGCCGGAAGCCGCGGAACTGCGTGCTCACGAGCGCGAGGTAGGCGGTGCCGGCGGCCAGCGCGGCGGCGAGCGTGCCGGCGCGCGTCCCCCAGACGCCGATGGCGAGCGCCTCGTCGACGCTGGCGCCGCGGCGCCGCTCCTCGGCGTAGCGCGCCAGCAGGACGATGCCGAAGTTGATGCCGTTGCCGACGATGATCGAGCCGAGGAACGCGGTGTTCGAGTTGAGCGCGTCGACGCGGAACGGGGGGAGCGTGACGATCGCGAACGCGTAGCCGGTCGCGAGCAGCAGCGGCGCGATCAGGATCGGGATGCTCCGCCACCAGCGGAAGTACATGATGATCACGCCGACGACGGCCGCGATCACGAGCAGCGACGAGAGCGTCAAATCGGCGACGAGCGCCGAGAGCTCCTCCACGGCGATCGCGACGTCGCCCGTGTAGCCGACGCGCATGCCCGGCGCGTATTTCTCCGGGCCCCCGAGCGCTGCGAGGTCGGCCTTCACGCGGTCGAGCAGGCGGTGCGCCTTGTCGGCGCCGAGCTCGTAGCCGCCGACCTCGACGAGCAGCAGCGTGGCCTTCTGGCCGGCGTCGCTGAAGCGATCGTTGGGGAAGCGGCCGGCCGACTCGTCGCGCAGCTTGTACTTGTCCTCGATGTCCTTGAAGTCGACCGGCGGCGGCTTCTCGTCGTCGTCGAGCGAGGCGCCGAAGGCCTGCGCGGCCTCGTAGTCCTTGCGCGCCTGCACGCGCGCCTCGATCTTCTTCAGATCCTCGAGGTCGAGGTAGAGAGGCGCGTGCGCCTTCACGAACGCGCGCTCCTCGGCGACGCCGGTGCGCGCCGAGCGGACCAGGTCCGGCGGGTACGCCCGCACCTTGGCGGCGAGGTCGTCGATCAGCTTCTCGCCCGCCGGCAGGTTCTTCGCGTCGCCGACGTCGACGAGCACGCCGAGGTACTGCATCCCCGGCATGCGCGCGCGCAGCTCGTTGAGGGCGACCACGCTCTCCGAGCTCTTGGGCAAGAGCTCGTCGAGGTCGCTCTTGAGGTGCATGTAGAGCCACGCCGTGCGCCAGAACGCCGGGACGGCGAGCAGCAGCGCGACGATCCACAGCGTGCGACCGTGGCGGAGGGTCCAGCGGACGAACGCCTGGGTGCGAGGGCCGGGGTCTCCAGACGTGGCTGCCACGCGCCCCCATTAGCCGGGTTGCGGCCGGGCGGAAGCGTGTTCTGGTCGGGGCGCGCCGGCGCCGGTGGGCCCCGGGCCGGCCGCGTCGCGCGAACGCGGCGGCCTCGTGCAATTCGGTCGCCGCGCCGGTGTGGCGTTTCGAGGCGCTGCGTGGCGAATCGCAGCGGAGCCAGGCGAGGATCGACGCGTCTTGCCGCGAGGCGGAGCGCTTTCGTACGTTGCTCGGCGCTTGGAGCGCCCGGTGCAAGGCGCGGCCGCGAAGGAGTCCTCATGGCATCCGCTTCGACTCACCGTTGGCGTTTCTTCAGGGCAGGCGGCTTCGACCAGGTTCGTCTCGACACCGGCGACGACATCGCCTCGCTCGGGCAGCTCGATCAGAAGCTCTGGGTCGCGCTCAGCTGCCCCACGCACGGGGTCGAGAGCGACGAGAAGACGCTCGCGCTGATCGACGCCGACAAGGACGGCCGCATCCGCGCGCCCGACGTCATCGCGGCGGGCGCCTGGGCGTGCTCGGTGCTCGTCGACGGCGCCGAGCTCGTGAAGCGCCGCAGCGCGCTGCCGCTCGCGTCGATCCGCGCGGAGGGCGACGGCGCGGAGGAGGGCAAGCGCCTGCTCTCCTCGGCCAGGCAGATCCTGAAGAACCTCGGCAAGCCCGACGCGACGCAGATCTCCGTCGAGGACCTGCTCGACACCGCCAAGATCTTCGCGGCCACGAAGTTCAACGGCGACGGCATCGTCCCGGTCGCCTCGGCCGAGGAGCCCGCCGTCGCCGCCGCGATCGCGGACGTGATGGCCTTCGCCGGCAGCGAGACCGACCGGAGCGGCGAGCCCGGGATCTCCCAGACCTTGCTGGAGAAGTTCTTCACCGAGGCGGCCGCGCACGCGGCGTGGTGGAAGCTCGCCGAGGACGACGCCGCCAGGATCCTCCCGCTCGGCGAGGCGACCGCCGCGGCGTTCGACGCGTTCGTCGCGGTGCGCGCGAAGGTGGAGGACTACTTCTCGCGCTGCCGGCTCGCCGCGTTCGACGCGCGCTCGGCGGTGCCGCTCAACGGCGACGAGGCGGAGTACCCGAAGCTCGCGCTGCTCGAGCTCAAGGGGGACGAGCTCAAGGGGTTCCCGCTCGCGAAGATCGAGGCCGGCAAGCCGCTGCCGCTCGACAAGGGGCTCAACCCCGCGTGGGCCGCGGGGGTCGAGGCGCTGCGCAAGTCCGTGGTTTCGCCGCTGCTCTCGGAGCGCGCGACGCTGACCGAGGGGGACTGGGCCGCGATCGTCGGCAAGCTCGCGCCGTTCGAGGCGTGGCGCGCGGCGAAGGCGGGCGCGTCGGTCGAGAAGCTCGGCCTCGAGCGGCTGCGCTCGCTGCTCGCGGACGACACGCGCGCGCAGATCGAGAAGCTGATCGTGCAGGACGAGGCCCTGCGGCCCGAGGCCGAGTCGATCGCGTCGGTCGAGAAGCTCGTCCGCTACTACCGCGACCTGCACCAGCTGCTGGAGAACTTCGTCAACTTCCGCGATTTCTACTCGCGCAAGCGCAAGGCGGTCTTCCAGGCCGGCACGCTCTTCCTCGACGCGCGCAGCTACGACCTCTGCGTGCGCGTGAGCGACGCCGGCGCCCACGCGGCCCTCGCGACGCTGAGCAAGACCTACCTCGCCTACTGCGAGTGCACGCGCAAGGCGACCGGCGAGAAGCTCACCGTCGCGGTCGCGGTCACCGGCGGCGACTCCGACAACCTGATGGTCGGCCGCAACGGCGTCTTCTACGACCGCAAGGGGAACGACTGGGACGCGACGATCGTGAAGATCGTCGAGCACGCGATCAGCATCCGGCAGGCCTTCTGGCTCCCCTACAAGCGCGTAGGCAAGCTCATCGGCGCGCAGATCGAGAAGTTCGCCTCGGCGCGCGACAAGGAGATGCACGACAAGGCGGCGGCCAACGTCGCCGAGGCGGGCACCGCGGCCGAGAAGGCACCGCTGACCGCGCCGACCGAG
>CAIXWQ010001321.1 GCA_903923175.1 uncultured delta proteobacterium | reverse complement strand
GCCGCTGAGCCCGCGGGGCGCGCGCGCGGCGTCCGCGCGTCAGGCCGCGTCAGGCCGCGTCCGGTGCGTCAGGCCGCCTCAGGCCTCCGCGCCGCGCGGGCCCGTCGCGTCGAAGATCGCGCGCAGCGTGTCCATCCCCGGGCGCAGCTCGCCGCGCGACATCGCCCAGACCGCGTCGCGCACCGCCGCGTTCACCGGCACCGCGATCCGGTGGTGGCGCGCGCGCTCGACGATCTCGCCGTTGAGGAAGTCGACGGCCGGCGGGCGCCCGCGCTCGATGGCGGCGAGCATCGAGCTACGCATGCGGCGGTAGCGGAAGCCGACGGCGAGCAGCAGCGCGTGCTTCGCCACCAGCCCCGGCGCCGCGCTCGCCCGCCGCTCCTCGTCGGTGAGGGCGATCCAGTCGAGATCGAGCGTCCCCGACACCTTCTCGAGCCGCACCCCCTCGAGCCGCGCGATGGCCGTCACCTCGGTCATGATCTCGAGCGCGAGCCGGCGCACGAAGCGCTGTGGCGTCAGCGCGCCGAGCCGGTCGCCTCCGAGCGTGCCGAGCGAGGAGATCGCGCAGTTGAGCGCGAGCTTGCTCCACCGCTTGCCGCGCAGGTTGTCCGTGAGATCGACGGGGCCGATCGCCTCGAGCGCCGCCGCGAGCGTGAGCAGGCGGTCGTCGTGGGCGCCGTCGAGGCGGCCGAGCGTGAAGCCGCCGTTCGCCGTGCGGTCGTAGACGCCGGGCTCCAGCATCGCCGCGCCCCACGCCACCACCGCGCCGACGGTGCGCGAGGGCCCGGCGATCTTCGCCACGCGCTCCTCGCAGAGCCCGTTCTGCAGGCAGATCATCATGCCGTCGTCGGCCAGCGCGCCCACCGCGGCGCGCGCGGCCTCTTCGACCTGCGGCGGCTGCGTCGCGAGCAACACCACGTCGAAGGGCCCCGCCGGCACCTCTCGATCGACCGTGCCCGGGATGGCGCGCGTCAGCCCGTCGTCGCGGAGCTGGAACCCCCGCTGCGCGACGGCGTCCGCGATGGCGCCGTTCGTCGAGTACGCCCGCACCTCGTGCCCTGCCGCGAGCAGCGAGCCGGTGGTGATGCCGCCGATGCCGCCGCACCCCATGACCAGGAACCGGAGCGCCATCGGGAGGTTCTAGACGGTGGGCGCAGGCTCGGCCAGCGGGGCGCGGCTCCGGAACGAGCCCCCGACCGCGTCGGCACCCTCCGCTCCGGCCCCGATCCGCGTTCCACGCGTCTCGTTCGGAGACGCGGGCCGCGGGGGCGGCGACGGCGCGTCACGTAGGCGCCCGCCGCCCGCGCGTGCACGCTACGCCCGCTGACCGCCCTCCACTTCTCGTAGGGGAGGCATCGTCGGCGGAGAGGGCTGTTTCATGGATTCTTCCCGTTCCTTCGGGCGCCCGTCGCTCATCGCGCGACTCGCCACCTGCGCGCTCTTAGGCTGTTTGCCGGTCGCCGCCGGTTGTGGCGGCAGCAGCGGCTCGGTCGACGTGCCCGACACCGGCGCGGACGTCGGCGGCGCCAGCTGCCTCGCGAGCCAGACCGCGTGCGGCGACCTCTGCATCGACCTCTCGGCCGACCCCGCCAACTGCGGCACCTGCGGCAACAAGTGCGGCGCGGGGATGGTCTGCACCGGCGGCGCCTGCGCCGTCGCGTGCACCAACGGCACCACGAAGTGCGGCGACAAGTGCGTCGACACGAAGGTCGACGGCACCAACTGCGGCGTGTGCGGCACCAAGTGCGACGCGGGCCTCGTCTGCTCGAGCGGCACCTGTCAGGCGACCTGCGGCGCGGGCCTCACGACCTGCGGCGGCGGCGCGGGTGACGGCGGCGGCGGCGGCGACGCGGGCGGCGCGGCCTACTGCGCGAACACCCAGACCGACAACGCCAATTGCGGCACCTGCGGCAACACCTGCCCGGCCGGCAACGCCTGCGTGAAGGGCGTCTGCGCCCTGACCTGTCAGACCGGCCTCGTGAACTGCGCCGGCACCTGCGTCGATCCGAACACCAACGCCCAGCACTGCGGCGCGAGCGCGGACTGCCAGTCCGCGAACGCCGGCGCGGCGTGCCCCACTGGCAACGTCTGCACCGCCGGCAAGTGCGTGCTCAGCTGCCAGTCCGGCCTCGTCAACTGCGGCGGCACCTGCATCGACCCCAATTCGAGCGGCACCCACTGCGGCGCGACCGCCGACTGCGCCGGCGCGAACGCCGGGCAGGCCTGCCCCTCGGGCAATGTCTGCGCCGCCGGGAGCTGCTCGCTCACCTGCCAGACCGGCTTCGTCAACTGCGCAGGCACCTGCGTCGATCCCGCCACCAGCGCGCAGCACTGCGGCGCGACCGGCAGCTGTCAGGCCGCCGAGTCCGGCACCGCCTGCGCCGCCGGGTTCGTCTGCGCCGGGGGGACCTGCGCGCTCAAGTGCCAGTCGGGGCTGCTGAACTGCGGCGGCACCTGCGTCGATCCGAACACGAGCAACGCGTTCTGCGGCGCGACCACGACGTGCACGGGGGCGAACGCGGGCAGCAGCTGTCCCACCGGCACCGTATGCTCGGGCGGCAAGTGCGCCGTCAGCTGTCAGGCCGGCCTCGTGAACTGCGCCGGCACCTGCGTCGATCCGACGTCGAGCAACGCCTTCTGCGGCGCGGCCGGCGACTGCCAGGGCGCGAACGCCGGCGCCACCTGCGCCTCGGGCAACGTCTGCTCGGCGGGCAAGTGCGCGCTGACGTGTCAGTCGGGCTTCCTCAACTGCAACGGCGCCTGCGTCGACCCGAACACCAGCGGGCAGTTCTGCGGCGCGACCGCCGACTGCAAGGCCGCCAACGCCGGCACCGCGTGTCCCTCGGGCAACGTCTGCTCCGCGGGCAAATGCGCGCTCGCCTGCCAGGCGGGGCTGCTCAACTGCGGCGGCAAGTGCGTCGACCCGAACACCAGCGGCGCCTTCTGCGGCGCCTCGGGCGACTGCACCGGCAGCAACGCCGGCACCGTCTGTCCGTCGGGCAACGTCTGCTCCGCGGGCAAGTGCGCCGTCAGCTGCCCCTCCGGGCAGATCAACTGCAGCGGCTCCTGCGTCGACCCGCTGACGAGCAACGCCTTCTGCGGCGCGTCGTCGGACTGCTCCGGCACCAACGCCGGAAAGACCTGCACGGCCGGCTCCGTCTGCGCGGCGGGGAGCTGCGCGGTGAGCTGCCAGGCCGGGCTCGTGAACTGCGGCGGCACCTGCGTCGATCCGAGCGTCAACAACGCCCACTGCGGCGCGAAGCTCGACTGCGCGGCCGCCAACGCGGGCGCGACGTGCGCCGCCGGCACCGCCTGCCAGGCGGGCACCTGCGCGCCGGCCTGCGGCACGCTCGCGAACTGCAGCGGCTCCTGCGCCGACACGCGCTACGACCCGGCGAACTGCGGCGGGTGCGGCATCAAGTGCGGCACGGGCCAGCTCTGCAACAACAAGATCTGCGTCAACGTCGGCACGTGCGGCAAGTACACCGGCAGCGCCGCCGCCGCGTGGGTGACGCGCGCGACCGGGCCGTCGCTTGGCGGGCAGCCGGGGTGGAGCGACGCGAGCTCGGGCTCGATCTTCTACGCCCTCGGCG
>CAIXWQ010001320.1 GCA_903923175.1 uncultured delta proteobacterium | reverse complement strand
GGCCGAGCGCGCCCGCCCACGCCACCGCGTGGCGCCGCGGTCGCACCGTCGTGGTCGCGGCGGCCTGGAGCCAGGTCGAAGCGTTGGTGGGGTACGGCGTCGGATCGCCGGTGCGGATGACCGCGCCACGCGCCGCGCCGTGCAGGCCGACGCCGCGCCCGCCGGACGCGTGCACCAGCGGCTCGAGCGCGGCGACGACCTCGTGCATCGAGGGGAGACGGTCCTCCGGGCGCTTGCGCATGGCGACCGCGATGATCTCGCCGACCCGCGGCGGGACCCCCTCGAGGGCGAGCGGGGGCACCTCCTGGCGCAGCACCGCCGAGAAGAGCTTCGGCCCGTCGTGCGCGTCTCGCCAGGGCACGTCGCCGGTCAACAGCTCGTAGGCGAGCACGGCCCAGCCGAACTGATCGGTGCGGCCGTCGACGCGCTCGCCACGCACCTGCTCGGGGGCCATGTAGCGCGGCGTGCCGACGAGCCGGCCAGCCGCGGTCTTGATCGCGTCGAACGGCGCCGAGTCCGGCCCGCTCGCGCCGCTCGAGAGCGTCGCCGCGGTGCCGAGCGCGGGCGCTCCACCGACGCGCTTCGCGATGCCGAAGTCGAGCACCTTCACGACACCGTCCTTGCGGACCAGGACGTTCTCGGGTTTCACGTCGCGGTGCACGAGGCCGCGATCGTGGGCGGCGGCGAGCGCGCGCGCGACGTCGACGAGCCAGCGCACCCGCAGCTCGGGCGGCGCGTCGCCCTGCGGCGGCACGAAGGCGCGCAGCGGCGTGCCGTCGACGAGCTCCATCGCGATGTAGATGGTCCCATCGACCTCGCCCGCGTCGAACACGGAGACCGCGTTCGGGTGGTCCAGCGCGGCCGCGGCGCGCGCCTCCTGGAGCAGCCGCGCCGCGGCTTCGCGGGAGGCCTCCTCGTCGGTCGCGTCGTCGGTGCGCACCACCTTGAGCGCGACGTGCCGGTGCAGGTGCTCGTCGTAGGCGCGATAGACGCGCCCCATCCCCCCCTCGCCCACGATCGCCTGGATGGCGAAGCGCGCGAGGTGATCACCGGGGCCGAGCGCCATGGACGCCGGAGCCTAGCGAAATCCAGCGGCGGCGCGGCCGCTATCGACCGCGCGCAGCGCGTGCCCTGCGCGGCGGGCGCGGCCGATCGGGCGCGGCCGTCGCGCCACGCAAGAGCGGAAAATCCGGCTTCCGTCCTGCTACGCATCGTGCACTTCGATTGCCGCGTGGCGCGCCCGCGCGTAGCAAACGCGTCATGTACCGCACGCCCTCCCGCTCCGCGAAGTCCGCGATGCTCGCGCTCGTCTGCTCGCTCGGGCTCGGCGGCGCCGCCTGCAGCCAGCCCAAGCCCGAGCCGCAGGTCGCCTCGTCGTCGAACCAGGCCAACTACGCGCTCGACTACCCCGGCGAGCTCGACCACGCGACCGCCGGCATCGCCGCCGAGCAGGACGAGCTCAAGACCATCCTCGGGCGCCTCGACGGCTACCTCGACGCGCTCAAGGACCCGAAGTCGATCGCGGTCGCGCAGGACGTGATCGTCACCGCCGACGAGTCGGGGCGCTCCTACGGCTACGTGGAGCGCGCGCGCGAGCTCGAGGGGGTGAACGGCTTCTTCGACTCCGAGGGCAACGACATCGGCAACCGCATCGCCGGCTCGGCGAACTACGCGGCGAAGCAGAAGTCGTGCGAAGCGAACGTCGGCGGCGCGGCGGCCGGCGCCGTGAAGCCCGCGGTCGCGAAGTCCGTCGAGAAGCGGATGCGCGACCGCAACGAGGCCTTCGGGATCATCGAGCGCGCCAAGACGTCGCTGCCGAAGCCGGACGTGGCCGTGCTCGAGAAGCTCGCCGACGACGTCGCGCGCGCGAGCTACCTCGTGAACGTCGCGCTCGTGGACCACAAGAACCGCATCCGCCGCATGGCCGACGAGGGCGACGCGGTGAAGAAGACCATCGACGCCGAGGTGAAGTACGAGCAGTCGTGGCAGGCCGAAGCCGGCCGCAGCGACGCCGACAAGAAGGCCTCCAACGAGCGCATCGAGGCGCTCAACAAGGCCAAGGCGCAGATCGACGCGTCGGTGCAGAAGTCCGTCGACATCGACCAGAAGGGCGCCCTCGACAAGCAGATCAAGGACGCGCAGGGGCAGTACGCCGACGCGATCGACGCGGCGAAGAAGAAGCTCAAGGCGAAGGCGAAGGGGTGATTCTCCCGACGCTCGGCGAGGAGCGGCGCGGCGCGTTCAACCACGCCTTCGTGGTCACGCTCGCCGACGGCGCCCGGGTGGAGGCGGTCTTCTACCGCGGCGACACCCTGTGCGTGTCGAGCCAGGTCGGCTGCGCGGTGCGCTGCCCGTTCTGCGCGTCCGGCGCGAACGGGCTCGCGCGGGGCCTCACGCTCGACGAGCTGCGCGGGCAGGTGGAGGCGGTCCGCGCGCGAGGGCTCGTCCCCGCGCGCGTCACCGTGTCGGGCGTCGGCGAGCCGCTCCACAACGCCGAGGCGGTCCGCGCGGTCCTCGGCTGGTGTCGCGCCGAGGGGCTCGCGCCGAGCCTCACGACCTCCGGCGGTCCGCTCGCGCGCCTGCGCGACGCGCTGACCGAGTGGCCCCACAACGGCCTCACGCTCTCGACGCACGCGGGCACGGAGTCGACGCGCGCGCGGCTGGTGCCGAAGGGGCCGCCGCTCGACGCGCTCTTCGCGACGCTCGGCGCGCTGGTCCCCACGCTGTCGCGCACGCGGCGCAAGAAGACGGCGCTCGCGTACCTGCTCGTCGAAGGGGAGAACGACGCGCCCGACGAGCTCGACGCCTTCGCGCGCCGCGCGGCGCCGCTCGGGCTCACGGTGCACCTCTACGCGCTCAACCCCGTGCCCACCAGCGAGGCGCGCGCCGCCTCGCGCGAGGCCTACGAGGCGGCCTTCGCGCGCTTGCACGACGGAGGGCTCACCGTGCGCATGAGCTCCAAGGCGCGCGTCGAGGCGCAGGGCGGCTGCGGCACGCTCGTGGCGCTGCGCGCGGCCAGAGACGCCTGAGGTCGGCCACGGCGCCCGCCGGCCCCGCCGCGCGCCGTTCGAAACCTCCCCGTCACCTCGACCGGCGACAGTCTCGCCGATGCACCGCGAGTACCTCGCCTGGCACAGCCCGTCGCTCGGACGCACGATGGAGCTGCTCGTCTTCGGTCACGGCGGCGAGCCCGTCGTCGCGTTCCCGACCTCCTGCGGGAAGTTCTTCGAGTGGGAGGACTTCGGCATGGTCGGCGCGCTTCGCGGCGCCCTCGAGCGCGGGCGCGTGCAGCTCTTCTGCCTCGACTCGGTCGACGCCGAGAGCTGGTACGACCGCGCCTCGCACCCCGAGTCGCGCATCGCGCGCGACGACGCCTACGGCCGCTACCTCGTGCACGAGGTCGTGCCGTTCATCCGCACGCGCAACACGGGCCGCCTCGCGCTCGCGGGGGCGAGCTTCGGGGGCTACCACGCCGTCGACAAGGGGCTGCGCCACCCGGACGTCTTCGGGCGCGTGCTCTCGTTCGCCGGCGCCTACGATCTTTCGTGGTTCCTGAGCGGTCATCGCAGCCTCGGCACGCACCTGCGCCAGCCGCTCTCGTACCTCCCCGGCCTGCACGACGAGTGGTACCTGCAGCGGCTCCGGGAGCAGGAGATCGTGCTGGCGCTCGGCGAGCGCGATTTCCTGGTGGATCAGAACGTGCGGCTCGCGCGCGTGCTCGGCGAGCGGCAGATCGGCCACCAGCTCGACATCTGGAGCGGCTACGACCACGACTGGCCCGCGTGGCGAGGCATGGCGCAGAAGTTCCTCGGGTGAGGCTTCGCCCTCAGCGCTCCCAGCTGCTGCCGCCGATGAACTCGCGGAGGATCGACGTCGTCGGCACGTGCTCCGGGTAGATGGCGACGAAGCGATCGATGAGGCGCCTCAGCCGGTGCGCGGTGACGAACGACGGGTGCTCGCGCGGCACCTCGAGCAGATAGCGCTCGGCGAACACCTTGAGCACCGCCGGCTCGTACACGAGCGAGGAGTCGTAGACGACGTCGGCGAGCGGCTCGTACGGGAAGATGTGTCGACGCTCGCCCGCGCGCACCGACGGCCAGCGGCGGATGTTGTCGGCCGCGGTCGCGCCCCGGGTGAAGCGGTCGCGCACGATGCGGCGGAGCAGGCGCAGATCGGCGACCGAGAGCGTCTCGAGGCGATCGAAGCGCAGCGCGGTGGCGGGCTCGATGAAGATGCCGAAGCGCTGCTTCGGGTCGATGGCGTCGCCGAGCAGCGCCGGGTTCAGCCCGTGGATCCCCTCGAGCAGCAGCACGTCGCCGGGGCGGAGCGAGAGCTCGGGGCCGTCGTCGGGGTGACTGCTGCCGGTGAGGAAATCGTAGCGCGCGGTGCGGGCGGTATCGCCGCGCAGGAGCTTGCGGACGTGCTCCTGCAGCAGCGGAAGCGCGAGCGCGTCGAGCGCCTCGTAGTCGTACTCGCCCTTCTCGTCCTTCGGGGTGAGGTCGCGATCGACGTAGTAGTCGTCGAGCGAGATGCCGATCGGCCGGATCCCCTCGATCCGTAGCTGGATGGTGAGCCGCTTGAGGAACGTGGTCTTGCCGGACGACGACGGCCCGGCGACGCAGATCACGCGGACCGAGTCGCGCCGCGCGGCGATGGCGTCGACGATGCGCCCGACCGACTTCTCGTGGAACCCCTCGGCGATGCGGATCAGCTCGCCCACGCGGCCGGAGATGCACAGCTCGTTGAACGCGCCGACGCTGTCGGCGCCCATCGCCACGAGCCACTTGCGGTGCTCGTCGACCATCGGTCGCTGACGCGCGGGCGCCGCGATGGGGCGCGAGCCGGGCGCGCCGGCGAGGCTCTCGTCGCCGAGGCGGAGCACGAGCCCGCCGTTGCCGTTGGGGCCATGGCTCGGAACGACCTCGAAGCCGCGCAACAGCGAGGCGTCGGGGACGACGGGATCGAGCGCCAGCACGTACGAGCTGCCGCACGACGCGAGGGGGACCGTCGCCTCGCGCGTGGTCGCGAGCAGCGCGGCGACGTCGCGATCGCCGCGGTCGGCGAAGAACGCCGAGGCCTCCTCGATCGTCCACAGCTCGGTCGACAGCGGCGCGCCGCTCGTCGCGATCGCGGTCATCTCCGCGGTGAGCTCGGCGGCGAGCGTCGCGAGCGACTCTGGGTTGCCCGACGCACCCGACGCGCCGCCCGACGCGCCGCCCGACGGCGTGCGCAGCTCCACGCGCTGCGCGTTGCCGGTCGAGCCGCCGAGCCGCACCGCGACGTCCGGGCACACGCGCGCGGCGGCCTCGAGCAGCACCAGGCCGATGCTCCGCCGCCAGATCTTGCGCCCCTCCCAGTGCGCGGAGGTCAGCGGCGCGAGGTGCGCGTCGGAGGAGATCGGCGTGTGGAGCGAGACGGCGCGGTTCTCGAGCAGCGCGGCGACGACCGGGTGCCCGTCGAGCTGCGCGGGCAGCAGCGCGCGCGCCGAGGTGCCCGTGTGCACCTTGCGGCGCTCGCCCGAGATCGTGACGTCGAGCTCGGTGCGGCGCGGCAGGGAGCGCTCGCGCAGCAGCACCGCGACGCTGTCGGTCATCGCCGTCAGCTCCCGACCGAGCAGGCGCACCAGCGCGCGCACGAAGGGGAGCGCGGTGTCGGGGCTCTCGTGCAGCAGCCGCTCGAACGCCGCGCGCCCGAGCGCGCCGACCGCGAGATCGCTCTCGGCCCGCACCGTCGCCGCGCGCGGCGCGCCGGAGAAGAGCGCGAGCTCGCCGAAGTGATCGCCGGGGCCGATGCGCCCGACCTCGACGCCGCCCCGCTCCACGACCGCGGTCCCCTCGAGGACGAAGAACATCTCGTCGCCGGCGTCGCCCTCGCGGATGACCGGGTGGCCGGCGCGGACGACCTGGCGCGCGATCACGCCGGGGATCGACAGCAGCGGCGGCATGCTCTGACTGACTGCGGCGGACTCCGGACGCGCGGCGCCGGCCATGTCGACCGGGCGGACCGAGACGGGCATGGCCCACGTCCAGCAAGGCGCGTGCGACCGATGGGGCTCGGAATTCCGCCCTGTTCGCAGCCTCGCCGCGCGACGAACGCGCCGCGGCGCAAATGCTGCGGCGTCCGGGGCGGCTGCTACGCGAACATCGCGAGCTGAGCCTGCGCCTCGCGCGGCGCCTGCCCCTGCGGCTGCGCCCTCGGCGCGACCTCGAGCAGCATCGGCCCGCGCGGCGGCGCGACGTGGAGCGCGACGTCGCGCCCGCGGAGCGCGTCGGCCGCGACCTCGCGCGCGAGCTCGGGGAGGTTGTTCGTCTTCGAGAGGTGCATCAGCGCCACGGCGGCGGTGCGCGGGCCGAGGCGGCGCAGCAGCGCGTGCGCCTGCACGTTCGAGAGGTGCCCCTTGGCGCCGGCGATCCGCTGCTTGAGGAACGGCGGATACGGGCCGCGCGCGAGCAAGTCCTCGTCGTGGTTCGACTCGAACAGGAGCAGGTCGACGTCGAGGACGTGCTCCTCGAGCTTGCCCGTGAGCTCGCCGAGGTCGGTGGCGAGCCCGCAGCTCGTGACGCCGTCGCCGATGCGCAGCGCGACCTGCGCCGCGTCGTGCGGGATCGGCAGCGGCGCGAGCACCAGCGCGCCGACGGCGAACGGCTCGCGCGCGCCGAACACGTGGTGCTCGATCGTGTCGGAGAGCGGCCCCATGGCGCGCGAGGTCGCCTCGGACGCGTAGATCGGCGCCTTCCACTTGCGGGCGAGCCGCAGCGAGTGGCCGACGTGGTCGGCGTGCGCGTGCGTGATCACGATGCCGTCGAGGCGCTGCTCGAGGCCGAGCGCCGCGAGCATCCCGGCGAGCACGCGCGGGCCGACGCCGGCGTCGACGAGCAGCTGGGTCTTCTCGGACACGAAGAGCGTGGCGTTGCCTTCGCTGCCGCTGGCGAGGATCGCGACGCGCATGGGGCAGCGAGGCTAGCGTGTCCGCGGGTGGGCCGCTCGCGCGCCGAGATTCGGCACGTAGGCGCGGGCGGTCGCGGCCCTGGCGTGGGGCGTCACGCTGCTCGCGGTCTCGGACCAGGACGGCAGCGAGGGCGCGGGGAGCGCTGGGAGCGCGGCGCGTGAGGAGGGCGTCGAGACGGCGGCCATCGACCGGTGGCGTTTGCACCGACGCGGCCAGCGC
>CAIXWQ010001319.1 GCA_903923175.1 uncultured delta proteobacterium | reverse complement strand
ACCGAGGCATTCGCAGCCGTATCGCGGGCGTTCAGGGGCGAGGTCTTCTGGATCGATGACTTCATCGATGACGCCGTTGTCATCGAGGCCGCACTGGCGGGCCGCTCAATGCCAATCCATCCCGCCGTGCCACGAGGCCCCAACGCCCATAACGAGCACGGTACCGGTGTCTTGGCGAACCTCTCATCGCCGGACCAGCCCTGCAAAGTGCACGCTGCCGAGGTCGTTCCCAGGATTGACGACATTACCCGCGCAGCTGCTCGACGTGCCTGCATGAAGGCAGGCTTCGTGTCGGTGAAGTCATGAGGTCGCTCGCTGAACTCTTCCCGCAGCTGGACGTCACGGGCATCGATCAGCTCCCCTCGGGCAAGTTCCGGGTGCGGGTGCAGAAGAAGCATACGCCCGTCCGTCCTGCGCCCTGCGCTGCCATTGAGGATGCCATTGCCATCCGAGATGCCATTCGGGACGAGCTTAACTCGGGTCGAATCGAGCCGCGGGAAGGGCTGTCCATCCGTCAGTGGGGCGACACCTGGCTCCGTGACTATCGAGCCGGAAACAGAGACTACAAGTCCGACAAGAGCCGCTTCCGGATGCACGTCGCCACCGCTCCCTTCGCGGGGAAGCCGATGCCGTCGGTGGAGACGCCGAACATCGTCGAATGGCTTCAGGAGCTGAAGCGCAAGCGCACGGGCCACCGGCACGGCACACGTCCGAAGAAGCCGCTCGGGTGGCAGACCCGCAAGCACTGCCTGAACCTCGTTCGCACGATGTTCGCCGACGCGATACAGGTCGGCATCTGCAAGACGAATCCCGCGCTCGGCCTGCGGGTGAAGAAGACCGACGCCGACAAAGGCGACCAAGTCCCTGAAGACTGGCCGCTGCGTCCGGACGAGCAGGCGAAGATCCGCAAGCAGCTCGCCGACGACGTAGAGCTGCTCATCGTGCTCTTCGCCATCGGGACGGCCCTCCGTCAGGGCGAGCAGTGGAACCTGCTTCTCGAGG
Organism: uncultured delta proteobacterium; assembly: GCA_903923175.1. Taxonomy (GTDB): domain Bacteria; phylum Myxococcota_A; class Polyangia; order Polyangiales; family JADJMO01; genus CAIXWQ01. Next base: position 3,447 of record CAIXWQ010001319.1, on the reverse strand, counting down.
ACGTTCACGTCAGCGAGCCCGAGCCCTACATCTACGTCCGCTTCGGTTCTGCGGGCAGGAGCACCAAGACGGGCAAGTCGCGGAAGGTTCCGCTGTTCGGCCTCGGTCTCGAGGCTGCCAAAGCGTGGCTCGCCATCCTGCCGACCTACGCTCCGTTCAACCCCCACGGGTTGATGTTCCCCTTGCCGAAGCGCGAGAAGCACGACGGCAAGCGTGGCTCGAAGGGCGGAGCTCGACGTCAGAAGAGCAAAGTGCCCCCCGTCTGGAAGAAGGCCAAGCTCGTCCTCGGTGAGGACCGCAAGGTCTGGTGGCACCTGCTCCGGCACACGTGCGCCACGGCCCTGCTGTGCGGTTGGTGGGGCAAGAAGTGGGCGCTCGAAGAGGTGAGCAAGCTCCTCGGTCACTCCTCGACCCGCACGACGGAGATCTACGCCCACCTCTTCGACAGCGCCCTCACGAGCCTCGCCTCCGAGACGCACGCTGCCTGGGAGAAGAAGAACGGGGGAGGCGAGCCAGAGGCTGGTGGCACACCGCCCGCTCCGGCGAGCGGCAGCAGCACCCCGGCGCCCGCAACCCCCGCAGCGGCGGCCTCGGCTGGTTGTCACGTCGTTGTCATGCCCGAATCGGCAGACGGCGAAATCATCAATGATTCCGCTGGCACCCCCGACAAGAGTCGAACTTGTGACCTTCGGCTTAGGAAGCCGCTGCTCTATCCAGCTGAGCTACGGGGGCGTGCGCGGATTCGTGCACCGAATCCGCGCGGCGGGCAACCCGTCTCAGACGGGCAACGCCTCGTCGTTCGCGATCGCTCGATCGAGCGGGTCGCCGTCGGCGACGCGATCGACGCCGTTGCGGACGAAGCGCAGCGCCGCGGCGCGCGAGCGGCCGTCGCGCTCGTGGTCCAGCGACCACTGCGCGTGGCGGACCAGCAGCGCGAGCGCGGTGGAGCGCCCGAGCGTCAGCGCGAAGCGACGCGCGCCGGCCTCGAGCGCGTCGGGGCCCTTGGGGAACGTCTCGAACAGCCACGCCTTGGCGTGCGCGAGCGCCGCGAGCGCCTTGGCCCCGGCCGCCGCGAGCGCCGCGTCCTTCGCGGTCGCCACCGCGTTGCGCTGCTCCTCCTCGAGCGCGCCGAGCCGCTCGCCGGTGCGACCGAGCGCGCGAAGCGTGTCGAGCGAGAGCACGTTCGTCGTCCCCTCCCAGATCGAGAGCACCTGCGCGTCGCGGACGATGCGCGGGATGCCGGTGTCCTCCATGTAGCCGAAGCCGCCGAACGCCTCGCAGACCTCGCTCGCGCACGCGACCGCCTGCTTGCCGGTGGTGAGCTTCATGAGGGGCGTGAGCACGCGCAGCAGATCCGTCTCGTGCGGCGTGATGGCCCCCGCCTCCTCACGACCGAGCAGCTCCGTGCCGCGGAACGCGAGGAGCATCGCGGCCTCGAATTCGGCCTGCTCGCCGGCGAGCGTGTCGATGTGGAGCGGCTTGTCGGCGAGCGCCGCGCCGAACTGCACGCGCTTCCTCGCGTAGTCGCGCGCGAGCTCGAGGCCACGCCGCATCGAGGCGACGGCGCAGATCGAGTTCCAGGTGCGCGTGACGTTCAGCATCGGCGTGATGTTGCGCACGCCGTCGGTGAGCCCGCGCACGGGCGTCGCCAGCGTGCCGTCGAGATCGAGCTCCGCGGTCGGCACCTTGCGCGTGCCGAGCTTGTCCTTGAGGCGCGCGACGGTGATCCCGTTGGGCCCGCCGCTCGGGTCGGTGCGCTCGACGTAGAACACCGCGAGCCCCTTGCCGCCCGCGACGCCGCCGGGCGGCCGCGCGAGCGTGAGCGCCATCTCCGAGATGACCGACGACGTGTAGAACTTGTTGCCGTAGAGCCGCCACCCTTCGGGCGACTCGCGCGCCGTCGTCTCCGAGATCCCGACGTCGCTGCCGCCGGTGCGCTCGGTCATCCACTGCCCCGAGGTCCACGCCGTCGCCGGATCGCGGCTCGTGAGCCGCGGCACCGCGCGGTCGATCAGCGCCTGGTGCTTGTGCACGATCAGCGACTTCGCGGCCCCGTCGGTCATCGCCAGCGGGCAGTTGTAGACGTCGGTCGAGGGTTCGAGCAGGTACACCATCGCGAACTGGTGCACGCGCGACCAGGGCCCGTGCTTGCGCTCGTACGCCGCGGCCACCAGGCCGTGCGTGCACGCGAGCTTCTTCGCCTCGCGCCAGAGCGGCGAGAGCTCCACCTGGTCCACGCGCTTGCCCCACGGATCCATGTTCGTGAGCACCGGATCGGTGAGGCGGTCCTGGAGCTGCATCTGGTACAGCGGCCCCGACGCGAGGGCGCCGAGCTCGCGCAGCTCCGGCGTGATCGCCGCGAGCACGTCGGCCGGGAGCGTGCGCGCGAGGTAGCTCTTGAGGACGCGGTCGCCGTCGAAGCCGTGACCGAGGGCGGGCGGGGTCTGGAAGAACGCCATGGCGGCGGATGATCGACCCGCGCGCGGCCGCTGCCAATCCGGTCCGCGACGGAGCCGCTCCTGCCAGGCCGAGCAGCCGCCCCGGCGACGTCGCGCCGGCGCGGAACTTCGCGGGGTACCCCGCCCGGGTGCTACAGTCGAGCGATGCGTCCGCGCGGCACGATCGGGTTCGGGCTCGCCCGCGCGCTCGATTTCCACGCGAGCCTCGGGCAGATGGCCGAGCTCTGCGAGCTGCTGTCCAAGGAGGTCGGCGCGGTCTTCTACCCGCACCACGCCCTCTCGTACCGCGAGCTCGCCAGCGGCCTGGAGCGCTCGGAGCTCGGCCTCGCGTGGACGCCGCCGATCACCGCGATCGAGATCCTCGACGCCAAGCTCGCCACGCTGCTGGTCACGCCGGTGCGCCGCGGCTCCACGCTCTATCACTCGGCGCTGCTGGTGCGCCCGGGCGGCGCGAGCACGCTGCTCGACGTGAAGGGCAAGCGCGTCGCCTGGGTCGATCGCGAGAGCGCGACCGGGCACCTCGTGCCGAAGATGCACCTGGCGACGCTCGGCTTCGACCCGGCCAGCTTCTTCGCCCAGGAGATCTACGCCGGCAGCCACATCGGCGTCGTCGAAGCGCTGTTCACCGGCCGCGTCGACGTGTGCGCGACGTTCTGCAAGCTCGATGGCGGCGGCAAGCCGGTCACCGGCGGCTGGACGGGCGGCGACGGAAAGGCGGTCCACCCGGTCGAGGTGCTCGCCACGATCGGCCCCGTACCGAACGACGCCATCATGGCCGCCTCGTCGCTCGAGCCCGAACTGCGGGCGCGCATCCTGCGCTGGTTCCTCGATCCGCCGGTGGCGCGGGCCAAGCAGCTGCTCGCCGATCTGGTGCGCGCGGAGTCGTGCCTCGCGGTCACGCCGTCGCACTACGAGCCGCTGCGAAGGCTCATGCAGCAGTCGGCCGCCCGCGGCGTCACCCCGTGGCGGCGCACGAGCGCCTCGATGT
>CAIXWQ010001318.1 GCA_903923175.1 uncultured delta proteobacterium | reverse complement strand
CGGAGTGGCTCACGGTCATCCAGCGGCTCGCGTCCGTCGAGGGACCTGACGGCCCCGAGCTCGTCGTGAGCTTGGCGTTCGCCTCTCCGGACGCGCCCCTCGCGGAGCTGCTCTCGGGCGCGTCGCTGGAGCTGCTGCACGACGGCGTGCCCGTCGGCGTCGTGCTCACGCAGGCGCGAAGCTTCGTGAGCGCACGCGCCGAGCGCGGCGGGCGCCTCTACGACGTCGCGCCGCTGGCCACCCCCGAGCCTTGGGCAGCCTGACCTGAGATGAAGACTTTCGCGAGAGGCCACCGATGTATCTGAGCGCGCAGCGCGTCCGCTCTCCCCGGGGCGAGTCCGGGGTGAACGTCCTGCTCTTCCGGCACGGCGAAGCCGTGCCCGGTGCGATCCTCGGTCTGCCGGTCCCGGAGACGCTCGCCCGCGTGTCGCAGCAGCAGCCGGGGAAGCTGTTCGCTTCGCGCCTGGCGTTGACCCCGGGGGGCAACAGCGTCGAGGCGTTCCTCGACCTCGTGGCGCCGGACGACGCGCCGATCGAGCGGCTGGAGGCGGCGATCGTCGCGCTGAGGTCGCGGCTCGACGAGGAGCGGCCGCAGCTGCGACTCGATCTCGTGACGGCCGAATTCTCGATGAACCGCCCAGGAGAAGACGCGCATGCGCGATTCGACGAGCTGGCGAGCGCCGCGCTCGAGCTCTATCGCGCCCCGGCATCGCCCGCGTGGGAGGCGGCGGTCCCGCTGAGCGTGCGGGTCGAGCACGACGAAGAGGGGTGGATCTTCTCGGTGGAGGCAGCGGATCACGAGCGACTCCGCGCGGCCGGCGGCGCACCGACGCGCGTGCGCATGCGCTTCGACGTCGCCGACGATTTCCGCGCGATGCACGGCAACCTGTATCCGCACGTCGCGCAGTGGGTCACGTCGTTGAGCGCCGAGCAGCTGCTCGCGCTCGGCGGCGCGCGCTTCTTCGAGGGAGAGCAGATCGTGGGCGAATGGCCGCGTCGTACCCGGTGACCCAGGAACCCTCGGCCCCGCTCGGCCCGGTGAGCGCGCAGCTCGCTCGCGAGCTCGAGGGGGTCATTCGCCGCCACAAGACCGTCTTCTGGCTCGACTCGACCTCGGCCTACTCGGGCTTCGTCGACGCGCTCGCCGCCCGCCACCGCGCGGGCGAGGCGCCGTATCCGGTGGTGGGCTTCCGCGGGAGCTACCTGGAGACGATCCTCGAGCTGCAGGCGTACGGCAGCTCGCTCGACAAGCCGTCGCTGCTCGTGCACCTGCCCGGGTTCCGGCCGGCGAGCGTGCGCGAGACGCCGCTGCTGGAGATGTACGAGCCGAGCCACCCGTTCGAGAAGTCGCTGGAGACGCTGGTGCGCGAGGCCGCGACCGGCCGAGTGGCGCCGGATCGGGTGGAGGCCTACGCGAAGAGCCCCGGGCTCTCGCTGGAGGGGGCCGACGCGTGGCTCGCCGATCAGCTCGCCGGGCGCGCGGCGTCGCAGAGCGAGCTGGCGCGCTGGCTCGAAGCGACCAGCCTCGGCGTGGTGGTCGAGGAGCTGCTCGGCCGCGACACCTGCCTCGACGCGAAGCTGAAGAGCGAGGCCGACTTCGCCACGCTGCAGGCCTTCCTCCACCGGCAGACCGGCCTGGACGAGGCCTGGCGGGCGGCGTGCCTCGCGTACCCGCAGCAGAAGCTCCGCGAGCAGATCGCCTTCGCCCTGGCCGCGTGGCTGCTCTGCGTGGAGTTTGTGCACGATCTCACGCGCGCGCCGCGGTTCGAGAAGCTCGCGAGCATCGCCTCGCTCTCGAAGCCGCTGGTCGACACCTGCACCGCGCTGGTGCGTGCGTTGCGGGAGCGCCACGCCGACGCCTACGCGGCCTGGGCCGATCTGGTGCAGTCGAACCTGCTCGACACCGAGCTGAGCGAGCTGCGCGCCGAGGAGCTCGGGCAGGTCGACACCTTCCGGCGCGAGGAGCGGCGCGTGCTCCACGCGGCGATCGAGTCTCTCCAGCGCGGGGAGTGGAAGCCGGCGCGCGACTGGGCGAAGGCGCGCGAGGGGAAGGCGTCGTTCTGGCTGGAGCGCGATCAGTACCGGCGCTGGGAGTGGCTCCTGGTGGGGCATGCCGCCGCGTTCGCCGAGGCGCTCGCCAGGCACGCCCGCCCGCTCGAAGGGGCGCGGTCGCTCGAAGAGGCCGTCGACGTCTACCGCAAAGGAGCTTTCGAGGTCGATCGCGCCCACCGCCGCTTCGAGCAGGAGCGCCTGCGCTTGCTCGATCCGCAGCTCGAACACCACCTCGACCTGAAGGAAGGGGTCACCCGCGTCCTGCGCGAGCGCTACCGCGCGTGGGCCGACCAGCTCGCCGGCGACTTCGCCGCGCTCTGCCGCGCGGGCTCGTTCCTCCCCGAGCGGAGCCTGCAGCAGCGCACGTTCTACGAAGAGGTCGTGCAGCCGCTGACCACCGGCGGCGAGCGGGTGGTGGTCTTCCTGGTCGACGCCTTCCGCTACGAGATGGCCACCGAGCTGCTCGAAGACGTCCGCGGCGGCGGCGCGCAGGTGGAGCTGCGGGCGCGCCTGGCCGAGCTGCCGACGATCACCGCGGTGGGGATGAACGTGCTCGCGCCGGTGGCCGAGGGGACGAAGCTCCAGATCCTGGTGAGCGAGGCCGGCGCGTTCAAGGGGTTCACCCAGCGAGAGGCCGCGGTCGCGACCCCCGCGCAGCGGGCGAATTCGATGGGTCGACGCTCGCTCGGCCGCGCCGCGACGCTGCTCACGCTCGCGCAGGTGTGCGACGAGGACGCCGCGCAGCTCCGCAAGATGATCGCCTCGTCGAAGCTCGTGGTGGTGCAGAGCCGGGAGATCGACGACGCAGGCGAGGCGAACCTCGGGCTGCAGACCTTCGAGCAGTCGCTCAAGCAGCTGCGCATGGCGTTCACCCACCTGCAGGCGGCCGGCGTGAAGCAGTTCGTGTTCACCGCCGACCACGGGTTCCTCATGCAGGACTCGACGACGGCCACGCGCGACTGGGGCGAGCGGCAAGGGGCGAGTCGGCGTCACGTCTATTCGCGGCAGCTCCGGCAGGAGCCGGGGCTCTCCACGGTGCCGCTGACGCAGCTCGGCTACGAAGGAGACTCCGGCTATCTGCTCTTCGGCGACGACACCGCGATCTTCTCCACCGGGACTCCCGGCGCGAGCTTCGTGCACGGCGGAAATAGCCTGCAGGAGCGGGTGATTCCGGTGCTGACGGTGACGCGCAAGCGCGAGGCGAGCCCGTCGCTCTCGGCCTACAAGGTCGCCGCGCGCGGCGAGCGCGACGTGCTCGGCGCCCGCGTGATCCGCGTGCAGGTCGAGCTCGCCCGCGAGCAGACCGTGGCGCTCGGGTTCGTAGCCAAGACGCACCTCGAGCTCGCGCTCCGCGTCCCCGGCCGACCGGAGATCGAGGTGATCGTGCGCGACGCCGCGGAGGGGGCGAGCCGCCTCGACGATCGCTTGCGGCTCGCGGTGGGGGGCGAAGAGGGGAAGATCTACTTCACGCTGCGCGGCCCCATCGACGAGCGGCTTCCGGTCGAGATCTACTGCCCCGATGGGAACGAGCGGGTCGCGTCGACGATCACCGCCGAGCAGTTCGCCGTGGAGGCCGCGCGCGCGTCGCAGCCGGCCTCGGCGACGCCGCTCCCGCCGTCGGCGGCGCCGGGCCCGCCGAGCACGAGAAGATGGCAGGACGCGATCGGCGACGCGGGCGCGGTGGCGATCTTCACGCATATCGAGCAGCACGGCTCGATCACCGAGGGAGAGGTGATCGCCCTGCTGAAGAGCCCGCGCGCGGCTCGCGCCTTCTCGCTCGGGTACGAGGCGATGGCCGAGAGGCTGCCATTCCGCGTCACGACGCGGACGGAGCAGGGGAAGATGTACGTGAAGGACGGTGACCGGTGAACGGGATGAACGCGGTCGGCGGGCACGGGATGGGCGCGTCAGGCGCAGCGCGCGCGGCGAGGGCGGTGCAATCATGGCTCTAACCAAGCGCGAGGGCGATCTCGTCTTCGAGTCGCTCCGCCGCGGCGTCGTCCCCGAGCGTGGGCTCGAGGCCTTCGCGGTGGGGATCGAGCGCCAGCGCGACGAACTCCACCGACAGCTCGGCCTGGTGAAGGCCGGCGACGGCTCGTTCAAGTTCCTGCGTGGCGGCTACGGCTGCGGCAAGACTTTCCTCGCGCGGCTCGCGGTGCTCGACGCGCAGGCCCGGAACTACGCGACCAGCTTCGTGGTGGTCTCCGACAACGACCTCCACTTCCACAAGTTCGACGAGCTGTACCGCAAGGTCGTGCAGGAGCTCGGAACGCGCGCCTGCCCGAAGGGGGCGCTCCCCGACCTGATCGACCGCTGGATCGGCAACGTCGAGAAGGCGCTGCTCGCCGCTGGCGCCAGCGAGTCGGCCCCCGACTTCGACGAGCAGGTGCAGAAGCGCATGGAGGCCGAGATCGCGAGCCGGACGCTCGGCAAGGCGCCGGAGGATCTCGCGCGCGTGCTGCGGGCGATCTTCCGGCTCAAACAGGCCGGGCGCCACTCCGAGGCGGGCGAGCTGCTCTCGTGGCTCGGGGGGAGCGGCAACGTCGACAGCAGCGCGACGCTGAAGAAGGAGGCGTCGATCAAGAAGGCGATCGCCGGCGGCGACGCGCTCGCCTACCTGCGGGGGCTGCTCGAAATCGTCAAAGGCGCCGGCTACGAGGGGCTCGTCATCGTGATCGACGAGGCCGAGACGATCCTGCGCATGCGCCCGGAGGCGCGCGGGAAATCGCTCAACGGCATTCGGCAGATCCTCGACGTCGCCGGGAGCTACCCCGGGCTACTCTGGGTCTTCACCGGCACGCCGGAGTTCTTCGACACCAAGCGCGGCGTCGCCGGCCTGGCGCCGCTCCACGACCGCGTGCAGTTCGGCAAGCTGCCGGGCGCGAAGGTCGCCAACGTGATGCAGCCGCAGATCGAGCTGAATCCCTTCGATGCGGCGCGCCTGCGGCAGGTGGCCCTGCGCCTGCGCGAGGAGTACCCGGCGGCCGATCGGGCGCGGCTGGAGGCGAAGGTCTCGACCGAGTTCATCGAGCAGCTGGTGGCGAAGGTGACCACCGGCTTCGCGGGCGACGTCGGCGTGGTGCCGAGGCAGTTCCTGCGTCGTCTCGTGATGATCTTCGATCAGGTGCAGATCGACCCCGACTACGATCCGATGACTGGCGAAGGGTTCGAGCCGCTGCCGCCGAACGAGGCCGAGCGGCGCGTGCTGGAGGGGAAGCCGCCGCTCGATCCCGAGCCGGGCGAAGAGCAGGGGTATCCGGTCGTCGCGGTGGGCGCGGACGGTTCGGAGTAGCCGCGATGTCGGCCACGTCGGTCTTCGGTCGGTTCCCGCCGCGGCTTCAGGAGGCGATCGTCGTCCGCCTGGGCTTCTCGTCGCTCCGCCCGGTGCAGGAGCTCGCGAGCGCGGCGATCCTCGACGGCAAGAACGCGGTGGTGCTCGCGCCGACCGCCGGCGGGAAGACCGAGGCGTCGATCTTCCCGACGCTGGCGCAGCTCGTCGAGCGCCCGGTCGATGGCGGCGTAGGCGCGATTTACCTCGCGCCGATCAAGGCGCTCCTGAACAACCAGGAAGAGCGCCTCGGCACGTACACCGAGATGGTCGGTCTGCGGCGCTTCGTGTGGCACGGCGACGCCTCGCCCGCGTCGAAGAAGCGCTTCGTGAAGGAGCCCGCCGAGCTGCTGATGACGACGCCGGAGTCGCTGGAGGTGATGCTCCTCTCCTCCACGGTGCCGGTGGCGCGGCTCTTCGCCGATCTGCGGATCATCATCATCGACGAGGTGCACGCGTTCGCCGGCACCGACCGCGGCGCGCACCTGCTCTCGGTGCTGGAGCGCGTGCTGCGCGCGACCACGAACGACGTGCAGCGCGTGGGCCTGAGCGCGACGGTGGGCAACCCCGAGGAGATTCTTCGCTGGCTGCGCGGCAGCTCGAAGCGCGAGGGCGTGGTGATCGATCCGCCCAAGCCGCCCGCCAATCGAGAGGTCCACGTCTCGCTGCACCCGAGCCTGGTCGACCTCGCGAAGGGGGCGAGCCAGCACGCGCTCGGCAAGAAGAGCCTGTTCTTCTGCCAGAGCCGCGCGATCACCGAGAGCGTCGCCGAGCGGATGCGCGGCCAGGGGATGGACGTCTACGTCCACCACAGCTCGGTGTCGCTCGAGGAGCGGCGCGCCGCCGAGGAGCGGTTCCACCACGGCTCGAACGCCTGCATCGTGTGCACGTCGACGCTGGAGCTCGGCATCGACGTGGGCGATCTCGATCGGGTGTTCCAGGCGAACGCGCCGAGCACGGTGAGCTCGTTCCTGCAGCGCATGGGTCGCACCGGCCGGCGCGCCGGAGCGACGGCGAACACGCGCTTCTTCTGCGAGCAGCCGGACGCGGTGCTGCAGGCGGTGGCGCTGGTGGAGCTCGCGCGCGAGGGGTGGGTCGAGGCGGTGCCGGTGCAGACGCGGTGCTGGCCGGTGCTCGTGCACCAGCTGCTCGCGATGTCGCTGCAGTTTGGGGCGGTGAGCGCGGAGCGCTGCTGGGAGCAGCTCTCGATGGTCCCCGACTTCGCCGGGATCTCGCGCCCGGAGTTCGACGGGCTGGTGGCGCACATGAAGCGCGAGGACTTCCTGTTCGAAGCGGGCGGCCTGCTCTCGATGGGGATGAAGGCCGAGCGCATCTTCGGCAAGAAGAACTTCCTGGAGCTCTACGCCGTATTCAGCAGCCCAGTCCTGTATCGGGTGCAGACGCCGACCGGGCGCGACCTCGGCTCGCTGGAGCAGGACTTCGTCGACAGCCTGGTGGTCGAAATGAGCTCGTTCCTGCTCGGTGGCCGCGCGTGGACGGTCGAGCACGTGGACCACAAGGATCGCAGCGTGCGCGTGCGCGAGGCGCCGCGCGGCAAGAAGCCGAGCTGGGGGGGCTTCGTGCCGCAGATGCTCGGGTTCGATCTCTGCCAGAAGATGCGGTCGATCCTGGCCGAGAGCCGCGAGTACGCGTACCTCGACGAGGAGTCGCGCACGGTGCTCGCCGCGCGGCGCGAAGACCTCGGACCGCTCCTGCGCTGCGCCGGGCGCGCCATCCAGAGCGACGCCGACGCGCTGCGCTGGTGGACGTTCGCAGGGGGCCGCGTGAACCACACGCTCAAGTACGCGCTCGAATGGCTCGGTGGCTGGAAGGTCGTGGCCGACAACTTCCTCGTGCGCATCGAGGGGGACGGCGCGACGCAGGGCGCGCTCGAGACGCACCTCGCGCGCATGGCCGCACCGGGCTTCTGGGAGGCCGAGGAGACGCGCCGGGCGATCCTCGCGAAGGTGCCGGAGTACCGATTGAGCAAGTTCCAGAGCGCGCTGACCGACGCGGCGGCCGTGGAGATGATCGGGGGGTACTTGCTTGACTGGCGGGGGACGGCGCGGGTGGTGGGCGCACGCGTGGGGTAGTCGCGGGCTGCCTCGTGAGGCATTCCTCAGCCGGGCGTGGCGAGTCGCTCGGCGACGCTACGCACGCGCCCTACGCGTGGGAGGATCTACCGTTACCGCGCTGAGCGCCGAGTGCCGCGGCGGCGGCCACGCGGGTCGCCGCCGTGCGCCGCGCGGCCGGCTCGACTGGACGGGGCCTGGGAGCGGCAGGTTGGCAGGATCGTTGCGAGGATAATCGACTTCGTGCGCGAGGGGGACAGTCCGGCGAATCTGCGCACGCTATTGGGGATCGCGGTCCTCGCGCTCCTGTACACTGCGCGTCACGCCCATCATGATCACCCGTTTCGCGGCATCGTGATCACCTGGCACGCGCCATCGTGATCGGAGCGAAGCGACGGATCTCTCGGGTCTCGGTGTCGGGTTTCAGATCCTCTAATTGACGCACCGGGAGGGT
>CAIXWQ010001317.1 GCA_903923175.1 uncultured delta proteobacterium | reverse complement strand
CTGCGTCGCCGCCCTCGTCGAGGGAGGGCGCGCCGGCCTCGTTCGCGGGCTCGCGCGCGAGCTCGAGGGGCGACGGCGCCGCGGCCGCGCGGGGCTGCGGGGCGGCGAGGGCCGTGCTCCGCGGATCGTCCGCGCGTAGCGACCAGCGCTCTCGCACCGCATACGAGAGGAGCACCGCGAGCGCCGCGTACGGGAGCGCCGCGATCGCGAAGGTCGTGCTGCGAGCTCTTGCCATGAAGAGCCCCTGCTCCCCGAGCTCGTCGATCGGAAGCGGCTGAGCGTGGGCCCCGGTGGGCGCGCGCGGCACCCGCACCCACCGAATTCCGTAGCGCTCGGAAGTCGACAGTGGTCGCGGGTGCGGCGAGGAGGGTGCACGCGCGAGCACGCGGCACACCGCGCGGCGCCCCCGCCAGCGCGCGCGACGTCGAGGCCGGGGCTACGTCCCCGGCGCGCGGTGGTGCTCCACGATCCGCTCGGGGTGCTGGCGCATCACGTCCACGCGCGTCGGCGGGATCAGCTGATCGAGCAGCGGGCGGAACGGGCGCACCGTGAACGTGCCGAGCGAGATGCGATCGTCGCCGTCGCTCTGCCCCTCGACGACCTTGAAGCGCTTGCCCGTCGAGCGGCTCCAGAGGCCGATGTAGACCGTGTACGTCCCCGGGCGCATCGTGATCGGCAGCTGGAAGAGCGTGCGGTCCTCCAGGATCTCGCCGGCCACCCAGCGGTCGGCCGGGTACATCGAGTCGCCCGGGACGTGATCGCCGGGCGCCTGATACCCCTCGCGCGAGACGTGCACGAAGACGGTGGTGTCCTTCGGCAGCGGCCCCGGGAGCTTCCACCAGGTGGAGATGAAGATCTCGTGGCGCTCGATGGTCTCCTTGGTGATCTCGGAGCCGAGCAGCTCGAGCCCTCGCTCGAGCTTCGCCTTCGCGCCGCCCAGGTTCGGCGGCGGCGCGTCGAGCACGACCTCGCGGGGCTTCTGCTCCCAGAGATCGCGGCGGCGCCAGAGCGAGAGGTAGTAGCCGATCGATCGCTGCCAGGTGCGCACGTGCACGTAGCGCTGCCGGAAGCGCGGGTCGTGCCAGAGATCGAACTGGTAGGTGTTGCTCGCGAACGCGTTGCCGAGCGCGACGTCGCTCGGGTCGGCGTCGAACGCCTTGGCGAGCCGCTGCTCGTCCCCCTTCGGCGTGTAGATGGTCAGCACCGCCCACTCGGGGTTGCGCTTCCAGTAGTACTCGCGCATCTCGGCGTCGTACTTCGCCTGCTCGTTGTTCTCGTCGACGCCGATGAACGGGTGCAGGCCGTGATCGTGGCGCGCGTGCGCGACGGTGCCGTCGACCAGCCCGATGAAGTCGAGCCAGTCGATGTCGGGCGCGTGGTACGGCGTCGAGCCCATGTCCTGGAACGCGACCAGCGCGCCCGGGCGCTCGTGGCGCACGACGAACTTGCCGAGGTCCGGGTGGTAGGTGCCGGCGAGATCGCCGTGGCCGTCGAAGCCGTGGAACTCCTTGTACGTGAAGCGGAAGCTGTTGATCGCGGCCCAGCCGATCAGGAACCAGCCGACGCCGGCGAGCAGCGCCTGCTTGGTGTCGGTGTCGCCGAGGGCCCGCGCGATGGCGCCGAGCAGGTTGCGCAGCCCGAGCGCGGCGAGGATCGCGACGAAGGGGAGCGCCGGCAGGTAGAGCCGGTGCCACTGCATCTCGTCGACGCCGACCTTCACGTAGAAGACGAAGAAGACGACCGCGATCACCGCCATCGTCGTCTTCTCGACGAGGCGCTTGCGGTCGGCGAACGCGAGCGGCGCGAGCACGAAGAGCGCGCCGGTGGCGTTGAACTCGAACATGTCGCGGAGGGTCTTGAGCCCCTCCTTCCAGATCTGCGCGCCGGTGCCGGTCTTCACGTAGAACGTGTTCGGGAAGAGCGAGCCGTAATACCAGTAGCGCCACGCGTGCGCGGGGACGGTGACCGCGAGCACGCCGGCGAGGTAGAGCAGCGCGCCGCGCGAGAGCTTGCGCGTGCGCACCACGTCGAAGGCGAGCGGCAGCGCCACGATGGCCGCGATGGCGTGGAGCTCGGGGCGCGTGAGGCAGCCGAGCCCGAGGAGCACGCCGGCGACGAGGTGGTTGCGTTCGAGGCGCGATTTGCCGCGCGGATCGAGCCCTTCTCCCAGCGTCGAGAGCGCATCGCGCGAGCGCCAGAGCAGGAACGCGCCGACCACCGGGAGCAGCTGCGCGAGCGGCTGCTCGAGCCCCCCCTTGGCCCACAGCACCATCGAGCTCGAGGTCGCGAGCCACACGCTCGCCCACGCGCCCGACAGATCCTTGCGCTCGCCGCCGAGCCACCAGGAGAAGCGCGTCGTCTCGATCAGGAGCCCGATGCCGAGCGCGGTGCCGATGACCTCGCACACCTGGAAGAGGTCCCAACCGAGCGCTTCGAACGGCGCGAGGATCAGCACCCAGAGGAAGTTGGTGTACCCCTCGAGCTTGTCGCCGACGTTGAAGACGAGCCCCTTGCCGTGGACGAGGTTGTGCGCGTAGCGGAACGAGATGTACGCGTCGTCCTTCACGAACTCGAGCACCACCAGGATGCCGAGCACGAAGGGGATCGCCGGCGCGAGCAGCGCGATCCACCGCACGAGCTTGGGGAGCGGCTCGCCGTCGTCGCCGGCGTCTCTCGCTCCCGCTCCGGCGGCTCCGGCGGCGCGCATGCGGCCGCGCAGCGCGAGCCCGAGCGCGATCGCCGCGGCCGTGAGCACGCCGAGCCCCCACCAGGCCCAGGGGCGCAGCAGCGACCACCAGCCGGCGAGGATCATGCTGCGCGCGCTGACCGAGCGCGGCGTCGAGTCGGCGTTCGCGCGCACGACCTCGATCGTCGAGGCGTGCACGCGGTTGTCGGCGGTGCGCGGCGACAGCACCTTGAGGCGCGACCAGTTGCCGCGGTCGTAGAGCCCCGCGTAGACGTCGAACGTGCCCGGGGTGCAGCTCGGCGCGAAGGTGACCTCGACCGTGTGCACGACCGTCTGATCGCCCCACTGGCTCGACGGCGGCTCGGTCGGCTTGTCGGCGACGACGCGGCACGGATCGTTCTGCCGCTGCGACTCGACGTGGACGAAGAACCAGTAGTCGCTGGTGAGCGGGTGCGAGGCGTGCAGCTCGAATTCGAGCTTGGCCTTGCCGCCGGGGGTGACCTCGGCCGGCGCGGTGGTCTTGAGGAAGCCGACCCCTTGCTCGAGCACGATGCGATCGCCGGCGCGCAGCACGAGCAGACCGACCAGCGCGATCGCGGCGAGCACGACGCCGACCACCACCCGCAGCGGCGAGCTCGGGCGCGGACCCGGCTTCGGGAGGGGCTGCTCCGCGTCGGGCTTCGCGGGGGCGTCTTCGGCGTCGGCGGGGGCGCGGTCGTCGTCCTTGGACATCGCGCGCGACGCTAGCAGGCGGGGGCCGCTTCGACAGCTGCGCCGTGCGTCCGTGGCGGCGCGGTCGTGCCTGCGTGCAACCCGGGCGCAGCGGGCCCGAGCTCGCGTGAGGGCGCGCGAGCTCGGGCGGGCTCGTGCAAGCGGCGCGTCAGGACGAGAGCGAGAGGCGGCGCACGAGCTCCAGGGTTCGCGCGTTCTCGGGCACGCGCTCGAGGAAGCTCGCGCGCAGCTGGGGATCGCCGATGCGGCCCGCGCTGGCGAGGAGCCGATCGCTCGCCTCGGCGGCCACCGCGCGCGCCTCGGCGAGCGCGCCGCACGCGACCAGCGCGGAGGCGAGCGTCGCGCGGATGAACGGGTCCGCCCCCTCGGCGCCCTGCAGCGCGTCGAGGAGCCGGTGCGCCTCGCGCGCGCTGGTGAGGGCCTCCTCGGGGCGCTCGCGGCGCAGCGCGAGCTCGGCGAGGACGGCGAGCGCGTAGGCGCGGCTCGCCGGGGTCGAGGCGCCGAGCTGGAGCGACGCGCGCGCCTCGCGCTCGGCGCCGGGGAAGTCGCACGGCTCGGCGGCGGTCAGGACCTGCGCGAGATAGGCGCGCGTGAAGGCCTCGGCGCGCCCGTCGCCTTGCGCCTGCGCCCGCTCGACCGCGGAGGCGAGCACGTCGGCGGCCGTGGGGACGCCGAGCCGGAAGAGCGCGCAGCCGAGGTTCGCGAGCAGCGCGCTCACGAAGTACACGCCCATCGGCTCGGCCGACTCGAGCGCGGCCGCGAGCGTCTCCGCCGCCTCGCGGTAGGCCCCGAGCGAGAGGAGCAGATCGCCGACGTTGCCGCGCTGCCGGCAGGCGTTGCGCGAGTCGCCCGCCTCGCCGAACGCCGCCGCGGAGGCCTCGTAGAGCCGCAGCGCCTCGCCGACGTCGCCCGCGTTGGCCGCGAGCTCGGCGCGCACGCCGTCGATCCAGCCGTCGACGACCTCGCGCTCCTCGATCGCGGCGGCCTCCTTGCGCGCGAGAGCGAGCCACGCGACGCACTGCTCGACGTGCCCCGCGCGCAGCAGCTCGGTCGAGAGGCGGCACGCGGCCACGACGAAGGGGATCGCCGGCCCGGGCACGCGTGGCGCCGTGCGGAGCGACTCGGCGAGCGCATAGACCGCGTCGAGCTTGCCGCGGATGCCGGCGATGGTGATCCGCGCGCCGAGCGCGGTGAGCCAGGCGCCCGTCCCCGGAACGACCTGCTCGAGCGCCTGGTGCGCGAGCCACTCGGCGTCGCGCCAGTGGCCGAGCCAGAAGCGCGCGGTGGCCTGCAGCAGGCGCAGCTTGCCGACCATGGTGGCGTCGCCGGAGACCTCGACGATCGCCTCCTCGGCGCGCGCGACGCAGTCCTCGAGGGCGTTGAGCTGCAGCGCCTCGTACGCGGCGTCGACCGAGCGCATGGCCGGCGCCGGCGGGTGCACCGACTCGCGCTCGTCGTCGCGCGCGACCTCGACCGCGCGCGGCGCGTGGAGGCTGCCGCGCATGCGGCTGATGTCGGCGCGCGAGAGCGAGGGCTCGTCGTCGTCGAAGATCGAGGCGAGCTGCATCGAGCTCCTTCGCAGGGGCTCCTGCGGCGGCGCGACCGCGGCGAGCTCGAACGACGACGTCGACTCGCGCCGGAGCGGCGGCGCGGGGACCTCCTCGGGCAGCGCGCCGAGCGAGGCGCGGTGGCGGTCGACGAGGAACGCCCCGAGCTCGCCGCCCGCGCGCTCGGCCTTGTCGAGCGAGACCGCGAGCACGGCGCGCAGCATCTCGGCCATCGAACCGAAGCGCCGCGCAGGGTCGCGCTCCAGCGCGCGTCGCACCACCGCGCGTAGCGACCGCGGGAGCGACACGAGCTGCTCGATCGGGGGCGCCGGCTCGCTCGCGACCTTCATCAGCACGAGCTGCGGCGTCGGCGCGTCGAAGGGGCGCCGGCCCGCGAGCATCTCGTACAGCACGACGCCGATCGCCCACACGTCCACCCGCGCGTCGACGCGCTCGCCGCGCGCCTGCTCGGGCGCGACGTAGTGCGGCGTGCCGAGCAGCGTGCCGGCGCGCGAGAGCTGCTCGCTCCGCGACCCGCCGGGCGCGAGCCCCTGCACCTTGGCGATGCCGAAATCGATCAGCGTCGGCGTGAGCGCGCCGGCGTGCGTGCGCGCGAGGAACACGTTCTCGGGCTTGATGTCGCGGTGGATGATCCCGAGCCGGTGCACGGCGTCGAGCGCGCCCATCACCGGCACCAGGAGATCGAGCGTCTCCACGATCCCGGGGCGCGGGCGCGCGCGCAGGTAGGCGCGCAGATCGGCGCCCAGCATCAGCCGCTGGACGATGAAGAACGAGCCGTCGACGGCGTCCTGGGCGATGTCGAAGATCTCGACGATGTTCGGGTGCTCGATGCTGCTCGCGGTGACGGCCTCGCGCTGCAGGCGGGCGACCGCCTCCGCGTCGGCGGCGAAGCGCTCGTTCAGCACCTTGATCGCGACGCGGCGGCCGAGCGTCGCGTGGCGGGCCTCGAAGACCGTCGCGAGCCCACCCTCGCCGAGCAGGCGCGTGAGCACGAACTTGCCTCCGATGACCATGCCCGGCCGCCAGCGGCGGAGCGGCTCGACGGGGCGCTGGGTCGGACCCGACATGCGCGCGCCAGGCTAGCAGGCCGGGGCGCGGCGTCGGCGCGTCACGCGCCACGAATCGCCCGCCGGAGCCCTCAAGTTCGCGCGAACACCTTTCCCTCGACGCACGCCCAGGTGCGGGGATCGTGCGAGGTGATCGCGACCACGTCCGGCTGGTGGACCGCCGCCGCGATCGCCCGGTACGTCTCGCGCTGGCGCGGCCCGTCCCACGAGGTGCGACGGCTGAGCGGCGAGGGGCGGTCCTGCTCTGCCTCCTGGAGCGTGTAGGCGGCGTCGCCGAGGTGCAGCAGGCGCGTTCCGCCGAGCTCGACCTCGACCGCCACGCTGCCGGCGGTGTGCCCGCGGGCGTCGAGCAGCGTCAGCCCAGGGCCGAGCGCGCGGGTCGCGGCGAAGCCCGCGCGGGCCGGGCCGTCGAGCCCGACCAGCGTGAGGCGGCCGATCCGGGCGAGCCGCGCCACGTCGAACCCGTGGACGCGCCCGCGGGCCCGCGCGCTCGCGAGCTCGTCGGGGGTCGTGATCACCTCCGCGTCGGGGAAGTCGTCGAGCCCGCCCACGTGATCGACGTGGAGGTGCGTCGCGACGATGCGCCGAACGCGGTCGGGGGCGATGCCCCGCCGGGCCAGCTGCGCCTTGGCGTCGTCGCCCTCGCGCACGGTGACGCCCAGCAGCAGCGACTGCAACAGCCCGATCTCGCGCAGCGGGGCGCGGCACTGGGCCTCGCTCCACCCGGCGTCGACCAGCGTCACGTCGCCCCCTCGGTGCTCGATCACGAGGATGGCGTTGGAGAGCCGCAGCCAGGCGAGGGCGCCGAGCCCCGCGCCCTGGCCGAGCGCGAAGCTCGGGCTCCGAAACGCGCCGACGCTGAGGAACCAGGCTCGCTCGGGGGGGCCGATCTCCGCCATCCGCCTTCTCTAGCGCGGCTTCGTCCGCGCGTGACCTCTCGCGCCGGCCCGAGCAGCGTGGCCTCCACGCCGCTGCTCTTCTGCCCGGAAGAGCCGCCGCTCGAGAGGGCGCGGGCGCCGCTCCCCCACCGTTTCGTCACCGAACGCGAGGTTCGGCGGATGACGGCTTCCCGCGTCGACGGCTTTGGACTACGTTTCCCGCCGCGTCGAACCGAGCGGCCCCATTGCGGTCCGTCGGCCTTCGTGGGCGGGTGTTCCGTCCGAGGGGCCCATAGCTCAAGAGGTCAGAGTTCCCGGCTCATAACCGGGCCGTTCCTGGTTCGAGTCCAGGTGGGCCCACCCCTTCTGAGCGAGCCCAGCCCCTCCCTTCGCAGCCATCACCACCTTCCGAGCCGCCGCCGAGGCCCACGTGAGTTCGCCCTCGACGCAGTACGACCCGGACCGAGGAGGAGAGCCTTGAATCCGAGTGTTCGCGAGCAGATGGATGTCCTTCGAGAGCTCGTCGTCGTGGACGAGGAGATCCGGAAGCTCGATCAGGAGCTTGGCAAGGAGCGTGAGGCCCTCGAGACCGTGAAGAACGATCTGTCGCGCGTCCGCGCGACGATCGAGCGCCAGCGGACGCAGTTCGAGACGCTCGAGAACGATCGCGGCGCACGGATCCAGGAGGCCCGCGTCTTGGGGCAGCAGCTCGAGCGTTCGCGCGACAAGCTGAACCGCGCGCGCAACGAGAAAGAGACGAACGCCGTCCAGCGAGAGATCGAGGAGACGCGCAAGCTGCTCCGCGACGTCGAAGACGCGGTCGGCAAGCGCATGATCGAGCTCGACGACCTCAAGAAGCACATTCTCGAGGGAGAAGAGCAGGAGGCCGGCTTCTCGCTCCGCATCGGCGAGCGCGAGGGGGCCGTCTCCGCGCGCCTGCAGGAGATCGAGACGCAGCGAGGCGAGCGCGCCGGCGTGCGCGCGACGATCGCGAAGCGCCTCCCGGGCAACACGCTGCGCAAGTACGACCAGATCCGCGGCAAGCGGCAGACGGGCGCGGCGCGCCTCGAGGCTGGACGATGCAAGGCCTGCAACATGCACCTCCCGCCGCAGCTCGCGACGCGGATCGTGCGAGGCGAGATCCTGGATCAATGCCCGAGCTGCAATCGGCTGCTGTACGTCGATCCGACGACGCCGTCGGTTCCCCCGCAGGTCTGATCGTGGGCGGCGCGGACGCCGTGGGGGGCCGCTCTTGAAGGCGTGCCCCAGCTGCCACCGGCTCTTCCCGGAGGACGCGGCGTTCTGCCCGTCCGACGGCGGCAGGCTCGCCGCGTACGCCGAGGTCCCGGCGCAGCCCGCCGGCGACGACCGGTTCCTCGGCACCACGCTCGTCGGCCGCTACGAGGTCCGCCGCATCGTCGCCGACGGCGGCATGGGGCGCGTGTACGAGGCGCGCGACGCGCAGCTCGATCGGCGCGTGGCGTTGAAGGTGCTGCACCCCGACGTCGCGCGCGACGCGGTGTCGGTCGAGCGCTTCAAGCGCGAGTTCGACATCAGCCGCGAGCTGCCCCACGACCACATCGTCGACGTCTACGATTTCCAGAACTTCGGCCAGCAGCTCTTCCTGCTCGTCATGGAATTCCTCGACGGCGAGGAGCTCCGCACGCTGCTGAAGCGCGAGATCACCGTGCCGCCCGCGCGGCTGCTGCGCGTGATGTCGCAGGTCGCCCTCGGCCTCGACGAGGCGCACCGTCGGCAGATCGTCCACCGCGATCTCAAGCCCGACAACATCTTCCTCTGCGGCTCCGACGACGGCGACGTCGTGAAGATCCTCGACTTCGGCTCGGTGCGCCTGAACAAGGACCGCGCGAAGTCGAAGCTCACGAGCCTCGGCACGACCATCGGCAGCCCGTACTACATGAGCCCGGAGCAGGCGCAGGGGTCCGAGGACCTCGACCAGCGCGCCGACGTCTTCGCGCTCGGGGCGATCGTCTACGAGTGCCTCGCCGGCGGCGTCCCCTTCAGCGGCTCGAACGGGCCGGCGATCCTGCTCGCCATCCTGACGAAGAACCCGCCGCCCATCACCACCAAGGCGAAGGCCGAGTTCCAGCTCCCGCCCGCGCTCGACGACGTGATCGACGACGCGCTGGCGAAGCGCCCCGAGACGCGCACCTCCAGCGTCGGCGCGCTCGCCGACGGCATGGGCAAGGCGTTCGGGCTCCAGGGCACGCACGCCGACTGGGCGAGGATGTCCGTCACGGCGCTCGAGGCCGCGATCGCCGAGGCGCGGGCCTCCGGCGCCGCGGGGGCCGTGGCCGTGGGCGATCCGTTCGCCAGCGATCCGTTCGCGGGGCCGCCGCTCGCGCGGGCGCCCGAAGCGGAGACGGTGCCGATCCAGACGCAGCCGCGCGCGGCCGGCTCGGCGATGGACGCCGCGTTCGCGGACGCCGGCGCGAACGACCTCGCGGTCAAGCCGCGCTCGATGATGCCGATCGTCCTGGGCGCCGTCGCGGTGCTCGCCGCGATCGGCGCCGGCCTCTTCTTCGCGTTCAAGTAGGCGCGCGCGTCGGGCGCGCAGCGGCGAGGGGGGGCGAGGCGCCGAGCCGCCTACGCTGCGGCCTCGGCGTCGTCGTGGCCTTCGCCGTCGCGCGGGGGCTTCGGCCGCGCGAGGAGCACGCGACCGATGCGCACGAGCAGCTCGATGGCGGCGATCGCCGTGACCAGCACCGCCAGGACGGGGCCGAGCGGGACGGTCGCGCGCTCGAGGCCGCTGCGGTCGCCGGCCGCGACCGAGGGCGCGAGCGGTCGCGGCGCGAGATCGACCTCGCGG
>CAIXWQ010001316.1 GCA_903923175.1 uncultured delta proteobacterium | reverse complement strand
GGCGACTCGGTGCTCGCGACGGCGCCGACCCAGGCCGATGGCGTGGCGGTGCTCACCGACGCGCGCGGCGGCGGGTCGAGCGGGCTCGCGCTGCGCATCCGCGCGCTCGACGTCGCGCCGCGCGCCGCGCAGCCGGTCGCGAACGCCGCGGTGTTCGTCGACGCGCAGCCGGACGTGGACGTGGTGCACGTGCTCGCGCCAGGGCGCTTCGAGGACCTGCGCGTCCTGCACGCGGTCTCGGGCGGCGTCGTGCACGTGCGCGAGGCGCTCTCGTTCGACGCGCCGCAGGGGAGCGCGCTGCGCGTCCGCGCGGGGCGCCTCGAGCTGGTGGAGCCGGGCGGGCACGTCGCGCTCGGCACCGCGCCGGCCTTCGCCGAGGACGCGCGCGGCGAGCGTCGCGCGCTCGCGATCTCGCTCGAGCGGCGCGGGCGCGAGTGGCTCGTCGATCTCGCGCTCGACACGCGCGGGCTGGTCGCGCCGGTGGTCGTCGACCCGGCGTGGACGGCGATCACGCCGATGACCTTTGGCCGCAACAACGCCTGCAGCGCGACGCTGTCGGGCGGTCGCCTGCTCGTGATCGGCGGCAACGGCTCGTTCGCCAGCGCGGAGATCTACGATCCGGCCGCGAACACCTGGACCCTCACGCCGGCCCTCCCGGGCACCGTCAGGAGGGATTCCACGGTGCCGAACTGCGCGTTCACGACCGCCGCCGGCAAGGTCCTGGCGTTCGGCACCACGGGGGTCTTCGCCTACGACGGCGCCGCGTGGACGACGGCGGCGGCCAACCCCACGCCCAAGCGCGCGTTCGCGCTCGCGCAGCTCGCCGACGGACGCGTCGTCGAGTCGGGCGGCGTCTCGCTCACGACCGGCGCCGTGGTGAGCACCGCCGAGGTCTACGATCCGGTCGCGAACACCTGGACGGCGACCGGCCCGATGCACGAGGTCCGCGACCTGCACGTGTCGGCGCGGGTGGGCGGGAAGATCCTCGTGGCCGACGGCGAGGTGACCGCCGTGCCGGGGCCGGCCGGCACCTCGCTCACCACCGCGGAGCTCCTCGACCCGACGACGCTGCAGTGGACGACGACCGGCGCGACGGCCGCGGCGCACTCGGGCGGCTCGCTCGTGGTGCTCCCGGGGAACAAGGCGATCCTCGTCGGCGGGGCGGTGTACCTGCCGCCGTTGCCGAATACCGCGCAGGGCTACGTCGTCACCAGCGAGGTCTACGATCTCGCGAGCGGCACCTGGCGCGCCGGCACGCCTCCGCCCTCGCCGCGGCAGTACGCCGCGATGACGGTCCTCACGAGCGGCGACGTGCTCCTCGGCTCGAACCCGTTCTATCGCTACGCCCCTGCCACCGACTCGTGGAGCTTCGCGGGCGACCTGCCGACGGTCGTCCGCCGGGGCGCGGTCTTCGCGCTCCCCGGTGATCGCGCGCTGAACGCGGGCGGGATCCTCGGCTCGAGCCCGTCGAACACGGTGTCGATCTACCAGCGCGCGCCGCTCGCGGCGGCCTGCGTCGGCAGCGAGGACTGCGTGAGCGGCGCGTGCGTCGACGGCGTGTGCTGCGGCAGCGCCTCGTGCCCCAACGGCAGCGCCTGCAACTCCGCCACCGCGGCCGGGCGCTGCGCGAAGCTCGCCGGGCTCGGCTGCGGCGTCGACGCGGACTGCGCGACCGGCCACTGCGCCGACGGCGTCTGCTGCGACGTCGCGTGCAACGGCCAGTGCGAGGCCTGCGACGCGCTCGGCACGCTCGGGACGTGCACCGCGATCGCGGGGGCGCCGCACGGCGGCCGCGCCGCGTGCGTCGACGGCAAGGGCGACGCCTGCAAGACCGGTCGCTGCGACGGCGCGCTGCGCACGGCGTGTCGCCTGCCGGGCGCCGGCAGCGCGTGCGGCGCGAACAGCTGCGCCGCGGGGACCGAGCGCCACGTCGGCGCGTGCAACGGCACCGGCACCTGCGTCGACGTGCCGAAGACGTGCGGCGTCTACGCCTGCGGCCCGACCGCCTGCGCGACCTCCTGCGCGAGCGTGTCCGACTGCGTGGCCGGCTACTTCTGCGACGCGAGCGTGCACGCCTGCGCGCCGGTCGTCGGCCTCGGCGCCGCGTGCGCGGATGGCACCCAGTGCGCGGGCGGGCTGCTCTGCACCGACGGCGTCTGCTGCGGCGCGGCCAGCTGCGGCGCGGGGCGCTCGTGCGCGCTCGCCGGCCACGTGGGGCTCTGCGTGACCGCGCCGGGCCAGGCGTGCGGCGCGGACGGCGAGTGCGGCACCGGGCACTGCGCCGACGGCGTCTGCTGCGACACGGCCTGCGCCGATGCGTGCGCCGCGTGCGACGTGAAGGGGAGCGAGGGGACGTGCACCGCGGTCGTTGGCGCGCCGCACGGAACCCGTGCGGCCTGCGCGGTCGACGCCAGCGCCCTCTGCGCGAGCCGCGCGTGCGACGGCAAGGACGTCACCGCGTGCGCGGGCTACGTGGGCGCCGAGGTCCGCTGTCGCGCGGCGAGCTGCGACGAGGCCGCGGGCGGGGCTTCGCCGGCCATCCAGTGCGACGGCGCCGGCAAGTGCCCCGACGCGACGCGCGCGCCGTGCGGGGGCTTCACGTGCGACGGGCCGGCGTGCCGCACGCACTGCGCCAGCGACGGCGACTGCGAGGCGACGTTCGCGTGCGAGTCCGGCGCGTGCCAGCCGAAGACCTCGCGCTGCTCCGACGACGGCCACGGCGTCGTCGCCAAGGACGGCACCGTCCAGGCGTGCGATCCGTTCGTCTGCCGCGCGGGGGCCTGCCTCCAGGCCTGCGCGACCTCGAACGACTGCCTCGGCGGCCTCTCGTGCAGCTACGCGACGCACGCGTGCGTGAGCGCCGCGGCCGCGCCGCCCGATCCGACCAGCTCGGGTGGCTGTCAGGTCGACGTCCGGGGCGGAGCCGGCGGACGGGGCGGCGCCACCGCGCCGACCGCGATGCTCCTGCTGCTCGGCGCGGCGGCCATCGGCTTCCGCCGGCGCTCGTCGCGTCGCG
>CAIXWQ010001315.1 GCA_903923175.1 uncultured delta proteobacterium | reverse complement strand
GCTCGATGCCGCCGAGCGTGGGTCGCAGAGCCCACTCCTTCTCGAACCGTGCGCTCGCCCGCTCCGCGATCGGGGTGTCGCCCGTCGTCTTGAACTCCTCCCAGTCGATCTCCGCCGTCGGGTCGGCCTGGCGCGGCTGGATGGCCCACGAGTAGGTCGAGTGGAGCCGGATGTTGATGGTGCTGTCGTACTCCTTCACCTTCGACGCGGCCTGGGTCTCCTGGAACTTGTCGAGGTTCAGGGGCGTCGCCTCCCTCTGGATCGACTGCCAGGCGAGGTACTGCGCGACGGCGTTTAGGAGGGCGTCCAGCTCCTTCGCGTCGGCCGCGAGGAAGAGCAGGCTGTTTCGCTCGAGGCGCGGGCCTGAGCCCCGGCTCTCCAGGATCGCCTTGGCAGCCGCGAACGCGGCGCTGTCCTTCTGCCCCTTCTTGTGGGGCTGCTTCGGCGGCAGGATCACGAGTCGCGAGGTCGCCTCGTCCGGCACGTCCCCGCTCCCGTCGGGACAGGCGTGGACGGCGGCGAACAGGCCGCGCTTCTTCGCGTCCTTCTGGATGCGGGTGATCACCTCTGCGTGAAGGGTCTCCGGGTCGCGCAACAGCGAGCTGGCTCGGTCCTCGGCGAGCCGGTTCAGGTTCGCCTTCGTGTTGATCCAGTAGCGGTTGCCGTCCTGGTGGATGTACTTCGCTCGATCACTCAGGCGGCGGAGGGCATCGCCGAAAACGGCGAGGGTCTCCCCCGGCTGCACGCAGCCAAGGCGGACCCGACGGTCGTCGATCCCGTGGTTCTTGTTGTGCTCCGCGCCGGGGGCCGTGCCGACGTAGAGCGTCCGCGCCACCCGACGGCAGGCCGAGACCTTGCCCAGGTTCGGCGTGCTTCGATCCAGCTCGAGGGGCAGAGAGTGCTCGCCGTCGACGTCCTGCGAGATAATCGGTTCCCACACGTCGGGCAGGTAGCGGGTCAGCTCGGAGCGGACGGCTCCGTCGTACATCGGTGCGCTCGACGGCATGATCAGCAAGCCGGCGTCCTGGCTTTCCCAGAGACGATGCACGACCTTGGCGAGCAACCGCAGCACGCCACGGGTGCGCTGGAACTTGTCGAGGGTCGACCAGTCCTCGTAGAGCCGGTGGAACAGCTCGGGGTGGATCGGGTAGGCGTTCGTCAGCTCGCGCTCGTACGACTTCTCGCCGCACCCCTGCGGGAACTCGTCGGGGGTGTCCTTGTACATCTTCGCGTACGCCCGCACGACGGCCTCGCGGGCGACCTCGGCTTCCTTCCCCTCGATCGGCTCGAAGAGGCGGCGGCGGACGATCTCGAACCCCTCGTCCGCGCTCGCAGGTCGCCACGGCTTGCCGACGCGGGTGAAGACGTTCTTCAGGTTCTCGAGAGCGTGCAGCCCGTTCTCTCCGCCGATCTCGATCTTCGAGGCGGGGATCGACGCGACGACCAGCGTCTTCTGCGCTGCCTTGGCGGCCTCGGTGAGCGCCTGGGCGAACGAAGCCTGCGCCTCGAAGTCCCCAGCGGGCAGGTCGTGCTTGCCGACGAGCTGGCGGGCGTACGCGACCCACTCGTCGATGAGGATCAGCACCGGCCCGTACTTGCGGAACAGCTCGACGAAGACCTTCGAGCCGGGGCTCGTGCCTTTCGTGTCCGAGTCGGCGACGAATGCGAAGGCTTCCTTCCCCTTGCCCCCGGCCGCGTGACCGAGCTGCCAGGCAAGCTCGCCCCAGATCGTGCGCACGACGACGCCGTCGGACTTCTTGCTCACCTCGCCCGGCGAGAGCGCAGTGCCCACGAGGACGACGCGGCGGGCCTTCGGGGGCACCTTCACCCCGGCGGTCGCCAGCACCTCCTCGACCCCTGAAAGCTTCCCCTTGGGGTCGCCGAAGAGGTGAAACAGGGCGAGCATCGAGTGGGTCTTGCCGCCGCCGAAGTTCGTCTGAAGCTCGACGACCGGATCACCCCCGGTGCCAGCCAGCCGCTCGAGCGCGCCGACGAGCAAGTCCTTGAGGCCGACGGTCAGGTACGTCCGCCGGAAGAACTCCACCGGATCGCGGTACTCGTC
>CAIXWQ010001314.1 GCA_903923175.1 uncultured delta proteobacterium | reverse complement strand
CGAGGTCGCGCCGACGCTCGGGCTGCCGAAGAAGCCCTTCGACCGCCGGATCGTCTACGGCGCGCTCGTGATCGCGGCGCTGGGTGTCATGTGGTGGTTCTCGCGCGGCCCCTCGAGCTCGCCCGCGCCCACCGCGAGCCCCACGGCCAGCGCGCCGGCGATCTCGCCGGAGGCCGCCTCGGTCAACGTCATCCCGCCGCCCCCCTCGCCGGTGCTCCCGGCCGTCAGCGCGGCGCTCACGGCCTCGGCCCCCGCGGTCGACTCGGCGGCCCTGGCTCCGTCTGCAGGCGCGTCCGCCTCGACCGCGCCTGCGTCGAGCGCGTCGGCGCCCGCTCCGACCGCCGCACCCGCGACGAGCGCGCCGCCCGCGCCGCCGCCCGCAGCAGCCCCGCCCACGGTGACCACGCCGAAGCCTGCCGCGACGAAGGCGCCGATCGAGCAGCCCTACGAGTGATTCCGCGCCCCGGGCGCGCGCTTCACGTGGCCGAGCTCACGCGGCGACGTGACCGATGAGCGCCTCGCCGACGCGGGCGAGCGCTCCGACGTCGTGCACGTCGTTCTCGAACGCGGGGACGCGCAGCACCGGCGTCGGATCGCGCGCGTCGATGCGCAGCCGCTCCAGGTGGCTCGCGTCTCGCTGCGCGAGGAGCGTCGCCTCGTGGTGCGCCGCCTGCACCGCGTGCTGGAAGGCCGGGTCGGCGGGGAGCCCGCACCCGACGAGCTCGCCCGCCAGATCGCCGGGCAGCGGCGCCGGCGGCATGTGCATGCGGTTGACCACGTACACGTCGCGCGGCATCGCGAACTCGCGCAGCCGATCGGCGAAGAAGTTGATCTCCTCGATCGCCATCGGCTCGGGGCTCGTGACGAGCACGAACGCGACGTCCGGTCCGCGCAGCGCCTCGCTCACGCGCTTCGCGCGCTCGGTGAAGCCGCCGAACAGGTCGTTCATCGCCGCGATGAAGCCCGCGAGCTGATCCAGGAACGCTGCGCCGGTGATCTTGCCGACCGCCTTGAGCACGAGCTGCGAGCCCTTGCCGAGCAGCCCCAGCGACACGCTCTTGCCGGTGAAGGCCTGCACGAACCAGCGCATGGCCGGCGAGTCGATCGCCTCGACCATCCGCTCGGGCGCGTCGAGGAAGTCGAGCGCGTTCGCGGTGGGCGGCGTGTCGAGCACGATGAGGTCGTAGGTGCCGGCCTCGCGGAGCGCCTGGAGCTTCTCCATCGCCATGTACTCCTGCGTACCGGCGAGCGACGTGGAGACGTACTGGTAGATCTTGTTGTTGAGGATGGCCTCGCGCGCCTTCTGGCTCGACGCGTGGCGGATGACGATTTCGTCGAAGGTGCGCTTCGTGTCGAGCATCATGACGGTGAGCGAGCCGTCGACCGGCACCCCGGCGCGCGCGAAGATCTCGGGCGACACGAGCGTCTCCTCGCGCGTCATGTGCTCGAGACCGAGGCTGTTCGCGAGGCGCTTGGCCGGGTCGATCGTGAGGCAGAGCACGCGCTTGCCCGCGCGGGCGGCCGCGAGCGCGAGCGCGGCCGAGGTCGTCGTCTTGCCGACGCCGCCGCAGCCGACGCAGAGCAGCACCTGCTTGGTGTCGAGGAGCTTCGCGAGGTGCGACTGCGGCGGAATCGTGAGCTTGCGCGACTTGGGGGAGGTCACGTGGGGGCCTTCCTCGGCAATGCGACCGTGCGACGAGCGGCGTATCTAGCAGGCTACCGAGGAGCAGCCTGCGGAAATCGCGACCGTCCGCGGGGTGCGGCGATCGAGCGGCAGCTGGCGTCCATTTCGAGCACCTGCTAGCCGCGCAGGGGGCGAGCGTCCAATCGCGCCGGATCGGCGAGGCGCGTCCCGCGCACGCCCTGTGAGGTAGGAGCGACCGCCGCGCCGCCTCGCGATCCCCGCTCGCCTCGGCAGTCGCGCGAGCCCCCCGCGCTGGCGCGTACCGAGTATGGTGCGCGCGATGGGAATCCGCATCGTGCCGCTCGGTGGGCTCGGCGAAATCGGCATGAACTGCATGGCCCTCGAGCTCGGCGCGCCCGATCGCGGGCCGATCGTGGTGGTCGACTGCGGCATCTCGTTCCCCAACGAGAACAACGGCGTCGACGTCATCCACCCCGACTTCACCTGGCTCGAGGCGCGCGCGGACCGCGTGCAGGCGCTGGTCGTCACGCACGGGCACGAGGATCACATCGGCGCCATCCCGTACCTGCTCCAGCGGTTCGACGTCCCGGTGTACGCCCCGCCCTACGCCCTCGGGCTCGTCCGCACGCGCCTCGCGGAGCACCGCGATCGCATCCTGCGCGAGCCCAGGCTCACGCCGACGCGGCCACGCCAGCCCTTCTACCTCGCCGGCGGCGCCATCGAGGTCGAGCCGATCCGCGTGACGCACTCGATCGCCGACGCGACCGCGCTGGCAATCCGGCACGACGGCGAGGTCGTCGTGCACACCGGCGACTTCAAGATCGACGCCGATCCGACGGACCGCGAGCTGTTCGATCTCGAGCGCCTCAAGGAAATCGGGGACGACGGCGTCTCGCTGCTGCTGTCGGACTCGACGAACATCGACTCGCCCGGCACGGCGCGCGGCGAGCGACGGGTGGCGGACGCCCTCGCGCGCCTGATCGAAGGAGCGCGCCAGCGCGTGATCGTCGGCCTCTTCGCGTCGAACGCGCACCGCGTCCGCGCGCTGCTCGAGATCGCGCGTCGCTGCGGCCGCAAGGTCGCCCTGCTCGGTCGGAGCGTGCAGCTGCACGTGCGCGTCGCGCAGGAGACCGGTTACCTCAAGGTCCCGCCGGACCTGCTCGTCTCGTTCGACGACGCCGCGAGCGTCCCGCGCGATCGGCTGCTCGTGATCGCCACCGGATCGCAGGCCGAGCCCCGCGCCGCGCTCGCGCGCCTCGCGCTCGACGATCACCCGAAGCTGCGCCTCGAGCCAGGCGACACCGCGATCCTCTCGAGCCGCGCGATCCCCGGCAACGAGGTCGGCGTGATGCGGATGGTCGCGGACCTCTACCGCCGCGGTTGCATCGTGCACCTGTCGTCGACCGATCCGGAGATCCACGCCAGCGGCCACGCCCACCGCGACGAGCAGCGCGCGATGATCGATCTGGTGCGCCCGGCGGCCTTCGTTCCGGTGCACGGCACCCGGCATCACCTCGAGCGGCACGCGGCGCTCGCGCGCGACGCGGGGGTCGGCGACGTGCTCGTGATCGAGAACGGGGAGCTCGCCGAGCTCGACGACGCCGGCGTTCGCAAGGTCGACACCTTCCGCGTCGGGCGCATCGCGGTCGACTCGGCCGGCGAGCTCGCGGAAGCGACGCTCCGCGAGCGCGGCTCGCTCGGCGAGCTCGGCGTGGTGGCGGTGTCGATCACGGTCGACGCGCGCGGGCGCCCCGCGGGCCCCGTCGCGATCGCCACCCGCGGGGTCCTCGAGGAGGCGACGCGCCCGCACGTGCTCGAGGCCGCGCGGCGCGAGGTGCACGACGCGCTGAAGACGTGGCCCTGGAGTTCGGAGCGCCCGACCGACGACGAGGTGCGCGAGGTCGCTCGGCTCGCCGTCCGCCGCTCGCTCGCGCGGGCGACGCAGACCAAGCCGGTCGCCATCCCGCTCCTGGTCCGTCGGAACCAGGATTAGACGCGTTTGTACAAAGAGGTCATGCCACCATAGTTGTCTGCCTGCCCCATCTGTGCTGAAATGCCGGCATGTCGGCCCCGCTCGAGCTGCCAACCAGTCTTCATTTGGGTGGGTTGGGGGTCCTGGAGGCGGGGGTCGAAGCCGGGCTCGGCGGGGCGGCCTGGGTGCGAAGGACGCTCGCGCCGGATGGCCGCGTCATCGGCCTGAAGATCGCGCGCGTCGTGGGCGACGAGGGGGCGAGCCGGCTCGCGCACGAGGCGAAGGTCCGCGCGCTCGCCGGTGACGAGCTGGCCTCCCTCGGGGGCGGGCGCGTCACGCTGGCGGACGGCTGGCACGGCGTGCTCGCGTTCCCGTGGCTCGAGGGGGTCGCGCTCGATCGCCTGTCGCTCGCGCCTGATCTGCTCGCGGCCGCGCTCGAGGCGCTCGCGTCCGACGTCGGCGCGACGCTCGCGCGCCTGCATGCGCTCGG
>CAIXWQ010001313.1 GCA_903923175.1 uncultured delta proteobacterium | reverse complement strand
GTCACCCGAGCAGGTAGCCCTGGAGCGAGGCGGTCGTGCGCACGCTGCCGTCCGCGCGCACGGCGAGACGGGCGAGCGCGCGCAAGGCCTCGGGCGCCGCGCGCGGCGCGTCGGTCGCGCACGTCGCCGAGCGCGCGGGGGCGTGCGCGAGGAGGTCGAAGTCCCGGTCGTAGCCCGCGCGCTCGAGCGCCGACGGGAGCGTCGACGTGACGAGCCCCTCGGTCCAGCTCGCCGCCGCGAGCGCGGCCGACAGCGCGCGCTGGAACGACTCGCACTGACGGAGCCAGGCGGCGAGCGTTCGCCGCTCAGCCCCACCAGAGCATCTCGTGCACGACGTCCGCGCCGCCCGCGCGAAATCGCACGATCAGCTTGTCGCCGTCGACCTCGACGCGGTGCGGATCGCCCGGCGTCGCGGGGAAGAACGCGGCGTGGGAGAACCCCTGCCGATCGAGCCAGAACAGGTGCAGCCCCTGCTTGCCGCGGCCGTGCATGAGCAGGTAGCGCCCCTCGCCGAGCAGCTTGAACTCGAGCTCGAGGAAGCCGAGCTCGTCGAGCTTCTCGGCGCTCGGGAAGTCGCGCCCGACGTCGCGCAGCTCGGGGAGGTGCGCGCGCAGGTGCTTGTGCAGCGTGTCGTAGCGGACCTTGCGCAACGTCGGGATGGCCCGATCGGCCCGTTCGGCGACGATGGGCGTCAAGGTGCTCGCGTCGAAGCGCGCGCGCTCGACGTGCTGACGGAAGCGCTTGCCGAGCCCGTCCTCGCCCTGGCGGAGCTCCGCGTCGGAGAGCGCCTTGAGCCACCAGTGGAACGGCGCGAGCGCGCCGGTGCCGGCGCGGCTCTCGAGGTGCACGACGCTCTCCCAGAGCGGGCGCCGCACGCCCCACACGCCGCCGTGCCGCGCGACCACGCACGCGCCCAGGTAGACCGCGCCGTGGATCACGAGGTTCGCGAGCGGCGCGGCGGGGTCGCCCGGGCGGCTCGCGAGCAGGAGCCTGTCGCGCGCGGCGAGGTCGAGCGCGGCGCCGAGCCGGTGCACCGAGGCGTCGCTGCGATCGAGCTCGAGCGACGGGACGCCGAGCGCGGCCGGGGCGACGCGGGCGAACACCGTGGCGATGTCGTCGAGCTCCCCGAGGAGCCGCGGGTTGTTCGCCGGGTTCGCGTCGACCTCGCGCGCGGCCACCAGCGCGCGCACGTCGGTCTGCAGCTCCTTCGGGTACAGCGGGCGGAAGAAGACGTCGAAGAGGCGCTCGGCGCTCCAGGTGCTCACGCGCGGACGATAGCGCGGCTCCCTCCGGAGAGGGCCTCGGCCCGCGGGCCCGCCCGCTTCATTTCCGTGCTCGGCCGTGGGACGCTGAGGCTTCGCCATGCAGGTCTTCGTGCTGCACCCCGATCTCGACGTGCTCGCCGCGCTCGTCGGCCGCATGCGCGACCGCGGGCTCTCGACCGTGCACGCCGCCGAGGCCGCTCCGCTGGTCGAGCGATCGATCAAGCAGCGGCCGTCGGTGCTGGTGATCCCCGAGCGGTGCGAGGATCTCGCGGCGGCCGCCGAGCTCGCGGCGCTGCGGCAGGCGCTCCCCGACGTGCCCGAGGTGCTCGTGCCGCCGCTGCGCGCCGACGACGAAGCGGGGTGCGCGCGGGTGGTCGACGTGGTGATGAGCGCCATCGTCGCCGCCGCGCCCGCCGACGACCGCACGCTCCACGGCAGCGGCGAGGTGCGCGGCGATCTCGCGCAGATCCCGCTCCCCGATCTGCTCCAGCTCCTCTCGATGGGGCGCAAGACGGGCACGCTCACCGTCTCGACCAGCAGCGGCGCGGGCGAGCTGCACCTCGCGGAGGGTGAGGTCGTCGACGCGATGTACCGCCGCGCCGACGGCATGAAGGCGGTGATCCGCCTGCTCGGCGAGCGCGAGGGGGCCTTCCACTTCGCGCCCGACGCGACGCCGGGCCTGCGCCGCATCTTCGAGCCGGTGTCGTCGATCCTGATGGACGGCACCCGCCACGTCGACGAGATGAAGCGCCAGCGCGAGGCGCTCGGCGTGCACGGCGCGCAGACGTTCGCCTTCCAGATCGACGACCCGAAGCTCGCCGAGGAGCTCGGGCCGGCGGCGCTGGAGATCGCGCGCTCGCTCGGCAGCCCGCGGCCGCTCGAGGATCTGCTCGACGATCTGCCGTACACCGACCTCGCGCTGCTGCAGGCGCTGGTCGCGCTCGACCGCGCGGGCGCGCTGCGGCGGCTGCCGATCGGCGAGCTGCGACCGTCGCTCGCGGGGCCCGAGGGGATGGTCGTGCTGCGCGGCCTCGCGCGGAGGCTCAAGCCGCGCGGCTTTCGCGGCGCCGGCCGGCTCGTGCTGGTCGGCACGATGCGATCGATCCGCCTCGCACGCCAGGCGCTCGGGCGGCTCGCGGAGGCGATGCCGGGCGCCGACGTCGGCGGCGAGCTCACGCTCGATCGGCTCGTCGAGGCCACCGCGCAGATCCAGCTCGGCGAGTCGGTCGCGCTCGACGTGGTCACCGTCGTCGATCGCGAGGAGCTCGGCCCCGCGCTGCCGATGATCGTCAGCGGCGCGATCGGCGTGGTGGTGCTCGATCGGCCGTCGCAGGCGCTCGCGGAGATCCTCGAAGAGCTCGAGGTCGCGCTCGTCGACGCACGCAGCGTGGTCGACCCCTCCGAGTTCGAGGGGCCGCTCGACGCCGGCGAGCCGGCGACCATCGCGGCCATCATCCGCGGCGCGATCGAGGGGATGGGCGAGACCTGACGCGCCCACTCGCCCGCGCGACCGACGCTCAGCGCCGGATCAGCGGCGGCGGCGGGAGCAGGCGCCCGCGATCGAGCAGCTCGGCGAGCTTCATCGCCATCGCGGCCGCGAGGCACTGCGCGACCCACAGCGAAGGGCCGACCTCGCCGCGCTCGAGACGCGCGACGTAGTTCGACGAGAGGCGGGCGCGCGTGGCGAGCGCGGCCTGCGTGAGCTTGCGGGCGAGGCGCGCGGCGCGGACGTTCTCGCCGAACGCGGCGACGAAGGCGTCCTCG
>CAIXWQ010001312.1 GCA_903923175.1 uncultured delta proteobacterium | reverse complement strand
GCCCGGCCCGCGCTGCGCACCTTCCACCTCGCGAACCGCACCCCCGCCACGCTCGCCGACCTCGCCGCCGCGATGCGCGCGCGCGGCCTGCGCTGCGACGAGCTCCCCCGCGACGGGCTCGCGCCGGGCGCCCACGCCCATGCCCACGCCCACGCCCACGATCCCGACGTCGCCCTCGCCCGCCTCGCGTTCGCGCGCGATCGTCACCGCGCGCTCGACCTCTTCGAGGCGACCGAGCTCACGCTCGGCGTCGCGGCGACCGAGGCCGCGCTCGGCGGCCCGGTCGTCGAGCGCTCGGGGTGCGCGCTCCTCGATGGCTGCGTCGCCCGGGCGCTCGCGGGGGCGCCGTCGTGAAGCGCGGCATCGTGCTCGGCAAGTTCCTCCCGCCGCACGCGGGGCACGTCTACCTCATCGAGGTCGCGCGTCGCCTCTGCGATTCGCTCACCGTGGTGGTGGATCGCCTGGCCGACGAGACGATCCCGGGCGAGCTGCGCCGTGCGTGGCTCGCCGAGCTATTCCCCGACGTGCGCGTGGTGCGCCTCGCCGACGAGAACCCGCAGGACCCGCGCGAGCACCCCGATTTCTGGGCGATCTGGCGCACGAGCCTGATCGCGGCGCTCGGCTTCGCCCCCGACGTCGTGTTCGCCTCCGAGGCCTACGGCGCGAAGCTCGCCGAGGTGCTCGGCGCCGAGCTCGTGCCCGTCGATCCGCGCCGCGAGGCGCACGCCATCTCCGGCACCGAGGTCCGCGCCGATCCGTGGCGCCACTGGGACGCCCTGCCGCGCGTCGTGCGACCGTGGTTCCTCCGCCGCGTCTCGATCTTCGGCCCGGAGTCGACCGGCAAGACCACGCTCGCCCGCGCGCTCGCCGAGCGCCACGGCACGCGCTGGGTCCCCGAGATCGCGCGCGCGATCCTCGAGGCGAAGGAGGGCGCGTGCACGCCCGCCGAGCTCGGGCTCATCGCCCGCGCGCAGGCCGCCTCGGAGGACGCGCTCGCCTTCGACGCCCGCAGGCTGCTGTTCTGCGACACCGATCCGCTCGCCACGGCCGTGTGGAGCGAGGCGCTCTTCGGCGCGTGCCCGGAGGAGGTGCGCGCGCCCGCGCGTGGGCGCGGGTACGCGCTCACCCTGCTCCTCGACGTCGACGTCCCGTGGGTCGCCGACCCCGTGCGCTACTTGCCCGAGGCGCGGCGTAGCTTCTTCGACGCCTGCGCCCGCGCGCTCGAGGCGGAGGGGCGACGCGTCGCGGTGATCCGCGGTGGCTTCGAGACGCGCTTCGCGGCCGCCTGTGCCGCGATCGACACCCTGGTGGAGGAGACCGGATGGACGCCGTGAACGAGCCTTCGATTGCGGGCGTGCGCGAGCTTGCCCCCGAGCCCGCGCCCGGCGCCGAGGCCACCGGCTGGTGGACGACGCTCTACGACGACGCGCTCGCCGACGTGCTGCTCGACGCCGCCGACCCCGCGGAGACCGAGGCGACCGCGGAGTTCCTCGTGCGGGCGCTCGAGCTCGCGCCCGGCGCGCGCGTCTTCGATCAGTGCTGCGGCACGGGGCGCCTCTCGATCCCGCTCGCCCGACGAGGCTTCGAGGTGACCGGCGTGGATCTCATCGAGGCGTACGTCGCGCGCGCGCGCGCCGCGGCCGAGCGTGCCGGGGTCGTCGCGCGCTTCCACGCGGGCGACGCCTTCGCGTGGACGCCTGAGGCGCCTTGCGCCGGCGCGTTCAACTGGTGGACGAGCTTCGGCTACGCCGACGACGACGCGACCAACGTGCGCATGCTCGCCCGCGCGCACGACGCGCTCCGGCCTGGCGCGCGCCTCGCCCTGGATTTCCACAACGTCGCGGGCCTGCTGCGCGGCTTTCGCGAGCACGTCGTGACGCGCCGGCAGACCGCCGCCGGCGAGCTCGTGCTGCTGCGCGAGAGCCGCGTCGACCTCCCGCGCGGGCGCCTCGAGAAGCGCTGGTGCTTCTTCCACCCCGACGGCCGGCGCAGCGCGCACGACAGCGCCGTGAGGCTCTACCTGCCGACCGAGCTCGCCCGCCTGCTCGAGGCCGCGGGCTTCGTCGATGTGCGCTTCTGCGGCGACGTGCGCGGCGGTCCGCTCGAGCTCGACTCGGAGCGCTGCATCGCGCTCGCGCGGAGGCGGCCGTGAGCCTCTTCGAGCACGCCCTCCGCGACAGCGCCGCCGAGACCCGAGGCGCGCTCTACGCGGGGACCGCCTTCCACCTCGCGCCCAACGAAGCCTCGCTCGCCTTCGTGTCGCTCGCGCGCGCCGAGCTCGCGGCGACCCTCGGCTTCGAGGACGTGCGCGCCGCCCACGCGCGGCTCTCGCCCGACGACTTCTTCGAACGCCTCGGCCGCGTGCGCAAGCGCCTCTACCTCGAGCCCGACGCGCACGCGCACGTGCGGCGCGTGATCGCCTCGCTCGGCTTCGACCTCGCCGACCTCGCCTTCGATCCGGCCCGCCTGCGCGTGATCGCCCACCGCGGCCACGAGAACCCGCTCGCCGCGCCGGTCTACTACGCGCACCGCGACACCTGGTACGCCCACCCGCAGGCGCTCGTCACGTGGTGGATCCCGCTCGACGACCTCGCCGAGGAGGAGACCTTCGCCTTCCACCCCGCGGCCTTCGCGCAGCCGATCCCCAACGACTCCGAGATCTTCGACTACGACGCGTGGGTCCGCGACGGTCACAGCCTCAAGATCGGCTGGCAGGACAAGCGCTCGTCGACCCTCGCCCGCTACCCGGGCGTGCGCGGCGCGATCGAGCCCGGCCCGGCGGTCGGCTTCTCGTGCCGACGGGGCGACGTGCTCCTCTTCGCCGGCGCGCACTTCCACGGCTGGCGGCCGCAGGCGACGGGCCGCACGCGCTACAGCCTCGATTTTCGCGTGGTCGATCTCGCCGACGCGCGCGAGGGGCGCGGCGCGCCGAACGTCGACAACCGCTCGCGCGGCTCCGCGCTCCCCGAGTACGTGCTCGGCGCCGAGCGGCCCTCCACGGGGTGACGATTGTTCTTTGTACGCTGGCCCCGCTAGCGTGTGCGCATGCAACGTCGCCCGGGTCGTCGGCGCCGCCTCTCGGCACGCGCGGCGCTCATGCAGATCGTCGGCCTCCTCGTCGCGATCCTGCTCGGCCTGTTCCTGTTCGTCGGCCGCTCGGGCGCGCACCCTCGCCTACGCGGCGCGCTCGGCGCCCCCGCGGGCCTGGTCGCGAGCGGCTCCGCGGCCTCCGCATGGGCGTCCGCGTCCGCGAGCGCGTCGGCCCTCGCGCCGACCTCCGCATCCGGATCCGTCGCGCCGCCCCCGCCCCCAGCGCCGCCAGCGCCCGCGTCCGCCAGCCCCGCGCCGAGCGCCTCCGCGCCCGACCCGATCGATTTCGCCGTGCTCGGCCCCGAGGGGGGCGTGCCGCGGCAGCCCGAAGGGGCGTTCCGATCGCCGTTCGCGAACCCGAAG
This sequence comes from uncultured delta proteobacterium, assembly GCA_903923175.1. Lineage (GTDB taxonomy): Bacteria > Myxococcota_A > Polyangia > Polyangiales > JADJMO01 > CAIXWQ01. The sequence continues at coordinate 12,146 of CAIXWQ010001312.1, read as the reverse complement.
TTCGGCAAGGCCGCCGAGGTGAAGGTCGGCGTCCTCATCAACGACGTCCGCGACTACGACATCAAGCAGGGGACGTTCACCGCCGACTTCTACCTCTCGCTCACGTCCGACCGGCCCATGCCGGACAGCCAGCTGATCTTCACCAACGGCAAGGAGGACTCGAAGCTCGTCCTCGCCGACAAGCCCACGTTCAAGCTGTTCCGCTATGTCGGCGTCTTCCAGTCGCCGCCGGATCTGCACGCCTACCCCTTCGACACGCAGCAGCTCCGCATCGAGATCGAGGAGTCTGGGGCCGGGCTCGACCAGGTCCGGCTCGTCCCCGATCAGGGGCACACCAACCTGGGCATAGGCGCCGAGGTCATCGGCTGGGACATGGCGGAGCTCGCGGCGACGGTGACGACGCACAGCTACCCCGATCGCTTCGACGGCGACGACCTCTACTACAGCCGCTACACGCTCCGGCTCGGCATCGACCGCTACGGCACCAACGCGATCTTCACCGTCTACGTCCCCGCGATCGTGATCGTGCTGATCTCGCTGACCGGCATGTGGATCACCCCCGACCACATGGAGGTCCGCGCCAACGCCGGCGCCCCGATGCTCGCCGCGGCGGTGCTGTTCCACTTCGCGCTCATCCAGGCGCTGCCGGCCACGCCGTACTTGACGCGCGCCGACAAGCTCATGCTCGCCGTGTACGTCTGCCTGCTGATCCAGATGGTCTCCACGCTGGTCTTCTTCCTGGTCGACGAGGACAAGTGGGACCGCGTCTTCCGGCTCGGCCGCGCGCTCGTCCCCCCCTTCTCGCTCGCGGTGCTCGCCGCGGCGCTCCTGGTGTGAGCATGCGCCCCCGAAAGCCCGCGCTCCTCACGTTCCCGGCGCTCCTCTCGCTGCTCGCGCTCTTCGCGCTCCTCGCTACGGCCGGCTGCAAGTCCGGGCCGAAGCGCTACGCGGCCCGGGTGAAGATCACCAAGCTGGAGATCGACCAGCGCGACGACAAAGGCCTCCCGGTCACCGTCGACCTCACGGTCGACTTCCACGAGTGCCCCGGCGATCAGCTCAAGACCTTCCGCGGCGGCCGCGCGTTCGCGCAGTGCATCGCGAAGCACAAGGTCGGCGAGGAGCTCGACGCCCAGCTCGACTGGGGCCCCATCCCCGACGGCTACGACTTCACGATGGCCCAGGTCGGCGAGTGCGCGCGCCTCTTCGACCCCGACGACGAGTCGAGCCACGAGATCATCCAGGTCTGCACCGACGTCGAGGCCCACGGCGTGAAGATCGGCTTCTCCTGCGACCGGCGCCCGACGAAGGAGCTCCTGCAGAAATGCCCCTATTTCCGCACGCGGTGACGCGATGCCCCCGATGAGCGGCCGCGCGCAACCCGAGATCGGCGCCTGGCTCGATCACCGGCGCGACCCTGGCGCGTGGGCGCGCGCGCTCGGCGTCTCGCGCGAGGCGATCGAGCTCTACCTGGCCTGCGAGCCGATCGATCTGCACGTCGACACGTTCATCTGGGCGCGGATCTTCGGCTACGACCTGCTCGCCCGTCACGGAAGCGGCCCCACCCGCGGGCGCCTGCTCGGCCAGGTCGATCTCCCGCGGCTGCGCGAGGCGCAGGTCGCGGGGGCGATGTGGTCGATCACCACCAACCCGCTAAGGAGCGGCGCTGGCCGCCGCGACGCGTTCCTGGAGAACCTCGCCCGCCTCCGCGAGACCTTCGCCCGCGCGCCCGGCGAGGTCGCGGTCGTGCGTGATCTCCCCGAATACCGGGCGGCCCGCGCGAAGGGGCTCCACGCGGCCTTCCTCGGCATCCAGGGGGGGAACGCCCTCGACGAGCCCGACGCGCTCGACCTGATCCCCGACCGCGCCATCGTGCGCGTCACGCTGGTGCACCTGTCGACCTCGCGGCTCGGCGTCACCAGCTCACCGCTCGCGGGGCGCGACGACACCGGCCTCACCGCGCTCGGCCGCGCCTACGTCGAGCGCCTCGATCACGCGCGGATCTTCGTCGACCTCGCGCACGTCAGCCGCCGCGGCTTCTTCGACGCGGTCGACGCGCACGACCCGAGCCTGCCGCTGATCGTGACCCACACCGGCGTCTCGGGGGTGCACCCGCACTGGCGTAACCTCGAGCGCGCGCAGGTCCGGGCCATCGCCGACACCGGCGGCACGATCGGCGTCATGTACCAGTCGAGCTTCCTCGGGGCGCCGGCGCGCGCGGTCACTGCGGCGACCATCGTCGACCACCTCGACCACCTCGTGCAGGTCGGCGGCGAGGGGTGCGCCTCGCTCGGCAGCGACTGGGACGGCATGATCGACCCGCCGCGCGACCTCCGCACCTGCCTCGAGCTGCCGCGCCTCGTGCAGGTCATGCTCGAGCGCCGCTGGCCTCCGGAGCGCGTGCGCGCCGTGCTCGGCGGCAACTACCTGCGGGCGCTCGGGGCGCTGCGAGGCACGGGCGAGGCCTGAGATCAGCCGGAGGGGAGCAGCACGATCAGCTCGCCGTCCTCGACCACGTGCGGGATCGCGACCAGCGACTCCCCCTCGCACGGCCCGGAGATGCAGCGGCCGTCCTCGATGCGGAAGCGCGCGCCGTGGTGGTGGCAGAGGAAGGTCGCGCTCTCGAGCCCGGCGACCTCGCCGTCGCCGAGATCGAGCGTCAGCGGGATGTGCCGACAGACGTTCGCGTACACGAAGAGGCGCCCGAGGCGCCTCGCGAGCAGCAGACCGCGCGCCTTCACGCGCCCGAGGTCGGGGTCGTCGAAGTGGAAATTCGGCACGACCGGGACGGCGATCCGCGCCCCCTCGGTCACCATCCACGCCGGCCCGCAGTGCACGCGGCGCGGGATCGCGGGGGGATTCGCGGGAGGGGCCGCGGGCCCCGACGCGTCAGCCTCGTCCACGCCCCGCCGTCCGCCGCGGCTGCGACGACGCGGAGAGCTCCTCGTGCCCGTAGCGCGACCGACGGCGCGCAGCGTGCGGCCCCGGCCCGTGCATCGGCATCCGGACCTGCTCGCCGATCATCGCGCGCCCGCCCACGCCGACCCCGCCGCCGAAGTAGCGGCGACGCGCCGGGATCGACACGAGGACGTCACGCCGATGCGCCACGGGCGGGGGCTCTTCCCCCGGGCCGAGCACCATCGCGGTCAGGTAGCCGCCGTACACGCACCCGGTGTCGATGCCCGTCGCCCACGGGTGCACCTGCGCCTCGAGGGCGGCGGCATGCCCGAACACCACGTGCGGCGGGCCGACGTAGCGCGCGCCCCACGGGGTCGACCCGCCGGTGTCACGCGCCTCGCCGCGGTCGCCGACCGAGCGGATGCGCATCATCATGGCCGGGTCCTGCGCCTCGAGCGGGATGCCGGGGACGAGCCCCGCGTGGACGACCAGGGTGCGGTGCTCCTCGAGCAGGTAGGTCACCGGCGTCGCCGCGAGCAGCTCCCAGTCTTCCTCGCGCAAGGCGTTCGCGACTTCGGAGTGGAGGCGACCGAGGTCGGGCGGGAGGGCGAACTCGCCACGCGCCCGCGCCAGCATCGCGCGTCGCCACTCGAGCAGTCGGTCCTCGTGGTTGCCGCGCACGACGATGGCGCCGGTCTCGCGCACGAGGTCGAAGACGCCTCGAGTGTCGGGTCCCCTCGCGATGAGGTCGCCGACGAAGACGAGCCGGTCGTCCGTCCGGGAGAAGGCGAGGCGATCGAGCAGCGCGCGGAGCTCTGCCGAGCATCCATGCACATCGCCGACGACCACCGTGCGCCCCATGGAAAGCACCTTAGGTCGAGGCGCTCCCCCACGCCACGGGCCAAATCGCGTGCCTTCGCACAGCTTTTCCCCTCCCCGAAAAAGCCCGGGCGAGACGCGCGGACCGAACCTTGCTTGCTGGCCGAACCGTTCCGTTGGCACTGTATGCGTGCTGCCGCGACGTCTGCCCCGGCGCCGCGGTCGCCCCCCCGCTCCCTCCGCGGGAACGATCGCGCGTCGGGCGGCCGATCCTTCGCGTCGCCGCGATCGCCGGTTCGACTAGGATGCGCGCCGCCCGTGCTCTTCGCGCGGGCGCGCTAGCTACAGCAGAGACGAGCGAGGCCCCCGCCATGAGCAACATGATCGCCCCCGAAGAAGACTTCACGAAGCGCCGCATCAAGCCGGTGACCGCCCTCGTCGGGCTCGGCATCGTGGCGCTCGGGGCCGGCCTCTTCTTCATGGCGCGCCGATCCGCCGAGGTCCACAAGGACCCGGCCGCCATCCAGGCGGAGGTGAAGAAGGTCCTGCTCCAGCCGCTCGACGAGCAGGTGAAGTCCTGGCGCAAGGTGCTCGACTCGAAGGACTCCGACGAGCGCCTGCGGCAGGAGGCGATCTTCCAGCTCGCCCGGCTCCGTGACGCCGAGAGCGCCGATCGCTTCGTCAAGATGCTCCCCGACGCGAGCGACGAGGCGACCATCCGCATCCTTTCGATGGCGCTCCTCGAGTTCCCTCGCGAGAAGGTCGCGGGGGCCAAGGCTGCCCTCGAGAAGAAGTTCGACAAGAAGACGACCGCGAACGAGCCGCAGATCACCGCGGCGCTCGTGTACATCCGCGACAAGGAGTACTTCGAGAAGATCGTCGCGATCTACAAGAAGGACGTGATGAACAGCGCGAAGCGCGTCGACGGCTCCCAGTCGTTCGACCCGGTCGAGCTGGCGCAGCTCACCGACCGCGCGACGTTCAGCAAGCTCGCCAAGGACGACAAGGCGGGCGTGCGCCAGCTGGTGGCGATCTACCTCTCGGACGACCCGAAGAAGGAGGATCTCGACACCCTCACGCTGCTGCTCAACGACAAGGACATCGAGGTCTCCTCGGCGTCGTCGGTCGGCATCGCCAAGCTGAACGATCCCGGCGCGACCAAGATCCTCGTCGACAAGCTCGAGGCGGCCGAGAAGACCGACAACGAGACGGCCCGCAAGCGCTACATCGACGCCCTGAAGAACGGCATGGGCGGCGCCGGCCTGACCTACGCGCTCAAGGTCGTGCCGCAGGATCCGGAGATGGAGTCGCGCGGCCGCTACATCCTCACGGAGCTGCGCGAGCTGGCCGATCCGAACGCGGCGGCGGCGTACAAGGAGTACCTCGCCGACAAGACCAACCCCGCGCACTACCGCTCGCAGATCGCGCTCGCCCTCGCCGACATCGGCGACGCGGACGCCGTGCCGTACCTGGCCGAGCGCCTCGACGCGAAGGGGATCGGCTGGCAGTGCACGCCGCCGAACAAGGACTGCCTCTGCAACTCGAAGCTGCCCGCCGCGGACAGCTGTCTCTCGAGCAACCTCGGCTGGACGCGCCAGGCGCCGGTCGACGCCGACCCGGTCACCTTCCGCGAGCACCAGTTCGCCTCGCAGGACATCGGCGATCTCGCGCTGCTCTACCCGGACAAGAAGGGCGCGTTCCTGGCGCTCTCGGCCGATCACCTCAAGAAGTTCAACTCCTGGTTCCCGAGCCCGTGGCTCCAGCCGGTGCGCGCCCTCGCGTACATGGGCGACAAGGACACGCTCGACTGGGCGAAGAAGAACTCGAACGAGTTCAAGCTCCCGCCCGAGGATCAGGTCAACCCGAGCACCGAGCTCTCGATGCGCGAGAACGGCTTCGCGACCGCGACGCGCTACCTCGGGTACGCGGGCGACGACTCGGGCATCGACACGCTGACCAAGTACCTGAAGCGGCCGCGCACGGCGAAGGGCGACGAGATCTTCCTCGAGGCCTCCGAGATGGAGATCGCGAAGAACCCGACCTTCCGCGAGGCGCTCCTCTTCACCGCGCAGGCGTCGACCGACGCGCTCGCCGAGTGGGGCCCCAAGGCGGCGAAGGCGACCAAGCCGATCATGGACCTCATCCAGGACAAGCACCACGGCACCTTCCCCCGCCTGATGGCGGGGCGGACGCTGGGCATGATCGCCACCCCGCAGGACCTCGCCGACGCGCTGAAGCAGGCGAAGGGGTGGACCGACTCGGAGGCGAAGATCGCGGTGCTCATGGGCGTGCAGCACCGCGCGACGCCCGAGCTCGCGGCCGCGGCGCTCGAGCTCATCGCGCCGACGACCGACGGTCAGGGGCTCGCGGTGAACCGTTGGGCCGCGCGCGTCGTCGGCTGGGGCGGCACCAAGGGGCTCGAGGACAAGCTCCTCAAGATGATGGACGACGACACCACGCGCCCGTTCGCGACGCTCGCGATCGTGCTCGGCGGCGACGAGGATCTCGTGCGCCGCGGCCTCGCGACCTTCGACGAGAAGGCGAAGGCCAAGAACCGCTGGGACGGCGATCTCCAGGCGATCCGCGGCGACTTCCTCGACTCGTTCGAGTCGCGCCCGCTGACCGGCGAGGACGTGGACAGCGGCCGGCTCTACCGCTTCGTCCGCAACGCGGACGTCATGAAGCGCCTCGGCGCGAGCGACTCGGGCGGGCTCACCGGCGCGGGGACCTCGGCGCACGACTGGGCCGCCGGCCACCTCGCGACCGGCCTCCGTCACCTCGACATGAACGCGACCGTGCCGGGCGGAATCGATCGCCTGATGCTTCGCGCGAAGCTGATCAAGGCCGCGAAGACCGGCGACGACGCGACCAAGTCCGCGGCGGTGGGCGTGCTCAAGTTCCTCAAGGAGCAGGGCGTGATCATGTCGCTGCGGAACGAGGCCGGCGCGACGGGCGACCTCGCGCGCCGCGCGTTCTTCGAGCTGCGCAACCCCGAGGCCGGGCTCCCCGAGGGGAAGAAGCAGGAGAACAAGGGGCAGGAGTACTTCTCGAAGCCGACGAAGTAGCGTTCACGCCGTCTTGCCGCGCCCGTCCCCGCGTCGAACTCGAGCGGCGGCGGGCGCCGCGCTTTTTGGCGACCCGGGCGATTGAATCGAAGCACGTCCGCGCCCGTCTCACGCCGCGGCCCGGCTCGCCTCGAACGCGAGGGGGTATCGGACCCCTCCCAGCGGCGGCGGAGCCGTCCCTGTCCGGAGGGCATCGCCATCTCGTCGCGTACGGGTCTAGTATCCGAACCCTCTTCGCGGCCAGCGCTCGCGCGGCCCTCTTAAAACCCGATCCAGGAGATCGACATGAAGCTGCGTTCGTTCGTGAGCTGCGCCGCACTCGCCCTCATCGCCGGCTGCACCATCCAGCAGGTGCCGCCGCCGAACAACAACCCGCCGCCGGCGAACACGGTCGCTACCGCGGCCCCGCCCGCGACGACCGCGGCCCCGCCCGCGACGACCACCGCGCCGCCTCCGTCGAACACCGTGGCCGCGACGGCGACCGTGACCACCCCCGTGGGCACCGTCGGCGCCAGCGGCGAGATCAGCTGGGGCAACTGGGTCTCCGCGGGCGGCGAGAAGCCGAACGCGACGTGCGTCCGCGAGTCCAAGAAGGAGCTCTGCTGGGACGGCGTCGACAACAACTGCAACGGCGAGATCGACGAAGGCTGCCCCTACAAGACGGGCATCCTCCAGTTCATCATCGCGTGGAAGGTGGCGGTCGACCTCGACCTCCACGTGCAGGGCCCCGACGGCAAGGAAGTCAACTGGGGCAAGCGCGACGTCGGCAACGGCCTCAACCTCGACAAGGACTGCCACGGCATGAAGAACGGCGTCGACGACTGCCCCGACGGCAAGGTCGAGAACGTCTTCTTCCAGACCGGCACGCCGGTCCTCAAGGGGCACTACAAGGTCTGGGTCGAGATGTTCGACAACCGCGGTCAGACCAAGGACGCGCTGATCCCGTTCACGTTCGGCGGCAAGGCCGGCACGCACGTGTTCGCGGTGCCGTTCTTCATCAAGAACCAGAAGGGCTCGCGCCTCGAGTTCTCGTTCGACGTGATGTGAGCCGGTCGGGGTCGCGTACCCCCCCCAGGGAAGAGCCCTCGTCGCTTCGCGCGGCGGGGGCTTTTCGCTTTTCGGTCGGGCATTTCGCGCAATTGACGCCCCCGTTGGTCGGCCTCAAATGTCATTTGCCGCGGTGCAGCGAGGAGGCCTAGGTCGGCCTCCTCGCACACTCCAACGGGGCGGCACGCACCGCCCCGCCCGAAGCGAGTGAATCGCTTCGGGGCCCACCCCACGCGGCTCGCTTCGCTCGATACGGCTTCATTCACTCCGCACCCGCACGGGACCTTCATGAACCCCATCGCGATGCTCTCGATCATCGTCGCTGCCCTCGCCGCCTTCGCGTGGTCGGCCGCGCGACGATGGCAGCTGCTCACGCTCGGCACGTGGACCGATCGCTTCGATCGCATCCCCGAGCGAATCGGCCGCGTGCTCCGGTACGGCATCAAGCAGGAGAAGATGCACAAGTACCGCGGCCCCGGCGCCGCGCACTTGATGGTCTTCTCGGGCTTCATGGTGCTGCTGCTGCGCACCCTGATCCTCGCGAGCCGCGGCTTCTCCGCTGAGACGGGCTTCTTCCTGTTCAACCCCGGGCAGACCACGGGCGGGCTGCCGCTCGGCGACGTCTACGGGCTGATCAAGGACGTGTTCGCGCTGCTGGTGCTCGGCGGCGCGAGCTACTTCTTCTACCTGCGCGTGGCGGTGAAGCCGCAGCGCATGAACCTCTCACGCGAGGGGCTCATGATCGTCTGCATCATCATGACCATGATGATCGGCGACATCGTCTACGACGGCGCCGCCATCGCGCTCGACCAGAAGTTCCGCTTCGCGCCCATGGCGGCCGATCTGCGCGCCTCGGTCGAGACCGTCATCCAGCACCGCAAGCTCACCCCGCTGCACGGCGGCGTGCACTTCGACCCGATGGAGCCGGCGGGCTCGGTGGCGGCGCTGGCGCTCTCGGGGTTCGGCCCCGGCGCGCTGGTCGTGATCGCGCACACCGGGTTCTGGGTCCACGTCGCGCTCGTCCTCATCTTCCTCAACCTGCTGCCGCACTCGAAGCACTTCCACGTCATCACGGCGCTCCCCAACATCTTCTTCAGCGATCTGACCCCGCGCGGCCGCCTGCCGTTCATGGGCGGCAGCGAGAAGATCATGGAGACGCTCGGCGCGGTGACCGATCAGCCCGATCCGATCGCCGCCGAGGGGATGGGGCGCGCGCGCATCGAGCACTTCGACTGGAAGCAGATCCTCGACTTCTACACCTGCACCGAGTGCGGCCGCTGCAGCGACAACTGCCCGGCGCACAACACGGGCAAGCTCCTCTCTCCGAAGCACCTCACGCTCGATCTCCGCAACCACCTCTACGCCCGCGAGACCGAGTTCATCGAGGCGATGGACGCCGCCGACCAGAAGGGCGCGCGAGAGCTCACGGCGGAGGAGAAGGAAGCGGGCGTCGATCCGGGCAAGCCCGGCGGCGCCGAAGAAGCGGCGCAGGCCGAGGCGAGCGGCGCGGAGGGGGAGGACGGCGCGCACGCGCTGCCGAAGCCGAAGGTCGTCGACCTGGTGAACCCGAGCGATCCGGCGATGGGCGTCATCCACCCGGACGTCATCTGGGCGTGCACCTCCTGCCGCGCCTGCGAAGAGCAGTGCCCGGTGCTCATCTCGTACGTCGACAAGATCACCGAGATGCGCCGCAACGTGGTGATGGTCCGCGGCGAGTTCCCCCACGAGCTGCAGCGGCCGTTCACCGGCATCGAGACCAACGGCAACCCCTGGAACCTCTCGCGCCTCGATCGCGCGGCGTGGAGCGACGGGCTCGACGTGAAGGTCATGGCGGAGCACCCGGAGGCCGAGGTGCTCTTCTGGGTCGGCTGCTCGGCGAGCTACGATGACCGCGCCAAGAAGATCGCGCGCGCCACGGCCAAGCTGCTGCAAGCGGCCGGCGTCGACTTCGCCATCCTCGGGCAGGAAGAGTCGTGCACCGGGGATCCGGCGCGGCGCGCCGGCAACGAGTACCTCTTCGCGACGATGGCCGAGGCGAACATCGGCGTGCTCAACGGCTACGGGCTGAACACGGCGAAGAAGCAGATCGTCACGACCTGCCCGCACTGCTTCAACACGCTGGCGAACGAGTACCCCGACTTCGGCGGGAAGTACGACGTCGTGCACCACACCGAGTTCCTGCTCGGCCTGCTGAAGAAGAAGAAGCTGACGGTGAAGAAGCAGGTCGCCGAGAGCCTCGTCTATCACGACAGCTGCTACCTCGGCCGCTACAACGACGTCTACGACGCCCCCCGCGAGATCCTCGAGCGCATCGGCGCGCAGCTGAAGGAAGCGGAGTGGTCGCGCTCCAAGGGGCTCTGCTGCGGCGCCGGCGGCGGGCAGATGTTCATGGAGGAGAAGGGGACCGAGCGCGTGAACAAGAAGCGCACGCTCCAGCTCCTGGAGACCGGCGCCAAGACGATCGCGTCGGCGTGCCCCTTCTGCATGACGATGCTCACGGACGGCCTCAAGAACGAGAACCTCGAGGACTCGATCAAGCAGCTCGACGTGGCGGAGCTCCTCGCGGCGGCCTGCGCGCTCGAGGACGTGAAGCCCGCGCCGGCGGACGCGGCGGGAGCGAGCGCGCCGACGGGCGACGAGGCCTCCGCATAGGCCTCCGCAAGCGACGCGACGCGAACGAGGCGGGGCGCGCGGCGAGGGCCGGGCGCCTCGCCTGCATTTCGGCTCCAGACGTGGCACGCATGGAGGCCGAGGGATGAGGGGCGCGAGACGGCGACGAGGTTCGGGCGGCCACGCGTGGCCTCGACTCACCGCGCTCGCAGCGCTCGGCGCGCTCGCGCTCGCAGCCTCGTCCTGCCTCTACGCGCGCATCCTGTACTTCAACGCGCCGAGCCTCGCCGCGCCCAGCCACTTCGCGAGCCGCACCGTGCACGCGTCGCTGCGGCCGTCCGCGCTCCGCACGACGGCGCACGAGCCCGCGCTGGCGCTCGGCGGCGACCGGCGCGCCCGCTTCGGCTCGCTCGACGGGCTGCTGGCGACGACGCGCACGCGCGCCTTCCTGGTGCTGCTCGACGACACCCTCGTGTACGAGCGCTACTCCGGCGGGGTCGACGCGCAGACGCGTCTGCCGTGCTTCTCGATGAGCAAGACCCTCGCCGCGCTGCTCGTCGGCTGCGCCATCGACGACGGCCTCATCGCGTCGACCGGCCAGCCGCTGATCGAGTTCGTGCCGGAGCTCGCGAGCAGGGCCGGCTATCGCGACGTGACGCTCGAGCACCTGCTGCGCATGAGCTCCGGGATCGACTTCGCCGAGGCGTCGACGGCGGGCGCGGCGCTCTACTACACGACCGATCTGCGCACGCAGATGTACGCCTACGACGTCCGCTGGGCGCCGGGCACGCGCTACCTCTACGGCGGCGTCGGGATCCAGCTGCTGTGGGACGTGCTCGATCGACGCCTCGAGGGCCGCACCGTCTCGCAGTACTTCGAGCAGCGCGTGTGGGACCGACTCGGCGCCGAGAGCGACGCCTCCTGGTCGCTCGACAGCGAGGCCAGCGGCATCGAGAAGCTGTTCGCCGGCTTCAACGCCACGGCGCGCGACTACGCGCGCCTCGGCCTGCTGTTCGTGCACGGAGGCGTGGCGAACGGTCAGCGCGTCGTCTCGCACGACTGGGTGGTGCGCTCCCTCGAGCCCGACCCCGTGGCCGGCACGCTGCAGACGAGCGAGGGCTCGGTGCGGCGCGGCAAGTACCAGTGGTTCCTGACGATGGACGGGTGCTGCTACTTCGCGAAGGGGTACGAGGGGCAGTACGTCTACGTGCACGCGGCGAAGGACCTCGTGTTCGTGCGCTTCGGGGAGGAGTACGGCGGCGTCGACTGGCCCTCGCTCTTCGCCGAGCTCGCCGCGCAGCTGTGAGCGGCGCCGCGTACGCCCGAGGGGCCGCGCGTCAGCGGATGGCCTTGGTCGCCTCGATCGTCTGGATCACCTGGAGCTCCCGCGCGAAGAGCTCCTTGCGCACCCCCTGACCGATCGCCGGGACCGGCGAGGCCGGCGGCGGAGGCGGCGGAGGGCCCGCTGCGCCGTTCCGGCCCGGCCGTCCGTCCTTCCCCTTGGCCCCCACGCACGCAGGTCCGCTCTGGCCCGGAGGACCATCGGGCCCGGCCGCGCCACCGACGCCCGCCGCGCCGCCTGCCCCGCCCGGCCCGATCGGCCCGCCCTGCCCCGGCAGGCTCTCGACGAGCACCCGGCCACGGAGCCTGTCGGCCGCGGCGTCGTCGAACGCGAGGACGACGGCGCCCCCCGGGCCGCCCGCGCCTGCG
>CAIXWQ010001311.1 GCA_903923175.1 uncultured delta proteobacterium | reverse complement strand
TGCGCCGAAGTCACGCACGTTGACCACGTTCTGCGGAGACCACTGCAAGTTCGCAAAGCCCGCCGGGCTCTTCACGATCTGGCGAAGCACCGAGCCTCGGTGCGTCACGCCGTCGTAGGCGAGGACCGTCGAGCCGGCGTCAAGCTCGCTCGGAACGGAACCGCCACCGCCAGGGCCACCGCCGTCGTTCGGTTCACGGGTCCAGTAGCCCGCCGACGTCTTCCAGATGCCGTTGTCGGCGCTTGTTGTCTGGGCGGTAAAGAGAACGCGTTCACCGACAGCGACGCTGACGCCATCGATGGTCGCGAGGCCGTTAGGCGGCGAGCCAACCGCGGCGACGTTCATAGTCGCGATGACCCTGACTGAATCCTTCCACTGCGTGCTTACGGCGCTCATGGACGGCTGCTACGGCAGAGTCGATCCCAGAGATAAGGAGGCTCATCCATTTCGCCTATGGAACAAACTTCCCAAGGAAGACGTCCTGACTACCCGGGCTGGTGTAAGTGGCAAACCCGAAGAGACCGTCGTCAAAGTCGGCCGTTCCGAAGAAGCCGCCGAGCACCACGGCATTCCCGGCCGTATCGAGTGCCAGGCCGGCGCCGAGCGTGTTGCTCGAGCCAGCGCCACCGAAGCGGTGACTCCAGACGTGGGCGCCCGCCGCACTGAGTTTCACTAGGAACATTGCGCGCGTGCCGGCGTCGAGCGTCAGAGCGCCGCCGCCGAAGTCCAGAGGATCGGCAAAGAGGCCCGTCAGGAGAACCCTCCCTGATCCGTCGATCGTCATCGCCCCCGTTGAGACCGCAGCGGGGCCGCTCGTGTCGGCGCCGCCGAACACTCTGCTCCACACGTGGCTACCATCACCGCTCAGTTTCGCGACAAAGAGATCCGTGCCAGGTGCCGCGATGCTGCCACCCCCGAAGTCGCAAGCCCCCGCCATCTGACCATCCACGATGACGCTTCCGAACGTGTCGACCGCGACACCGAAGGCGCGCTGGTCCGAGGGGTTTCCGAACCGCTTGCTCCAGACTGGGGCGCCCGTCGCATCGAATTTGGCGAGGAAGATGTCGGTGCCGCCCGCCGACGCGAGGGCTCCGCCGCCAAAATTGATCGTGCCGCTGAACCAGCCTGTCGCGATGACATTTCCGCCGGCATCGACCGCGACTCCTTGGGCAGCGGAGCCTGCGCTCCCGCCGCTAAACCGCCTCGCCCACACCGTCTTGCCTGTTCCGTCGAGTTTTGCGACGAACGCGTCCGTCTCTGAGCCAGAACTGGTGAGTGGACCGAGCCCGAAGTCGATGGTGCCAGCGACGTGACCGGCGAGGAATACGTTCGTGCCGTCGGACGCGATTCCGTCGACGTAGGCGTTGCCGCTGGAATAGTACTGGCCCCAGACGAAGTGCCCGGCAGGGTCGATCTTCGCGATGTACGCACATCCGGACGCGCCACTGCCGCCGCAAGGCGCCGTCATCTTCGCGTCGCCAAAATCCACACCGGTCGTGTGATAGAGCCCACCGCCGACGAAGATGTTGCCGCTGGCGTCGATGGCCTGCGTCGCCGCGTCGATCTCGCCGCCGCCTTCGGCGGAGTACACCTTCGTCCACAGCGTGGTCCCGGCCGGGTCGATCTTCGCGAGGAACCCGGGGGTGCCGCCCGTTAACGTGACCGCACCGTTCCCGAGATCGATGGTGGGCGACGTCGAGAAGCCGTGGACGATGGTTTCTCCCGCCGCGTTCGCGAGGACGCCGAGGGGGTGATCGTCGCCGGTGCCGCCGAAGTGCCGCGTCCAGGGGAGCATCACGGGCGGGCTGTCCGGCG
>CAIXWQ010001310.1 GCA_903923175.1 uncultured delta proteobacterium | reverse complement strand
GAGCTCGGCCCCGAGGCCGCGCTGGTGTCGATCGACGTGCGCACGCGGCGCGTGCTCGCGCTGGCGGGGAACGTCGAGGGGGTCGTCGGCGGGCTCGATCGCGCGATGCACGCGCACCGGCAGCCCGGCTCGACGTTCAAGCCGTTCGTGTACGGCGCCGCGCTCGCCGCGCACAAGGTCACCCCGGCGTCGCTCATGGACGCGACCGGCGGCGACTTCGGCGCGTACAACCCGAAGAACTTCGAGGCGTGGGGGAGCAACGAGCCGGTGCGGCTGCGCGAGGCGCTGGCCGCCTCGATCAACCTCGTCGCGGTGCGCGTCGCGCGCGACGTCGGGCCGCAGGCGGTGATCGACTACGCGCGCAAGGCCGGCATCGTCGAGGCGAAGCTGCAGCCCGATCTCGCCATCGCGCTCGGCTCCTACGAGGTCACGCCGATCGAGCTCGCCACCGGCTACTCGACCTTCGCGGGCGGCGGGCTCTACGAGCCGCCGACCATCATCACGCGCATCCGCGGCGCCGACGGCGTGGACCTGAAGCTCCCCGCCAAGCGCGAGGGCGCGCGCGCGATGAGCGAGGCCGAGGCGTACGTCGTGACGAGCCTCATGACCTCGGTCGTCGACCACGGCACCGCGACCGGCGCCAAGGTCCTGCAGCGCCCGGTCGCGGGCAAGACCGGCACGAGCAACGCCGCCAAGGACACCTGGTTCGCCGGCTACACCACCGACGTCGTGACCGTCGCGTGGGTCGGCTACGACGACGGACGCCCGCTCGGCAACGGCGAGTTCGGCGGCCGCACCGCGCTCCCCGCGTGGGTCTCGTTCATGAAAGAGGCGACCAAGGGCAAGCCGAAGGGCGAGTTCCCGCGGCCGGGCGGCATCGTCGCGGTGCCGATCGATCCGAAGACGGGCAAGCTCGCGTTCCCGGGGCAGGCCGACGCGTTCGAAGAGGTGTTCCTCGCGGGGACCGAGCCGACCGACGTCGCGCCGACCGACGACGAGACGGCCGACGGCGGGCTGTCCGAGGCGGGGCTCACGGGTGGCGCCGGCTCCGCGGGCGGCGCGGGCGGCGGGGACGCGGGGCCGAGCGACGGCGCGCTGAAGGTCGCCATCCCGCGCGAGACGATCGACGACCCGTTCAAGACGGAGGTGCAGTGAGCGAGCGCGACGCGCGGCGCGCGAAGCCCGCGCTCTCGCGACGCGGGTTCCTCGGCGGAGCGCTCGCGGGCGCGCTGGCGCTCTCCGAGCTGCGCTCGCTGCGCGCGGCCGCGCCGCCCAGCGGTCGCCCGCCGCGCGCGGTGCGCATGCGGTGGCCGTGGCCGGTGCAGCTCCCCGATCCGCACGCGATCGACGATCTCGTCGCCGCGCTGCTCGGCACCACGCTCTTCCCGCCGCTCTACGTGCGGGCGATCGACGGCGTGATCGAGCCGCACCTGGCGACCGCGCCGCCCAAGGAGACACCCCTCGGGATGCGCGTCGATCTCGCGCCGCACCTGCGGCCGGCGGACGTGCTCGCGTCGGTCGCGCGCGCGCGCACGAGCGGGGCGCGCCTCGCGTTCAAGGACGTGCCGGTGCCGCGCGTCGACGGCGCGCACACCGTCGTCTTCGAAGGGGTGACCGACGGCGAGGCGCTCATGCGCAAGCTCGCCTCGCCGCTCGCGGCCACGACGCGCGTCGAGCCGCGCCGCATCGTGCCGACCGGCCCCTACGACCTCTCGCTCACCGAGCGCACGCAGTCGACCCAGCCGACGCTGCTCGTGCAGCGGCACCCCGGTCCTCCCTCGCCGACCTTCGGCGCCCAGCGCGTGCTCGCGCTGGAGCTCTCGGGCCCGGTCGAGCTCGAGCCGCTGCTGCGCGCGTTCGAACGCGGCGAGACCGACGTCTCCTGGATCGGCGACGGGCTGTTCCAGCCGCGCCTCGGCGCGAGGCCGATGGATCTCGGCCCGCTCGCGTACCTCTCGCTGCGCGCGGGCGCGTCGCTCCCCGAGCTGCAGCGCCCCGGCGCGGTGCTCGCGCTGGTCGAGTCGCTCGCCAGCGATCGGCTGGATCACCTCGGCCTCTTCCGGCGTGGGCACTGCGCGCCGGCGCTGCCCGACGAGCTGCCGCCGATCGAGCCGAAGCTGCCGCCGCGCACGCCGATCCTGGTGCGCGCCTCGTTCCCGCTCGCCATCGCCGCCGCCGAGGCGATCGCGTGGGACCTCGGCGGCGTCGCGGCGCCGGTCGACGACGCGGTCTTCGCGCGCGCGATCGAAGCGCGCAACTACGCCCTCGCGCTCGACGTCACGCGCGGCTTCGACGACACGGCCGACGGCGCGGCCCTCTCGCTCGCGACGATCGTGCACGCGACCGCCGCGCCCGCGCCCGGCACCACGCCGACGGCGTTCGCGGCCACCACCACGGCGGCGCTCGGCTGGGAGGTGGCGCTGGTGGGCGCGCAGGCGGCCGAGGTCTGGATCCCGCGCGCCCCTTTCGGCGGGCTCGATCTCGAGGGCGCCGGACGAATCTGAATCGCGACGCGCGGGGCAGCATCTACGCTCGTCACATGCGCGCCCGAGTCGTGAGCAAGCTCGTCGCGCTCGGGGCGATCGCCGCGCTCACTGCGCTCAGCGCGCTCACCGCGCCCAGCGCGCGCGCCGGTGAGCTGCAGCTCGATCTCGGCGCCGCCGTGCGCACGTCGACGTGGCACGGCGACTACGGCGGCGGGTTCCAGGTCGGCGGCGGCTATCGGTTCGCGCGCGTGCTCGCGGTCGATTTCGCGGTGTGGGAAGAAGCCGCGCGCGTCGACCGGCGCCTGAACACCGGCCTCACGCTGGGCGTCACGGCCGCGCTCCCGCGCGAGGGGATCCGCCCGACGCTCCGCGCGTACTTCGTCCACCAGCACGAGGAGGGCCTCGTGTCGGTCGAGGATCACCCGTTCGGCACCGTCGCGGGGATCGGCGCCGGCATCCGCCACCGCGCGGGGCTCGGCGCGCGTCTCGGCCTGGAGATCCCGCTGGCGAAGAAGAAGAGGGTCGAGTGGGTCGCGCTGGCCGGCCTCGACGCCACGTGGTTCCCCGTCGCCGCGCTCGGCCCCTCCGCGTACTTCGGCGTGATGGGCGGGATCGGCCTGAGCTACTCGCTGGAGGACGCGCCTTGAGCGCGCGTGTCACCGCCGCGCTCGCGCTCGCGCTCTCGCTCGCGCTGCTGGCGTCGCTCGGCGTGGCCTGCGGCGGCTCGCCGATCGAGGATCACCCCTGCCCCCCCGGCGGCACCGCGCTCACCTACGACAACTTCGGCAAGGGCTTCTTCGAGGGGTGGTGCGTGCAGTGCCACGGCGGCGCGAACGGCTACTCCTCGCGCTCGTACACCTCGCTCGACCTGATCCGCGCGGACCGCGCGCGCATCTTCGTCAACGCGGCCGACGACAACACCACCATGCCGCCGGGGCCCGACGATCCGCCGGCGAACGAGCGGGCGAAGCTCGGCGAGTGGCTGGCGTGCGGGGCGCCGTGAGCGGAGCGAGCGCGGGCCGCCCGTCGACGCGCTCGATGCACGCCGCCGCGGTCGCGCAGGTCGCGATCGTCTCGCTCCTCGCGCTCCTCGCGCTCCTCGCGCTGCTCTCGCTCGTCGCATGCCGTCGGAGCGCGTCGCGCACGACGATCTCGGCCGATCCCCCGCCAGCGTCGGCCTCGAGTCGCGCGGACGCCGCGCCCCCCGGGCCGCCGAAGCCGATCGACGCGTGCGTCCCAGCCTTCCTCCGCGACGCTCCGTTCGACGGCGCGTGGCTCGAGGCGGGCGGCCTCGTCTTCTGCGCGAAGGTCGCCGAGGGGGTGCCTCACGCGAACGAGCGCGCTTGCTTCGCGGTCGAGCTCGCGACGGGCACCTACCACGCGCGGCCGAACGATCTCGCGGCGCCTCCGCGCCCGCCGTCGACGAGGCGCGCCGCCTACGAGGCCGCGTCGCTCGGCGGCGCCTTCACGTTCGACCTCAAGGGCGGCCAGCGCACGCCGCACGGCGCGACCGCCACGCTCCGGGACGCCAAGACGAGCAAGAAGAGGACGGCGGCGATCGCCTACGACGAGCACCTGTTCTTCGACGGCTGGGTCGGCGACGCCGTGGCGCTCAGCACGTCGGTCGACGAAGGCCCGGGCTGCGTGCGCGCGCTCTACCAGCCGCTGAAGACCTGGCCGATCGTGCTGTACGCGCCCGGCACCATCCAGCTCGGGAGCTGCTACGGCGCGGACGATCTCGTCTTCGACACGCCCACCAGGAAGAAGGCCATCATCGACGGCGACGATGGCACGCTGCTGCTCGTCGAGCCGACCAAGCTCACCGTCGATCGGGTGGAGTCGCGTCGTCAGGCGCAGGGGCCCGGCGAGTTCGTCGCCTTCACGCCGAGCACGACCGAGGTCGTGATCCTCTTCGGCCCCTCCATCGTCGGCGACTTCGTCCGCTACGACCTCGCGAAGGAATCGCTCGCCGGCGCAGGCTCGCCGCGCGTCTGCGAAGAGGGCGACGCCGGCGTCGCGCCGAGGTGACGGAGCGCGTGCCCGAGCGGCACGTGGGGCTCACCCCGCCCGGTGCTCCTGCGCGACCTCGGCAGGGGGCATGTGCACGATCTCCACCGAGCAGTGCGCGTGCGCGGCGACGAACTGGCCGACGCTCCCCAGTAGCCACCGCTTCACGCCGGTGAGGCCGCGCGAGCCGACCACGATGAGGTCGGCGCGCCACTCGTCGGCGGCGTGCACGATCTCGGCGCCCGCGTGCCCCGTACGCACGCACGTCTCGGTCGAGACGCCGTGCGTGCGCAGCGTCGCGGTCGCGCGCTGCACGATGTCGGCGGCGCGCGTACGCATCTGATCCACCGGCGTCGGCACGACCGTCACCATCTCCCAGGCCGGCCCTGGCGGCGGCGGCATCATCGGCCGTGGCGCCACCGAGAGGACCCGCACGAGCGTCTCGGGCGGCCAAGGCCGCGTGGCGACCTCGTTCACGGCGGCTTCGGTCGACTCGGACTCATCCACGGCCAGCAGGATCTTCATGGCGGCACCCACCCGAGGATCAGCGCTGCAAGCGAGGCGCCACAAAGCTCCGGCAGCGCGCGCGCGTGGCGCCTCCGGGCGCCGCCGGCCGGCGTCGTGTTCGGGAGCGCGCATTCAGCGTGCGGCCCGAGTGTCGAGGCACGCGACCGTTCAGCCAGCCGAGAGCCTCGATGAAGAGCCTGGCGACCTCGCCGCGGACGGCCTGAGAGCGCGCTGCGTGGCAGGGCTCGTGGTCGTGGCGGCGCAAGGCGCCGGTCGCGGCGTGACGGAGCGGCGGCCGCGCGCGCCGAGGCGCCGCCCGTGAGATCGCAGAGCCGCACCCGTGGGATCGCCGAGCACGCCCCGCGGGTGACGAGGCCGCACCCGCGGAGGGCGAGACGGCAGCCGTGGTCGTGCGAGGCGGCGACCCGAAGGCGGCGAGGCCACGACCGGAGCGCACGAGGCGCTGGCCGCGGCGTGACGGAGCGGCG
>CAIXWQ010001309.1 GCA_903923175.1 uncultured delta proteobacterium | reverse complement strand
CCGCAAGCCCAGCGGCGCGCCGCGCACCGCGAGCAGCGCGCGCGCCGACACGCCGACGACCACGAGCGCGCCGATCACGCCGGCCGCGCCGGCCGCGCCGATCGCAGCGAGCCGCGCTCGTGAGCGCTTCGGGTAGATGCGCGTGGGCGGGATCATGGCGCAGCGCCGAGCATAGCCGGAGGCTCCGACGCAGCGATTGCGCGCGGCCTCGCGCGCGGCGCACGCCCCGGGGCGAGCCTCGCGTGGCACGCGCGGTGCTCGGCCGCGGCGCATGCGCGTGATCGTCGTCGCCTCGCTCGCCCTCTTCTCCAGCTCGCTCGGCTGCGCCTCGACGCCCGGTGTCGCCGGCGCCGACGCCGCGCCGACGTACGACGCGCCCGCCGACGCCTCCGCGGCCGAGGCCGGCGACGGGAGCGCGCCCGATGCGACCGCGCCCGACGCGAGCCTCGACGCCGGCCCGTGCGACGGCGCGGCCACGTGGGCGTCCTTGCAGCGCCTGTCCCCCGCGGACCTCCACGCGCTGCTGCAGGCCGACGCGCCGACCGTCATCGACGTCCACACGCCGTACGCGGGCGCCCTCCCCGGCACCGCCGCCCACATCCCGTACACCGACGTCGACGCGATCGAGGCCTTCCTGGGGCACGACCGCTGCGCCGAGGTGGTGCTCACCTGTCTCGGCGGGCCGATGAGCAAGAGCGCGGGCGACGCGCTGGTGGCGCGCGGCTACCTGCGCGTGCGCGATCTGCTCGGCGGGATGTCCGCGTGGCAGGCCGCGGGATATCCGCTCGACCCGTGAGCGCCGAGGACGCGAGCGATCGGCGAGAATTCCCGTGCGATCGAGGGCGTCGCACGCGACGCCGGCGACGCCCCTTGTCCCCCCGACGATGGTTTGCGACCTAGGCGCGCGATGAAGCCGATCACGTACCGGGACGCGGGGGTGGACATCGACGCGGGCGACGCCCTGGTGGAGCGAATCAAGCCGCTCGCGGCGCGGACGCGGATCCCGGAAGTGCTCTCCGACGTCGGCGGGTTCGCCGGGATGTGCCGCATCCCGCAGGGGATCGAGGAGCCGATCCTCGTCAGCGGCACCGACGGCGTCGGCACCAAGCTCAAGCTCGCCTTCCAGCTCGATGCGCACGACGGCGTCGGGCAGGACCTCGTCGCGATGTGCGTCAACGACATCCTGACGTGCGGCGCGCGCCCGCTCTTCTTCCTCGACTACTTCGCCACCGGCAAGCTCGCGCTCGAGCAGGCCACGCGCGTGGTCGCCGGCATCGCGCGCGCGTGCGAGCAGAGCGGCTGCGCGCTGCTCGGCGGCGAGACCGCGGAGATGCCCGGGATGTACCCGCCGGGCGAGTACGATCTGGCCGGCTTCGCGGTCGGCGTCGTCGGCCGCAAGAAGATCGTCGACGGCACGCGCACCGAGCCGGGCGACGTGGTGATCGGGCTCGGCTCGTCGGGGCTGCACTCCAACGGCTACTCGCTCGCGCGCAAGGTGCTCGACGCGCGCGGCGTGAAGGCCTCGGCGCACGTCATGGAGCTCGGCCGCTCGGTGGGCGACGCGCTCATGACGCCGACGCGCCTCTACGCGAAGGCCGTCCGCGCGGTGGTCGAGGCCTCGCCCGCGATCGACGTGCGCGCGATGAGCCACATCACCGGCGGCGGGCTCCCCGGCAACCTGCCGCGCGTGCTCCCCGAGGGGCTCGGCATGCGCATCGATCTCGGCAGCTTCTCGCGCCCCGCGATCATCTCGTACCTCGCCGCGCTCGGGCCGGTCGACGAGCAGGAGCTGCGGGCGACGTTCAACATCGGCCTCGGCTACGTGCTCGTGGTGCCGAAGGGCGACGTCGAGCGGGCCCAGGCGAGCCTGCGCTCGGTCGGCGAGGATCCGCGCGTGGTCGGCGAGATCATCCGCGTCGAGGCGAGCCGCGAGTTCGAGAAGCGCGTGGAGTTCGTGGGGAGCCCGGCGAAGTGACGCTGCCGCTCGTCGTCTTCGTCTCGGGCTCGGGGTCGAACCTCCAGGCCATCCTCGACGCGATCGAGTCGAAGGCGCTCGACGCGGAGCTCCGGCTGGTGCTGTCGAACAAGCCGGGCGTGCGCGCGCTCGAGCGCGCCGCGGCCGCCGGCGTGCCGACCTGCGTGCGCTCGCATCGAGACTTCCCCTCGCGCGAGGCGTTCGACGCCGAGCTCGCCAAGCGCGCGCGCGAGGCCCTGGGCGACGGCGGCCACCGCGGCCTCGTCGTGCTCGCGGGGTTCATGCGCATCCTGACGCCGACGTTCATCGCCGCGTTCCAGGACCGCGTGATCAACATCCACCCCGCGCTGCTGCCGGCGTTCCCCGGCACGCACGCGCAGAAGCAGGCGCTCGACCACGGCGTCGCCATCACCGGCTGCACCGTGCACCTCGTCGACGCGGGGACCGACACCGGCAGGATCCTCGCGCAGGCCGCGGTGCCGGTGCTGCCCGAGGACGACGAGGAGAGCCTCACCGCGCGCATCCTCCGCCGCGAGCACCAGCTCCTGCCGACCGTGCTGCAGTGGCTGGCGACCGGCTCGCTGCGCATCGTCGACGGCCGCCCGGTGTACGACGGCGTCTCTCCCAGCGTGGGCGTCGAGGCTTCCGGCCAAGCCGCGGGGTAGATGGTAGAGTCCGCGCCGGCCCGCGGATGTCCTCACGGTTCTACGACGTCGTCGTCCTCGGCACGCGCATCGGCGCGCTCGCGAGCGCCGCGCTGCTCGCGCGCCGCGATTTCCGCGTGCTGGTGCTCGGGCACGGCGCGCTGCCGGCGACGTATCGCTTCGACGGCCTGCCGCTGCGCCGCCGCGCCTTCGCCCACCTCGCCGCCCCGACACCCGCCTGGCGACGCGTGGTCGCGGAGCTCGCCCAGTCGCAGGCCTTCAAGCGCCGGCTGCGCCCGCTCGATCCGATGCTGCAGCTGCTCGACGGCAGGCGTCGGCTCGAGCTCGCGCCCGATCCGGTGCTGTTCGCGCGCGAGCTCGAGCGCGAGCTGTCCGACGCGCGCGGCGCCATCGAGGAGCTCTACGCGCGGCTCGCGCGCCTGAACGCGCAGATCGACGACGTGTTCGAGCAAGACGCGGTGTGGCCCCCGGGCACCTTCTGGGAGCGACGCGAGACCGGCCGCCTGCGCGACGCGCTCCCCCTGCTGGCCGACCCGCGCGCGCGGCGCGGCGAGTCGCTCACCGTCGACGCCGACTACCGCGCTGCCTTCGAGCTCCCCGCGCAGTTCGCGAGCCACGCGCGGCTCGATCCGCTCGACGACGCCGCGCTGCTGCCGCTCGCTCGCCTGCACGGCGCGTGGACGCGCGGCGTGGCCGAGCTGCCGGGCGACGAGGACGAGCTCTCGGCGTTCCTCATGGAGCGCATCCGCGCCCACGGCGGCGACGTGCGGCCGCAGGAGTGGTGCGAGGCGATCCTGCACAAGCGCGGCAAGGTTGCGGGGGTGATCGTCGAGGGCGACACCGAGATCACGGGCGCGAGCTTCGTCATCGGCGATCGGCCGCTCGTGAAGCTCCTGGACGTCGTGCGCGACCTCGAGGACGCGCGCATCGACGAGGTGACCTCGCCGCCGGTGGCCGCGCGCCGCTTCGCGGTCTCCGTCGTGGTGCGGACGGCGCTCGTCCCGCAGGCGCTCGCGCGGCACTCGTTCCTGCGCCCGGCCCGCGCCGATGGCGTCGACGTGCACCTGCACCGCGCGACCTTCCCGCAGAGCGCGGCGCTCGGCCCGACGGGGACCGAACCGGCGCTCGCGGCGCTCTCGGCGGAGCTCTGGGTCGCCGAGGCGCTGCTCCCCGAGGGGGTCGCCCCGCCGCAAGGCTCGACCGGGCGCGACATGCGCGCGCGCGAGCTCCTGCTCGCCACGTTGCGCGATCACTTCCCGTACTTCGATCGACACGCCCTCGTGATCGACTCGCCGCACGACGGCGCGCCGCTCATCGATCTGCGCCACGGCGACACGGTGCTCGTCGGCCGCGCGGCGACCCGCGGCGGCGGCGGCCACCTGGAGGCCGAGGGCGCCGAGCCGATCTACGACGGCGTCGCCAACGGCTACGCGGGGCTCGCGCTGGAGCCGATCCGCTCGCCGATCGAGCACCTGCTGCAGGTCTCGCCGTCCGTGCTGCCGGCGCTCGGGCAGGAGGGGGAGCTGATCGCCGCCTGGGGCGCCGCGCGGATCGTCACGCGCAGCGACCGTCAGAAGGAGAAGATGCGGCGCGAGATGTGGTCGAAGATCGAGATCTGAGCGAGCGCCTCAGCCGCGCTCGCTGCCGCTGCCGCCCTCGTCGTCGCCGTACCCCTCGGCCGCCCGCGCGCGCGAGAGCATGCGGTGGAAGCTCGGCCTCGGCACCTGCGCGAGCTCCGCCGCCTTCGCGACCACGCCCCCCACGCGGCGCAGCACGTCGGGGAAGTAGGCGCGATCGAAGGCCTCGAGCACGCGACGCTTGGCCTCGTGATACGGCAACGCGGCGAGATCGCCGATGCCGCCGAGCACGCCCGCCTTCGCGGGCTGCCCCGCGGTGCCGATGGCCTCTCCGAACAGGACCTCGGGGCGCGCGCTCTCGAACGTCGCCCAGCGCTCGACCACGTTGCGCAGCTCGCGCACGTTGCCGGGCCACGGGTGCGCGAGGAGCACCTGCACGAGATCGGCCGGAATTTCTGCCTTTTCGCCGCGCGTACGCTCGAGGAAGTGCTGCGCCAGCGCCGGGATGTCCTCGCGTCGATCGCGCAGCGGCGGGACGACCACGCGGATGACCGAGACGCGGTAGTAGAGGTCCTCGCGGAACTCGCGCCGGCGCACCGCCTCGGCGAGGCGCTTGTTGGTCGCCGCGACGACGCGCACGTCGATCGGGATCGTCTTGCTGCCGCCGACGCGCCGGATCTCGCGCTTCTCGAGCACGCGCAGCAGCTTGG
>CAIXWQ010001308.1 GCA_903923175.1 uncultured delta proteobacterium | reverse complement strand
TCGCGCACGCCAAGGGGGAGCGCGCGCGCGCCACGGCGAACCGTCGCGGCGGTCGCGCGGCCGAGGCCGCGGTGATGCTCCAGCAGGCGCTCGAGCGCGCTTCGGACGCCAAGGATCACGACCTCGCGTGCGATCTCTACCTCGATCTCTCGGCCTCGCTCGAGGAGGCCAACGAGACGCAGAAGGCGCTGCAGGCCGCGCTGACGGGCGTGGAGATGGCCGCGAAGCTCGCCGAGCGCGCCGGGCCGCAGGACGAGCTGTCGCTGCGAGGACGCCTCGCGAGCTACCTGAACGCCATCGGGCGGCTCTACCTGCGGCGCGACGACGCCGTGCGCGCGGCCGACTACTTCCGCGGCTCGCTGGCGCAGGCCGAGAAGATCGACGACGCCGCCGCCGCCGCGCGCGCGCTCGCGAACCTCGGTCACATCGCGGCCCGCCGCGACGACTTCCGCGCGGCCGCGGCCGAGTCGACCCGCGCGCTGCGGCTCGCGCAGCAGGCCGGCGATCGCATGTCGCAGGCGCGCATCCACGTGAACCTCGGCCACTACCTCGCGCGGCTCGGCAGGCTCGCGGAGGCCGAGGAGAGCTACCGCGCGGCGCAGGTGCTCGCGGAGGCGATCGGCTGGAGCGAAGGGGTCGCGGCGGCGCACCAGGCGCTCGCGGCGGTGGGGGCGGCGTGAGGGCCGGCGTGAGGAGCTACGGCTTCACGCGCCCCGCGCTCTTGCGAAGCAGCTCGAGATCGAGATCGGCCAGCGACGCCTTGGTCGCGCGATAGGCGCGCCCGCCGTTCACGAAGTCGATCTCGAGCAGCACGTTCCCCGCCTCGTCGAGCTCGGTCATCGCTGGGCTCGGCGTCAGCGCGCCGAGCACGCCCCAGCCGATGACGCGCTCGCCGGTCGGCTGCACGCGGAAGCTCCCCATCGCGAGGCTGTTGAGCTGCGGCGGCTTCGCCTCGTAGTGCCAGACGATGCTCGCGGTGCCGGCCTCGAGGTCCAGCGCGAGCTCGAGGCCGCGCGCGGGCTGGTTCTCCGCGGTGTGGTTGTCGTAGAGCGAGACGTGGCCGTTCGGCAGCACGCGCGCGTCGTGCTGGTTCATGAACGCCCCCTCGGGGTCGCCGAGCACGCGCACGAGCTTGGCGCCGTCCTTGTTCACCGCCGTGCCGCCGAGCTTCCAGAGCACCTTGCCGGTGGCGCGCGAGACCATCAGCACGGTGTTGGCGTGCCGCATCGACACGAGCACGTCGCCGTTCGGCTGCGGATCGATCGAGTTGCAGTGGAAGACGTCGCGCTCGACCACGGCGCCGGCGTTCACCTGCAGCGGGAGCATCGACTCGGTGAGCACGTCGACGTGCTCGCTCGCGTTCCAGCTCCACACGAGGTGGCCGTCGGCGGCGAGCTCCTCGATGCGGCAGTCGGCGATGGTCGTGTCCTTGATGCCGAGGCTGGTCAGGTCGTAGCCGGGCTTCGAGGGGTACGACAGCAGCAGGTACGTGCCGCTCGCGGTGACCGCGAACTCGTGCTGGTCGGTCGCGACGTCGACGATGCCGAGGTTCGCCAGCGTGCCGGCGGCGAGGTCCTCGAGCTGGAACGTCCCGCCGGGGACGATGCCGAACACGAAGCCGAAGATGCGCGAGTAGGCGAGCCGGTTCTTGCCGGTCAGCGTGAGCAGCCCGGCGCCATCGTCGCCGACGCGGCGGTACCAGACCGGCGTGCCGTTGCGATCGAGGACCATCGCGTAGCCGGTCTCGCCGTTGTCGAACGACGGGTTGCCGAGCAGGTAGTAGCCGGGGTTGGTGGGCCCCGTGCGCGTGACCTGCAGCGCGGGGAAATCGGCGGGCAGGCAGCGGATCCAGTACGCGCTGGCGGCGCCACCGCCCCCCTGCACGTCGATCACGACGGCCGAGTCCTCCGGGACCATCGCGAAGGCGGGGGCGCCGCCGCGCACGTCGCCGGAGAGCGGCCCGCGGTAGGTGGCGACGGCGCCGGGTCCGGCGGCGGCGCTGAAGGTGAGCGGGTTGTCGCCCGCGCCGCAGGCGATCGCGTAGTCGTGCACGTCGGGCGAGAACGCGGGCATCAGCGGCTGCTGGGCGACGGCGAGCGACGCGAGCACGGCCGGGCCGGTGGGCGGCTGGGCGCGCGGGCGATCGTCGTCGCTGCAGCCGAGGAGGGCGAGGAGCGGCGCGAGGGCGAGGAGGCGGGTGCGCTTCAAGGGGTGACCTTCGTGTCTCTTCTCTGCTTCGCACGCGCGCGAGGTGCGCGCACGGGCGGCCCGGGAGGCTAGCAGCGTCGGAACGGGCGCGAGCCGCCCACCGTGCGCGTGCCCGCTCCTCGCGCCGTTCGCCGCACCCCGGCCCGGACCGTGGTATCGACCCGCCGTGCGCTGGCGGGCCCTGACGTTCGTGTCGCTGCTCCTCGCGACCCCGTCGTGCGCGCGGTGCGGCGGAGGCGACAGCGCGGCGGGAGCGGGCGCCTCGGCGAGCGGCTCGAGCAGCTCCAGCGCGGGCGGCGCGGGCGAGTGCGTCGCGATCGGGCCGACGCAGCGCTTCGCGGTCGGCGAGGTCCAGGAGGGCGCGGGGCCGGTCCCCTTCGCTGCGGAGCTCGGCAGCGCGGCCGCCGACGACGCGGGCTGGCTGGTCGGCGTCCGCTCGCCGGGCGCGCTCGGCGACGCGAAGGTGCTCCGGGTCTCGAGCGACGGCGGCTCGATGCACGTCGTCGCGAGCTGGCTCCCCGCCGCGGGCGCGGCGCGCGCGGCGAGGGTCTCGGCGCGCGCCGGCGCTGCGCCGGTCGTCGTGCTCACCGCCGCCGAGGGGGACCACCGCACGGTCAAGCTCGCGCGTCTCCTGGAGGGCAAGCTGGTCGAGCTCGCGACCCTGCCGGCCGAGGCCGACGAGTCGGAGGCGATCGCCACCTTGCCGACCCGCGACGGCGTGCTCGTCGCGTGGGACGACTCCGACGAAGCGGGCTCGAACGGCCACGTACGCCTCCGCGCCGTGGTCCCCTCGGCGGCGGCCTCGGCGCCCGCTTCGGCTTCGGCTTCGGCTTCGGCTCCGGTTCCGGCTCCGACAGCCCCCTCGGCTCCGGCGGCGGCCTCGGCTGCGGCGGCGCGCCCGAAGAAGAGCGAAGCGGCGCGGCCCGCCGACGCGGTGAGCCCCGTCACCACCGACGCGAGCTTCCCCGTGCTCGTCCCGGTGAGCGATGGGCGCGCGGTGCTCTTGTGGCTCGCGGAGCGCCCGGAGGCGACGGAATCGCCCGACGGCGGGGCCGGCGAGCCCTCGCAGCAGGAGTCGTATCGCTGGATCGAAGGGGTGGTCGTCGACGTCGCGCGCGCGCAGCCGATCGGCGCGCCGATGGCGCTGACGCCGCGCGACGGCCACACGCAGACGTTCTCGGCGCAGCTGGTCGGCGACGCCATCGAGGTCGCCGTGCGCGACGACGCCCGACCGACCGACGGCGACGGCGGCAGCATCTACGTCGTGAGCGCGGCGCTGCCTCCCGCGAGCGCCTCGGCAGGCGCGCTGGGTGCGCCGCGCGTCCTCACGCGCGTCTCCGAGGGGGTCTCGGCCGGCCTGCCGACGCTCTTGCTCGGCGCGCGCCCGTGGCTGTTCTGGCTCGGCCCCGACGACGACGCGCGGCTCGTCCCCGCGGCAGTGATGCCCAGCCCTGCGACGACGCGCGCCCCTTCGCTCGATGGCCGGCGCATCGTCGCGCAGGCGAACGGACTGCTGCTCACCAGTCGGCTGCTCGGCGCTGGCATCGAGCTGTCGCTCCGTCGCTGCACGCTTCGTTGAGCGCGCTCCTCCGGCGAGGGACCGGGGGGTATCGAACGCGATTCACCGCCGCGTCGTCGTACGCGCGAAGCGCCCGACGCGCCGTGCGCCGGCTGGCGATGCGCGACGGGATCTGGCATACACGGTCACCCTTCGACGGACATGCAGAATCGAAGGTGTTGCCGCGCACGCGCGGAGGAGTCGCTCGCCATGAACCGTTCGCACGCTTTGGGCTTCATCTCGCTCTTCATCCTCGGCGCCGGCACCGCCTTCGTCGCGTGCTCGAGCAGCGACGTCACCCCCGTCCCCGGGGTGGACTCGGGCGTGAAGGACTCGGGCGGCACCGACACGAACGTCGGCGACACGAACGTCGGCGACACGAACGTCGGCGACACGGTCGTCGCGACCGACACGAACCCGGCCGCCGACACGGGCCCGGACGCCAACCCGCTCTGCACCGGCACGCCCACCACCGGCGCCCTCAAGAGCTTCAACTTCCCCTCGCAGCTCTCGAAGAACACGCTCGTCTCGGCGACGTCGATCATCGCGACCAGCCCGAAGTTCCTCGTGAGCTTCTCGAAGACGACCGGCTCCTGCCTCTACGGCTTCTTCGCGACCGACGGCGGCCAGACGACCTTCGGCGAGTACTCGGGCTCGCTCATCATCTCCTACGGCAACAAGGGGACGGTCGGCGGCACGTCCAGCACCTGCAGCGAGGGCGACTCGATCCCCACCGGCACCAAGCCGGGCGATCAGTTCGACATCTCCGGCACCTACGCCGCGTACGGCCCCACGCTCACGAGCTGCACCGGGACGCCGGCGCCCAGCCCGACGAAGATCCCCGAGATCACCCTCTGCTCGATCACCGCGAAGGGCACGGGGACGCTCCCCGCTCCGGCGGCGGTCACCGAGGCCGACCTCAAGAACGACTCGACGACCCTTCCCAAGTGGGTCAACGGCTGGGTCAAGGTCTCGAACGTCACCGCGGGCGGCGCAGTCGCCGACGGCGGCCTCAGCCCGGACGGCGGCGCGGGCGCGACCGACGGCTTCGGCGCCTTCACCAGCGTCGGCGGCCTCAACATCGCCGACAAGCTCTACTTCAAGGCCGAAGGCGCCCCGGCGATCGCGCCGGGACAGGTCTTCACGTCGATCCAGGGGATCTCGTACCTCGACTTCTGCAGCTGGAGCCTCTGGCCGACGCACCTCACGGACTTCGCGCCGCCGCCGCCGGCGCAGAGCAAGGGCGACGCCGCCACCGGCGGCTGATGCGCCCCGCGAGCCCCGCGCCGAAGCGCGCCGCGGGCTCGCACGTTCACGCCCTCCTGCTGCTGCAGGGGGGCGCGATCGTTTTGTCGCGGCTCGGCTACACCGGTCGTTTCGTGCGCATCGCGCCGGTCGAACCGAGCGCCGGGTCGGCGCGGCGGGGTTGTCTTTCCCGCCCCGCCCTGCGACCCTCGCCGGACGGTGTCGACACCCGCCGCCGGGCTCTGCGATCGGGTGGTCGAGTTGTTGCTCGACGGTCACGACCCGCGCGCGGACCCGGATCTGGGGTCGCACGTAGAATCCTGCAACGACTGCTCCGATCGAGTCCGGGTGATGGGGATGTTCAAGGAGAAGGAGCCGGAAATCCGCGAGGGGACGGTGCTCGTCGACAGGTTCGACGTGTCGCGGTCGCTCGGTCGCGGCGGCATGGGCGAGGTCTTCCTCGCGCGTGACCGGAACTTCGGGATGTCCTCGGTCGCGGTCAAGGTCGTGCGCCGCGACACGCGGCTCCCGGGCGACGACGAGGCCCTCCGCAAGGAGGTCGAGCTCGCCCGCCAGGTGAACCACCCGAACGTCGCCCGCGTGCACGACCTGCATCAGTCGCCGCACGGCCCCATCGTCACGATGGCGTTCGTCGACGGCGTCACGCTGCACCAGTGGATCCGCGAGAAGAAGCGGACCGGCGGCGTCAGCGCCGACGAGTGGCGCCGCATCGCGCGCGACGTCGCCGCGGGGCTCGCGGCCATCCACGCGGCCGGCATCGTCCACGGCGACCTCAAGCCCGGCAACGTCATGGTCGACCGCGCGTCGGGCCAGGGCTACATCGTGGACTTCGGCTTCGCCAAGGAGCGCGCCCGTACGCTCGGCACGCTGCGCGGAGAGAAGAAGGGGGCCGACGGCGGCACGCCCAACTACATGAGCCCGGAGCGGCTCGATCGCGGCGGCGCGAGCGTCGAGGACGACCTCTACGCGCTCGGCATGACCATCTGGGAGATGCTCTCGGCCAAGGTCCCGGAGCCCGGCCACCACCCGCCGAGCCACCCGATCGATCGCCAGCTCCCCTTCGGCATCCCGCCGGGGCTCGCGACCGACGAGCTGAAGCAGATCTTCCGGTTGCTCGGCAAGGACCCGGCGCGGCGCCCACAGGCGCGCCACCTGCGCTTCTTCAACCCGAACACCACCGCCACCAACCCGCTGCAGGTCGCGCGCGAGCGCATCGACCCGGGCGCGCACCCGCCCTACCGCGGGCCGTCGACGCCGTTCCGGCCCGACGCGCAGGGGCTCCTGGTCACCTACGCGTCGAACGCGCGCGAGCTGATCGGCCGCGTGCTGCCGCTCGACAAGACGCGCCTCGTCCTCGGCCGCGCGCCGACGGTGCCGGGGAGCAAGCAGCAGGTCGATCTGGTCGTCCCCGAGGCGACGATCAGCGGCGTGCACTGCGCGCTGAACTTCCAGAACAACGGCTGCTGGATGCTCGAGGACGCGAAGGATCCGCGCCCTTCGACCAACGGCGTCTATGGCGAAGGGGCCTACGAGCGGCAGACCAACGTCACGCTGCTCCACGGCAACGAGGCGATGGTCGGCGAGCTGCGCGTGAAGCTGGTGAGCTTCCGCGAGGCGTCGACGCTGCACGAGAAGGCGCTGCAGTTCCTCCGCCTGCGCGACGGGCTGACCGGCCTGCTGCACGAGGAGGCGTTCCGCCAGGCGCTCGACGCCGAGCTCGCCTTCGCGCGGTGGGCCCGCTACCCGCTGACGCTCGCGTGGTTCTTCCTGCGCACGCCCGCGCGCGATGGGCAGGGGCGGCTGACGATCCAGGAGATGCAGGCGCTGCGGCGCGCGTCGAAGGCGGCGGTCGATCTCTTCGACATGCTGCTGCTGTCGCTCACCGCGTGCACCGCGGGGCTCACCGGCATCGGCTCGTTCGCGGTCGCGCTGGTGGGCCAGACGGCCGAGATCGCGCGGCCGCTCGTGGAGCAGGTGCTCGTGCAGATCCGCGGGCAGATGCCGGCGGGGGTCGAAGCCGGCGCGGTGGTGGTCGAGGCGGCCGACGAGCACGCCCGCGGCTCCGACCTGCTCGAGGCGACCCGCAAGACGCCGGGCGGGCCCGTCTACAACATCCGCTGAGCGGCGCGTCCGGCCCGCTCCGCGAATCAGCGCGCGACGGTTCGACACCTCACGCCTGGCCGCCCTGCGGAGACCTCACCTCCGGCGGCCCTGCGGACCTCACGCCCGGCCGCTCTGCGGAGACCTCACCCCCGGCCCCTCTCCGCGAGCGGAGAGGGGAGCGAGAGGGCGCGCACGCGCAACCTCGGCCTGCAACGAGCCGAAGACGCTCGTGGGATTCGATCCGCCGCGACGCTCCATCGTCGTTGGCGCGCGTGTCACCAACGACAAGCGCGCCCTCGCACGCTCGATGCGCCGCGAACCAACTCGGTCCGAGCTCGAGGCCTGGCACCTGCTGCGCGACCGGCGCTGTCTCGGAGTGAAGTTCCGTAGACAGCAGGTCATCCGCGGCTTCATCGTCGACTTCTACTGCCCGGCACTGCGGCTCGCGCTGGAGATCGACGGCCCGATTCACGACGAGCCGGGGCAGTACGATCTCGCCCGCGACGCCACGCTCGCAACGGCCGACATCCTCACCATTCGACTCCGCGCCAGCGAAGTCTCACCGACCAGACTCGAAGCGATCGTCCGCGCAACGCTCCGCCTACGCGCGTCCAGCCCCCCCTCTCCGCCTGCGGAGAGGGGGACGGGGGGTGAGGTTTCACCGCGATGAGCGTGAGCTTGCACCGCGCGATGAGCGTGAGCTTGCACCGCGCGATGAGCGTGAGCTTGCACCGCGCGATGAGCGTGAGCTTGCACCGCGC
>CAIXWQ010001307.1 GCA_903923175.1 uncultured delta proteobacterium | reverse complement strand
TACCACCTGGAGTACTACCAGGCGTCTTACACGTACTTCTACGAGATCGCGAAGAACCCGAGGCACCTCGATTTCGAGAAGACCCTCGGCTGGCTGGCGCGCCTCGCGACGCAGCTGCCCGAGCCGGCCGACATCATCGGCCACCTCGGCAAGTACTCCGAGGAGCAGGTCAAGGCGACCGCGAAGGGCTCGCCGGATCTCCTCGCCCAGCTCTACTACCTCTACGGCCGCTACAAGTACCGCAAGGCCGACTACGGCAAGGCGGCCAACCTGTTCGGCATGGTGAAGGCCGACACGAAGTTCTTCGTGCAGGCGCAGTTCTTCACCGGCATCAGCTCGGTCCGCCAGGGCAAGGTCGGCCCCGCGGTCGCCGCGTTCCAGAAGATCATCGATCACCTCGATGCGAACCCGAGCGCCGTCGACGACGCGCAGCGCTACAAGGACCTCGCGAACCTCTCGCTCGCTCGCGCCTACTATTCGGCGTCGATCAAGCAGACGGGCGAGGGCGAGTTCGTCCCCAACTCGGACAAGCTCAACGCCGCGATCCTCTACTGGAACAAGGTCGACGTCGCGAGCGAGTACTGGCTCGACGCCCTCTTCGAGGAGTCGTGGGCGTACTTCATGGCGTCGGACTACCCGCACGCGCTGGGTAACATCCACACGATCGAGTCGCCGTACTTCCCGAACTCGTTCTACCCCGAGGCCGAGTTCCTCAAGGCGATCATCTACTTCTCGAACTGCCAGTACGACAACGCGAAGATCATCGTCGCGAAGTTCGTCAAGAAGTACGAGCCGGTCGAGAAGGGCCTCAAGGACGTCCTCCGCAACCGCTGCCCGGGGCCCGAGGCCGACGACAGCGGCGTGGTCGCCGATCTCACGGCCGACGACGCGAAGAAGTGCCTCTCGTTCCTCAACGAGGTCGAGGGGAAGAAGGCGCGCGAGCTCGAGGGCGAGAAGGGCAAGGCCATCAAGCCGGTCGTCGAGGGCGCTTTCAGCGACCGCGAGCTCCTTCGCCACCTCGAGTACATCAAGCTGATCAAGTCCGAGCAGGACCGGCTGAAGGGCGCGAAGGCCCCCATCCGCGGTTCGGCGCTCGCCGGCGAGCTCGGCACGATCCTCGAGAACGCGCTCGCGGAGGCGCAGACGAAGGCCGGCACGCTCGCGCGCGGCCGCTTCCTGCGCGCCGTCGACGAGCTCGACGATCACCTCGGCAACGTCCAGACGATGCTGATCGACATCCTCGCGGGTGAGCGCGGTCAGCTCGAGAAGATGGGCGAAGCGAAGGCTGCGGCGATCAAGCAGCAGCAGACGTCCTTGAAGGGGCTCGGCGACGTGAAGGCCGACGAGGAGCACTACCTCTGGCCCTTCGACGGCGAGTACTGGCGCGACGAGCTCGGTTTCTACCGGCAGCGTGTCGTGAGCACTTGTGGCGGGAGGAGCTAAGAAGTGAACAAGCGATGGCTGGGAACCGCGGTGGTCTCGACCGCCGCGATCGCTGTGTTTTCCACGGGCGCTGCTTTCGGCCAGACCGGGCCGGCGGCAGCGTCTTCAGCGGCCCCCGCTTCGGCTGGGTGGATGCCGGCGGCTGCGAACGAGTGCATCTCGGGGCAGGCCAAGGCGGTCCTCAATCAGTGCCCGGGCGGGCCGGGCCTGAAGCGCGGCGCGCCGGCCAAGCGCGGCGCCGTCTTCCTCGAAGAGACCCAGAAGGTCAAAGAGAAGAAGAAGGACCTCGACAAGCCGAAGGACGACCTGAAGGCCGAGCGTCCGTCGCCGCAGCTCTCGAACAAGATCGAGACGGCGCTCATGCAGGAGATCGTCCTCTCCGAGCAGCAGCTCGCGAAGACGAAGGTCTCCGACCCGAAGCACGTGACGCTCTCGCGACGGCTCGCGGAGTCGTACTACGAGCTCGAGCGCATGAAGGAGGGCGAGGCCCTTCAGCTCACGACCGACATCGTGCTCGCGGAGAAGGCGAAGAAGCCGACCGACGAGATGAAGAAGAAGCGTGACAAGGCGAACATGCTCCGCGACAAGTCGCAGGAGCGCGTCGTCACGCTTTATCGCTACATCGTCGACAAGCACACCGACTACGCGAAGAACGACGAGGTCCTCTACTACCTCGCGTACGAGTACGAGTCGCAGAAGGCGACCGACCCGAACGACAAGGCGCAGCTGAAGCGCGAGCGCGAGGCCAAGGAGAAGGCCCTCGCGACGTACCTCGAGCTGGTCAAGAAGTACCCGCAGTCGAAGTACGTCAGTGCAGCGTACATCGCCTTCGGCGACCTCTACTTCGAGGAAGCGCTCAACGGGCGCGCCGAGTGGACCATCCCGCTCGAGGCCTACGACCGCGTCATCAAGGCCGGTCCGCCGCCCGAGAACAAGCAGTGGATGTATGCGCAGTACAAGAAGGGCTTCGCGTACTGGAACCTCGGCCAGTACAAGGACGCCGTCACGTCCTTCAAGTCGGCGATCGACATGGCGCAGAAGTACCCCTCGGTACCGAAGGCCGAGAAGATCGCCGACGAAGCGCGCCGTGAGCTGATCCCCGTCTACGCCGAATACGGCAAGGCGGAGGAGGCGTACGGCTTCTTCCAGCAGGTCAACGGCGGCTCCAAGGACAAGACGATCGGGTCGCTCGAGAAGCTCGGCGAGGAGTACCTCGCCCGCGCGCATCCCAGCGAGGCCAAGAAGCTCTTCACGGAGCTAAAGGGGCACAACCCGGGGAACGCGTGCTTCTACGAGACGCGCATCACCGAAGCCACGATCAACATGAACCCGAAGGACAAGTCGGCGATCAAGGCGCAGCTCGCGAACTTGACCCGCACCTTCGACGGCTATCGTAGCGGCAGCAACCCCGACGACAAGAAGCTCGCCTGCGGCAACCAGACGGCGTGGCTGCTCTCCGAGCACGCGATCGCCTGGGAGTACGAGGCGCTCGGCGACCTCGGCTGCCCGCCGGACAAGGACAAGCTCGAGAAGAACCCGAAGCTTCGTCCGGGTACCTGCAACAAGGACGCGATCAGCTCGTCGATCGACGTCTTCAAGCTGATCCTCGGGAACTTCAAGACGTTCGACGGCTACAAGTTCAACGTCAAGAACCCCGAGGACGCGCCCTCGATCCCGAAGATCAAGTACGCGTACGCCGACCTACTCTACGGTCAGGGGCGCTGGGCCGAGTGCGGTCCCGCCTTCGACGAAGTCGTGGCCATGGACCCGAACGGTCCGCAGGCCGGCGAGGCCGCGTTCGCCGCGGTGCTCTGCTACGACCAAGAGTACAACCAGAAGTACAAGGAAAAAGAGAAGAAGGAAGGCGGCGGCAAGGGATCGATAGCGGGCTCGAAGACCGGCGCCGGTGCGGACGCGTCGCTCAAGGCCAAGAACGCCCCGATCCCGCTCGACGCCTACCAGTCGAAGATGATCGGCGCGTTCGATCGCTTCGTTTGTTACATCAAGCCCGATCCCGGCGCGAAGACGTACGCGGAGGACCTCGACAAGCTCGTCGAGATCAAGCACCAGCGCGCGTTCATGTACTTCGACGCGAAGCACTGGGACGAAGCCGCCGAGGCCTTCCGCGACATCGCGGTGAATTACCCCGATGGCGAGTCCGGCGTGCGTGACGCCGAGATGTACATGGAGGCGCTCGCGCGCATCTACATGTACGCCGAGCCGTCGCGTACGGGCTGCGGCACCTTCATGGGCGACGAAGTCGAGAAGATGATCAACATCTACTGCGACGAGCCCAAGGTCACTGCGCGCCTCAAGGGTGACAAGAAGAAGTCGAAGGAGTTCCTCGACACGTCGGCGAACCTCTGCGACCGCCTCCACTCGTCCAAGGCGGACCTCGACGCCATCAAGGCGAACGACCTCGCGAAGCAGGAGAAGTACGAGGAGGCGGGCGACCGCTTCGTCAAGCTCTCCGACGACGTCTGCAGCGGGGCGATGGCGAAGGCGGAAGCCGACGCGCGCGCCACCGCGGTCGCGAGCAAGAAGCCGGTGCCGAAGGAGGAGCAGAGCGCTTGCGAGACCCGCGGCGACATCTACCTCTACAACGCGGCCCTCAACTACCAGCGCGCCTCGAAGATCAAGCGCGCGATGGATCTCCGCGAGAACAAGATCCTCGGTCACAAGTCCTGGAAGACCCGGGAAACGTACCGAATGACCCTGTTCGATCTCGCGGAGGACTACCGCCGCATCGCGCTCTACGGAAAGGCTGCCGACTACTACGAGCAGTACGCCGCGACGGAGGCGAACATCCCGAACCTCCTCGAGCTCGCGATGGACAAGGTCGACAAGGAGCGCGCGTCGCACCCCGACAAGTACACCGGGAAGAAGAACGAGGACGTCGCGAAGGAGTACGTCGAAGAGCAGCGCGCCTCTGCGCTCTCGAACGCCGTCGTCCTCCGCCTCGGTCTCGGTCAGGAAGAGGAGGCGATCAAGAACAGCAACGTGTTCGATCGCCAGTTCGGCGCGAAGCGCAAGGACCAGGCCCGGCAGATCTTCCTCGCGATCGGTGAGCACTACATCGTTCGCGAAGAGTGGGTGAAGGGCTCCGAGCGTCTCGACAAGTTCATCAAGAACTACCCGGACGCGCGCCTCGACGAGAAGCTCCACGTCCGCGCGATGCTCGGTCGCGCGTACCGCGCGCTCAAGCAGACGCCCGCCGCCGACACGCAGTACGGCGCCATCCGGGCCGACTGGAAGGACGGGCGCGACAAGCTCTTCGATCAGATCGAAGGGGCCGCGAAGGCCAACCCGAACATGTCCAAGATCCGCGAGAACGGCTACTCGGCCGTCGCGGAGGCGTACATCTACTTCGCCGACAAGGACTACGTGAAGGCGAACGAGGTGAAGTTCCCGGCGTACACGGGGAACGGCGACCTCATGGACATCCAGAAGTACTTCCAGACGAAGTTCGTCGCGTACTTGAAGGATCGCAACGAGCTGAACCAGAAGGCGTACGAGGGGTACCTCCGCGTCATCTGCCTCGGCGAGGACATCGATCCCGGCAAGGGCTGCACGAAGGACTGGAAGGAGCGCGCCGAGGTCTTCGCGTCTCGCATCGTGGTCGAGTCGTCCTCGAAGGCAGGCGAGCTCTACGCGGACATGTACGACAAGGCTCGTGATGCGCCGCTCTCGAACGACATGACCGTCTTCCCCGGCGACGACGCGAAGATGGTGATGGAAGCCGAGTACGAGGGCGGCCCCATCGTCAAGCGCAGCATCGCGGACAAGAAGAAGGACAACATCGCGATGTACAAGTCGAAGTTCGACATCGCGGCGGAGCCCGTGAAGTCGAAGGCGAAGGCCGCGTTCGTCGAGTGCCTCACGGTCTCGACCAAGGCGAAGTTCTTCGACAGCTACTCGGAGCGCTGCGAGCGTTGGCTCTCGGCGAACTTCAAGAACGAGTACCGCCGAATGGAGGAGCTCCGTCCGGCGGGTGGCTTGGTCGGCTCGGGCCTCAAGGACCGCGCCTTCCTCGTCGACTCGAAGTTGATCCCCTTCGACGTCTCTACCCGCAAGTAAGCCGGAGCCGAGGTAAGTACGATGAATCGAATCGTCGTGGGAGCCGCGAGCGCGCTG
This sequence comes from uncultured delta proteobacterium, assembly GCA_903923175.1. Taxonomy (GTDB): domain Bacteria; phylum Myxococcota_A; class Polyangia; order Polyangiales; family JADJMO01; genus CAIXWQ01. The sequence goes on along the minus strand of CAIXWQ010001307.1, from coordinate 30,238 downwards.
GCGCTCGTCGTGGCGATGGGTTGCGGGGGCGGCGGTGGCGCCGGCAAGGGCGCTGCGAACGTGCCGGCCGGCAAGACCGACATCGGTGGCGGTAAGACGATCACCACCGGCGAGATGCCGGGCGGTGGCAAGGTGAAGGCCGAGGCCGCCGACGCCTTCACGCAGGCCGTGAGCGACTTCAAGGCGCACGAGGCCGCGCGTGACTGGGACGAGACCAACTGCGCGAAGGTCGCGCAGTCGTTCCTCGCCGCAGGCCGCGCGCAGGGCGGGAAGTTCCCGGCCGCGCACTACAACGCGGGCGTCGCGTACGTCCGCTGCGGCAAGGACTCCGAGGCTGGCTCCGAGTTCGACACCGCACTCTCCGAGGGGCGCGAGATGGCCTCTGGGAAGAAGGACCCCGAGTTCCATCAGGCGTACGTTCAGAAGGCGCTGATCCGCTTCCGCAAGGGGGACGTCCCCGGCATCACGGAGGCGATCAACACGATCATGACGAAGGGGTTCGCGGAGGATGCGACGGCCAACGTCGAAGCCTTCGTCACCCTCGGCATGCTGTATCGCGAGCGCTGGAACAAGGACGAGAAGAACCCGGAGCGCTCGAAGGCCGACGACTACGGCTTCAAGGACGACCTCGAGCGCGCCCAGTTCTGGCTTCAGAACGCGCTGTCGATCAACGACGCGTTCATGCCTGCCTACAACCAGCTCGCGCTCTTCTACCTCGACAAGGCGCGGGCCGTCGGCGCGAAGAGCGCGGCGAAGACCGGCGCCAAGAAGGTCAAGGCGGACGAGCAGACGCTGGAGCTCGGACTCCTCGTGAGCGAGGAAGCCAGTCGGCGTGACCCCGATTACGCCGGCATCTGGAACACGCAGGGTCTCATCCTGATCGACCTCGGGCGCACCGGCGTCGCTACGGGCGCGTTCAAGAAGGCGACCGAGAAGGACGCCAAGTTCTTCGAGGCCTGGATGAACTACGCCGCGATCAACCTCTCGTTCCGCAGCTACGACGAGGCGATCAAGGGGTACAAGGCCGCCGCAGGGATTCGCGCCAAGGACTACGACGCGAAGCTCGGGCTCGGCGTCGCGACGCGCGGCGAGCTCGACTACCACCTCACCTCGAAGGTGAAGATCGAGAACCTCGAGTCCCGGTGCGCGGGCAATGGCGACGACCCTGCGTGCCGGAACATCAACCCGGCCGAGGTCGCGAAGGCCAAGCAAGAGCACACCTCGAAGCTCCTCGACCTCTTCAAGGCGGCGCTCGCCACCTACGAAGAGTGCATCAAGCTCGACGCCGGCCGGCCGGAGGCGTTCTACGATCGGGCACTCCTCGTCGAGAAGTACAAGAGCAACGTCGGGCTCGGTTCGAGCACGGATGGCTACCTCGAAGCCGCCAAGCTCTACGACGAGGTCGGGCAGAAGTTCTCGGGGAATCCGAACGCTGCCTGGGCGAAGGCCGGGGCAGATGCCAAGCAGAACGCGATCTACGCGCGTGAGGCTGCGGCGCCGCCGAAGGTGAAGGCACCCCCGGCCGCGCCGACGTCCTCGGCGCCCGCCACGACGCCGTCGGCGGCGCCGCCTGCGTCTGCCAAACCGAAGTGAGCTGACGAAGCTCCTCGCCGCGAGGCCCCTGCACGCAAAAGCGCGCGGGGGCTTCGTCGTTTTGTCTACCCAAGGAGAGCGTCGTCGAGGCGTCCCACTGCCGAGGGCGCGCGACACTCGGTCGCGCACACGCCCGAAAGTTCGAGCTGCGGACGCCGGCAATCCGTCGGCGTCACGGGAGGTCCCCATGCGCGTGATCCAAGTCGCCATCGTCGCCGTCGTCGCCCTGTCCGCACTCGAAGGGCTCGCCCTCGCAGCGACGCCCGAGCCGAAGATCGAGGACGTGAAGTTCACCGACGCCGACAAGCTCACGACGAGCTCGCTCGCTCCCGGCGAAGGGGTCGTCAAAGGCGGGCCGACCGCGATTCGGACCATCCTAACGCGCCCTCGCGTGAGCTTCGTGCCCGAGCTGCTCGTCTCGATTCAGAACCTGTAGCGCTGCGGGAACGGGGGCCGCCCACGCACTTCTCCGCTCGCCTGAGCGCCTCGAGGCGTGCGCGACGTCATACCGACGAGGTCCCGAGGACCTGGCCTGCCGTCGCGCACGCCTTCAACTTTTCAGCGGGAACTTTTTCGAAGCCCCGAGGTCGGTTCCAACGCGTACCGGATGGGGGAAGCGGCTTGACCAGGCAGCCGGTTCCCGTTACACTGATACTGTAACGTAGGCGGATGTTTTCAGGAGGACTGTATATGCGTGTCCGCACTCTCGTCCTGACGTTCCTGGGTTTGCTCGTCCTCGAGGGCTCGGCACTCGCCGCTCCCAAAGGGAGCGAACCGGAGGACATCAAGTTCGATGACGCCGATAAGCTGACGACGTCGTCGCTCGGTCCCGACGAGGGGAAGATCTCCACACGGAGCGGACCCGTCCGCACCATCCTCGTCCGGCCGCGAATTTCCTTCGTCCCCGAGATGTTGAAGTCGATCGAGAACCTCTGACGAGGTGTCTCGGTCCGGCACCGATCTCCTCGTGAGCTCGGGGCCTCAGGCTAGACGCGCCGCTCGTTCGCGAGTGGCAAGGGAGTCGTCTGCGCCCTACATGGGTGCAACGATGAAGGGTTGCGCGAGTTCGGACCCACGACGTCGAGTCGAGGGTCGCGGGTGCAGTCGTTGGACCGGCCGGTTGCGCGGCCGATGCGGGTGGCAGCATGGATGGCGGTAAGACCAAGACGACGTTGACGTTCGCGATCACCTCGGCGAGTGGCGCTCGCTCGGAGGTCATCACGCAGGACATCGTCAAGATCGGGAAGGACCCCAAGAGCCACCTGCGGCTCGACGACGAGAGCGCGTCGCGCATGCACGCGGTCGTCGAGGTGGCGAGCCCCGACGACGTGACGTTGATCGACCTCGGCAACGAGCCGGGTACGCTGGTCAACGGACAGCGCATCAACAAGTGCAAGATCAAGCCGGGCGACGAGATCCGCATTGCGGAGACGCGCATCGTGCTCGAGGCCGCGGTCCCGGCGACGGCGGGCGTGCCCGCAGCGGTCGCGGCGGCTCCGGCGGCAGCGGCGGGGACGGCCCCGGCGAACCCGTTCGCGGCGGCGGCTCCTGCAGCGAATCCGTTCGCGGCGGCCCCCGCGGCGAACCCCTTCGGCGGTTCGGCGCCTTCGGCCAACCCGTTCGCGGGCTCGGCGCCAGCGGCGAATCCGTTCGCGGCAGCCGCGCCTGCAGCGAACCCGTTCGCGGCGAGCGGCGGTGGCCACGGCCACGGCCACGCGCACGATGACGACGATCCGAACGCCGAATACACCTACGTCCCCGTCAAGTCGGGGCCGGACGTCAATCCGGCAGACGTCGAGGAGGCGGGCAAGTCGATCGTCGACGTGACCGTGATGTGGGGGAGCACCATCCTCCACAGCAAGCAGCTCAGCGACGGCAAGCCGTACTACGTCGGCGAGGACGTCCCTCGCGAGACCGTGAAGCTGAGCGCCGTCATCGGCGGCGCGATCGACGGCACGCTCGAGGGGTGGGTCCTCGGCGCGCCGATCACGGCGCCCCGCGGCATCCTCAAGGCGATCAAGAACGCGCCGTACCATGGCTTCATCATCCCGGCCGAGAAGCTGGGAGTGACGCGCATGGCGGTCGTCACCCAGGCCGGCGGCGGCATGGCGGCGGTGATCCCGCAGGGGGCAAAGGGTCGCATCGTGGTCAAGGACCAGTCGATGTCGATCGAGCAGGCCCGCGCGCAGGGGCTGCTGCAGCCGAGCTCGGAGGCGCCGGGCGCGGAGCAGTTCCCGCTGACCGAGGGGTCGAAGGCGGTCGTCGAGTTCAACGGCTTCACCTTCCAGAGCTCCGTCGCCCCGAAGGGGAAGAAGGTCGCCGGCGCGCTCGCGTCGACGGCGCGCGGGCTGACCGCGCTCGGCGGCTACTGGCTGCCGTGCGCGCTCGCGATCGGCGGTATCTACTGGGCGCTCCGCATGGCGCCGGGTGACTCGCTCGATCCCGACGAGGCCCAGCTCGACAAGTCGACCGCGGCCTACATGCTCCAGCTTCAGAAGAACGCCTCTTCCCAGGAGGTTCCGGAGCAGGAGGACAATACTCCGCAGCCGCAGAACAACCAGGACAAGAGCGGCGGCACCGGCACCAAGCACCGTGGCGCCGAAGGCATGATGGGCTCGCCCTCGAGCCAGGCTACCGGCGGCTACTACCAGATCCAGGGGCCGCCCGACACGCAGGAAGTCAAGATCGCCCGCACGCGCGCCCTCATCGAGAGCGGCAACTACGGAGCGATCGGCGCACTGACGGCGGTGTTCGGCTCCACCGCGAACGCTCCTATCGCGTTCGACAGCGACTCCGACGTCACCGTCGGCAAGGACGCCAACAACTTCAACGGCAACCTGATGGGCGACCACCCGGGCGACAGCTTTGGGTTCGGCGGCCTCGGGATGAGCGGTACGGGACCCGGCGGCGGCGGTTGGGGCGACGGCATCGGCCTCGGCACCGTCGGTGGTTTCGGCCACGGCGGCGGCACTGGAACCGGAATGGGCTACGGCGGCGGCTCGGGCCGAATGGGCCAGGGGCGCAAGCCGAAGACCGTGAAGATGATCGAGGCGGGCACCGACATCCAGGGACGCCTGCCGCCGGACGTCATCAAGCGCATCGTGCGCGCGAACTACCCGCGCTTCCGCGCCTGCTACGAGTCGGGCCTCAAGCGTGACCCGGGCTTGAAGGGCACCGTCTCCGTCATGTTCATCATCGACACGAGCGGCGCGGTCGAGTCCGCGTCGTCCGCGGGTGGAACGATGACGGACGGCAGCGTCAGCTCCTGTGTCGTGGGCGTGTATCGCACGCTCTCCTTCCCGGAGCCCGAGGGCGGAAAGGTGCGCGTCACCTATCCGATCGACTTCCAGAACGACGAGTGATCTCGCCGACCTCCGCTCGATAGCGGAAGGGAAACGACAAGGGTGGTCGCGCTCGGCGCGATCGCCCTTGTCGTTTTTGTCGTACATGGACGGCCGCGCGGCGTCGGCCGCGACCGCCCGCGCGACGCCGATGCCCGCTCGTGTGGCGAGCGCGAAAATGCCCTAGAATCGTGCAGAAATTCGCGCTGAACGGGGTTTACTTCTCGACACGGCATCCCCTATGCTCCCGGACCGGCGCGCGTCCGGCGTGCCGCGATTTCGCGCGGCGAGAGCGGCTCGCGCGCGGGGTGCTCGTCACGCAGTCGATCCCCACTCGATCGAGGAGAAGGCCAGATGCGCGTTCGTGGTGCGGTGTCGTCAACGTTGCTCGTCGTGGGGCTCGCGGTCGCGTCGATCGGCTGCAACAAGAACACTGTCGACGCCCAGAAGCTGGCGAGGCAGGCGCAGTCGATCCAGGGCGAAACGCCGAAGGACGCGATCGAGCAGTACAAGCAGGCCAACCAGCTCGACCCGACCAGTCACGAGATCCTGAGCCACCTCGCGCTTCTCCAGGAGAAGCAGAAGATGTGGAACGACGCCGCCGACACGTGGGCGAAGGCGGCCGCGGCCGACGCGCAGCATGGCTCGGACGACTTCGCGAACTACCACTTTCATCGCGGCTACTGCTTCTGGCAGGCGGCGCTGAAGGAGCCGGGTGGGCTGCAGAGCGAGACCGCGAAGGGCTTCCTCGAGAAGATCAAGGAGCCGGTGCAGAAGGCGCTGCAGAAGGACAAGAACCTCGCAGACGCCTGGTACTACCTCGGCAAGTCGCAGGAGGCGCTCGACGACGAGCAGGCCGCGCTCGAGAGCTACACCAACGCCATCCAGACGCGTGGCGATCAGCTTCCGTACTACGTCGACCTCGCGAACCTCTACTTGAACCTCGGCTACGGCGACGAAGGCCTGCAGGTCGCTCAAGAGGGGCAGAAGCAGAAGGACAACGTCAAGCCGAAGACCGACGCGGAGCGCGACGAGGCGTACAGCGCGCTCTACAACTTGATGATTGACGAGGCGCGCGCGGCGGAGTTGCTCAACAAGTCCGACGTGAAGATCGCGGCGCTCGAGAAGACGCGCAGCGTGCCGAACCCCAAGAACGCGGCGCGCGAGGCCGAGTTCCAGCTTGCGCTCGCGTACTACCAGGCCAAGCGACCGAACGACGCGTGCAGCTCGATCCTCGCGTACGAGAAGACGCCGGTCGGCAAGGACCCGCAGTCGTCGGCAAACCACACCGACGCGACCGGCAAGAAGGCGCAGTGGGGCTGCAAGTAGCCTCCCGGCGGCCGCCCCCCAGTGCGACGCCGCACTGGGATTCGCCCGCCGCCGTACGCCTTTCGTAGTGGAGTCGACAGTCGTTTTGCGACGACGTGCCGAGCACGTGGACCCCGCGTCCGGAAACATCGGGGTCGGAGAAGCCGAAGATGGAACTGCAGGATCGCCTCGCGTACCTCGAATCCGTTCGTGACTGGCAAGAGCTGCGTGAAGAGCTCGAAAAAGGGATCGGTGGCGCGGGCTCGAACGACACCAAGGCGAAGCTCCATCTTCAGCTCGGCCGGCTGCTCGACGAACGATTCCTGCTCGGCGTGAAGGCGCTGAAGCACTTCCAGGACGCATACAAGCTCGCGCCCGCGCTCATCGAGTCGCTCGAGGAGGCTCGTCGGATCTACTGGGATCTCGGCAAGCTCAACATGGTCCAGAAGCTCCTGGATCTCGAGCTGAAGGCGAACCCCGACGGTGACGTCGGGAGCGCCCTGCTCGTCGAGCTCGGCGACGTCCTCTGCGATCTCGAGCAGTACGACGCGGCGACGCCGACGTACGCGCGCGCGCTCGGCGCTTCGCAGGGGCGGAACAAGAACGCCTCCGCGGCGCTCGAGGACGCGCAGGTCGAGGAGTCGAGCTGGGACGCCCACGTCGGCGAGCTCGTCGGCGCCGCCCACGCGGCCACGGGCGCCGAGAAGACGCGGCTCTTCCTCCGCGCGGCGCGCATCCTCCGCCGCTTCCAGGGCGCCGAGGCCACCGAGGGGTTCCTTCGGCAGGCGTACCGCGCCGAGCCGACCAACGCCGCGGCCGCGGCGCTCTTCGAGACGCTCCTCGCGGATCAGAAGCGCTTCGACGAGATCGAGTCGACGCAGCGCGAGATCCTCGGCACCGCGGCGGACGCCGGCGAGCGCGGCCGGCTGGCGCTCGCCTTCGGACGCCGTTGGGCGATGCGCCACCAGAACCCCGAGATCGCTGCGCGCTTCCTCGAGGACGTGCTCTCGGCGTTCCCGGACAACGACGCCGCGTTCGCGAAGCTGGTGGAGATCTACGGCGCTCGCGAGCAGTGGCTCGAGGCCCTCAAGCTCGCCGATCGCACGATCGATGCTGCGAACGAGGCGCCCGGCCTCTCGTTCATCCTGTCGCTCGCGGGCTCCCTCGCCTGGCGCCACGTCGGCGATCTGATGAAGGCGCGCGCGTACTTCACGCGCCTCGCCGGACTCGCGCCCGAGAACCGTGAGCTGCGCGCGTTCGAGATGCAGATCGGCGAGAAGCTGGCAGCGGACGCGCCCGAGCCTGCCGCCGCGCACAAGGCTGTGTCGGTCGCGCCCCCTCCGGTCGCCTCCGCGCCGCCTCCGCCTCCGTCGGCACCCGAGCCGACGCCCGAGCCGGCACACGTCGAGGTCGCGCCCGCGCCCACCCCGACGCCCGCTCCCGTCGTGCCCGTCGCCGAGAGGCACGACGCCCCTGCGGCGACGCCGGCTCCCGCCGCGGTCGCTCACAAGGAAGACGGGCACGCGCACGCACCCGACGAGGGGAAGGCCGCCGAGCTCAAGGGGCAGCTCGCGAAGTTCGAAGGAGCCAAGCGCTGGGGTGACGTCGCCAAGACGCTCGTCGCGATCGTGGCGGTGCTCGGCGACGACTTCGAGCGCGTCGAGGCCGCGCTGCGCGCCGCCGACATCTACGCGAACCAGCTGCGCAACCAGGTCGAGGCGATCAAGGCCTTCGAGCTCGTGCGCTCGATCGAGCCGAACAACGCGGTCGCGATCGATTTCCTGGTGAAGGCCTACGAGGCGCGTCGCGAGTTCGAGAAGCTGCTCGCCCTCCGTCGCCACGAGGCCGAGGAGCTCCCGCAGGGCGCCGCGCGCGCCGCGAAGTTCGCCGAGCTCGCCCGCCTCGCGACCGAGAAGGTCAAGAAGCCGGAAGTCTGCATCGCGTACTGGAAGGAGGTCGTCGACAACGACTCCGAGAACATCGAAGCGATCACGCAGCTCGCAGGGTTCTACGAGCGAGCGAAGGACTTCGAGGCGCTTGCCGGGATCCTCGAGAAGGAAGCCGAGCTGCTCTCGGACCGCGCGAAGAAGATCGCCACGCTGAAGAAGCTCGGCACGATCTACGGCGATCGCCTCAACAACGACGAGGGCGCCGTCGAGGCCTGGCGACGACTGCTCGCGCTCGACCCGAACGACAAGCAGGCGCAGGAGGCGCTCAAGAAGAAGTACCTGGCGACGCACCGCTGGGACGACCTCGAGACCTTCTACGCCGAGAGCGGCAAGTGGGACGAGTTCATCCGGGTGCTCGAGACGCAGGAGGCGAAGGAGACCGCGCCTGACGCGAAGGCCAGCCTGCTGTTCAAGATCGCGCAGCTCTGGAACGATCGGAAGCAGAAGTCCGATCGCGCCGCGAAGGCGTACGAGCGGATCCTCGAGCTCGACCCGACGAACCTCCGCGCGGCGGATGCGCTCGTCCCGATCTACCAGGCGGCCGGCAACGCTGCAGCGCTCGCGAAGGCACACGAGGTCCGGCTCGGTCACGTCGAGGACGAGTTCGGTCGGCTCGAGCTCCTGCGCGATCTCGCCGGTCTCTACGAGACGAAGGTCCACGACGCCGCCAAGGCGTTCGATCGCTTCAAGGCGGCCTTCGAGATCGGACCGGAGGACGACCTCAGCGGGGACGACCTCGAGCGTCTCGCGAAGGCGACCGGCCGCTGGGACGAGGTGATCGCCTCGTACAAGACCGTCATTGCAGCGAAGGACGACGCGGACTTGGTGACGCGCCTGCGCCTGCGGCTCGGGCGCGTGTTCGTCGACGAGGTGCAGAAGATCGACGACGCGATCGCCCAGTTCAAGGCGGTCTACGACGCCGATCCCACCAACGCGGGCGCGCTGTCCGCGCTCGAGCGCCTCTATCGCCAGACCGCGCGCTACGAGGACCTGCTCGCCATCTACGCCAAGAAGCGCGAGCTCGCGGCGGACGCCGAGGCGCGTCGCGAGATCCTGTACTCGGTCGCGCGCGTCTACGTCGAAGAGCTCAAGCAGCCCGAGAAAGCGGTCGCGACCTACAAGGAGGTCCTCGACGACGCCCCCGAGGACGGCACTGCGCTCGCGGCTCTCGACGAGCTCTATCGTGGGCTCGAGGCCTGGCCGGCCTACGCCGACATCCTCCGCAGCCGGCTCGAGCTCGAGGGGGACGAAGCGAAGATCGTCGACCTCAAGTTCCGCCTCGCGTCGACGCTCGAGAAGCACCTCTCGGACGTGCGCGGTGCGCTCGACAACTACCGTGAGATCCAGCAGCTCGACGCGTCCCACGACGGCGCGCGCACCGCGCTCGAAGGGATGCTCGCCAACGCGGAGGTCACCGGCGAGGTCGCCGCGATCCTCGAGGGGATCTACGAGGCACGAAGCGACTGGGAGCGGCTGGTCGGCGTGCTCGAGATCCTCGCCAAGGCGGCCGAGGAGTCGTCCGAGCGCGTCGAGCTGCTGCGCAAGTCGGCTCGCACGCTGATCGGGATGATCGGTGATCCGGCCCGCGCCTTCGAGGCACAGGCCCGCGCGCTCACGGTCGATCCGACGCACGCCGATGCGCGCGGCGAGCTCGAGCAATACGCGAAGATCAGCAACGCCAACGACAAGCTCGTCGAGGTGTTCACGAAGCTCGCGCAGACGGTCGGCGATCCGGCGCTGCAGCGTGACTACTGGTTCCGCGTCGCCGCCCTCCAGGAGGGCGCGCTCGGCCAGGTCGACGCGGCCGCGGAGAGCTATCGCAAGGTGCTCGCGCTCGACCCCGCCGATGGCGAGGCGCTCGCCGCGCTCGAGCAGCTCTACTCCCGCACCGAGCGCTGGAACGATCTCATCCACGTCGTTCAGAAGCGAATCGATCTCGCGGACGATGCCGCGGCGCGAGAGGCGCTCTACGCGCGCATGGCGGCGATCTACGAGGAGAAGCTCGGCAAGCCCGACGAGGCGATCGCGTCCTTCCGCGAGGTGCTCGCGATCGAGCCTGCCTCGCAGGTGGCGCTCACCGCGCTCGACGGGCTCTACGCGCGCCAGGAGCGCTGGACCGACCTCGCCGAGAACCTGGACGCTCAGCTGCGCCTCGCGGAGACCGACGACGCGCAGCTCGGCTTCATGCTTCGTCTCGCGCAGCTGCGCGAGACGAAGATGGGCGAGGTCGATCAGGCGATCGAGATCTATCGTCAAGTGCTCGACCGCGAGCCGGCCAACGCCGACGCCCTCGCGGCGCTCGAGCGCCTCGGGCGGGACGAGAAGCACGAGCTCGGCATCTCGGAGATCCTCGAGCCGCTTTACAAGTCGTTCGGCGACTGGGCGAAGCTGGTCGGCGTCTACGAGGTGCAGGTCCGCAGGAGCGAGGATCCGGCGCGACGCGTGGAGCTGCTCCATCAGATCGCGCAGCTCTGGGAAGACCAGGGGAACCAGCCGTCACAGGCGTTCGATTCGATGGCGCGCGCGCTCGTCGAGGATCCCGCGAGCGAGAGCTCGCTCGCCGGGCTGCATCGCCTCGCGGAGGCGACCGGTCGCCACCAGGACCTCGCTGCCGTGCTCGACGCCCGCTCGGCGGCGGTCACCGATCCTACGCTCGCGAGCACGTTGCAGACCGCCGCGGCTCGCGTGCACGAAGAGAATCTCCAAGACGTCGAGGGCGCCGTCGCGCGCTACCGACGCGTACTCACTCTCGATCCGATCAACCTCGGGGCAGCCGAGTCGCTCGAGCGGCTCTTCCAGGTCTCCGAGCGCTGGGCCGATCTGTCGGCCATCCTGCAGAGGAAGGCCGAGATCCTCGAGGCGCTCGACGACAAGAAGGCGGCGCTCTTCTCGGCCGCCTCGATCGAGGAGGACGTCCTCCAGCGGCCGGACCCGGCGATCGCGGTCTACCGCAAGGTGCTCGATCTCGACCCCGAGGACGAGCGTGCGCTCGAGGCGCTGATGAAGCACTTCCTCGAGCTCCAGCGCTGGCAGGAGCTGCTCGACGTCTACCAGCGCAAGGCGGACCTCGTCGGCGACCCCGACGACAAGAAGCGCGTCCTGTACCAGATGGGCGCCGTGTGGGAGCGCGAGCTGAAGGACATCGCCAAGGCGATCGACACCTACCAGCGCGTGCTCGAGCTCGACCCGGCGGATCTCACCGCGCTCGGTCGGCTCGACGTCCTCTACCAGACCGCACAGAACTGGCCTGAGCTCCTCTCGATCCTCCAGCGCGAGAGCGAGCTCTGCAGCGACCCGGGCGAGACGATCTCCTACCAGTATCGGATCGCGGAGCTCTACGAGACGCACCTGGCCGACGTCGCCCGCGCCATCGAGCTCTATCGCGACGTGCTCAACGCCGAGCCGTCGCACGCGCCGACGCTCCGCCGCCTCGAAGGGCTCAAGGACGGCGGCGTGGAGCCGCTCGCCGCCGCCACGACCCTGGAGCCGATCTACGAAGGCTCTGGCGAGTGGGCGCGCTTGGTCTCGGTCCTCGAGGTCCAGGTCAAGCACGCGGAGGACTTCCTCTCGAAGGTGGAGCTGCTCCACCGCATTGCGCGGCTCTTCGACGATCAGCTGCAAGACCCGAATCGCGCGTTCGACACGTTCGCGCGCGCGCTGGTCGAGGACAACTCGAACCAGAGCACGCTCGTCGCGCTCGAGTCGCTGGCCGACCGCACCAACCGCTGGCCCGAGGTCGGCAAGCTGTACGACACCGAACTCGACAAGCTCGCCGAGGATCCCGCGCGCTTCGTCGAGCTCGGTCTGCGCGTCGCGCAGATCTTCGAGGTGCAGCTCAACGATCTCGAGGGAGCCGTCGCACGCTATCGGCGCGTACTCTCCGTCGAGAACGACAACCAGAGCGCGATCCGCTCGCTCGATCGCCTCTTCTCGCAGGCGGAGCGCTGGCAGGATCTCGCCCAGGTGCTCGCGCGCGAGGCCGAGATCGGCCAGACGCCCGACGAGATCCTCGAGTTCAAGTTCCGTCTCGGGGAGGTCTACGAGCGCTGGCTCGGTGATCTCGATCAGGCGATCGCTGCTTACAAGGAGGTGCTCGCCGTCGAGCCGGAGCACCAGCGCGCCCTCGGGCGCCTCGAGGCGATCTTCGCCTCCGGCAAGAAGCAGATGGAGATCGGCGAGGTCCTCGAGCCGCTCTATCGTCAGTTCGACCAGTGGGAGAAGCTCGCCAAGGTCTACGAGGCACAGCTCGTCCACCTGACCGACGTCGCCGAGCGCCTCGCGATGTACTACCGCATCGCCGAGCTACACGAAGAGAAGCTCGTCGATCCGACGGCCGCGCTCGCCGCGCACACGCGTGCGTTCCGTGAGGTGCCGCTCGACGAGCGGGCGCACGAGGAGGCCGAGCGCCTCGCGAGCGCGATCTCGGCGTACGACGCTCTGGCGAACGCCTACGCCGACGTGCTCGGCGAGAAGACCGACCCCGAGGTCGTTCGTTTCGTCGGCAGCAAGCTCGCCAAGACGTTCGAGGAGCAGCTCGGCGATCAGCAGAAGGCCGAGGAGAGCTATCGCTACGTCCTCAGCGTCGTCGCGCTGGAGCCCAACGCGCTCGAGAATCTCGATCGCATCTACCTGCAGTGGGGGTCGCACGAGCAGCTCGCGAACATCCTCGTGCAGCGCACGAAGGCGACCGAGGAGCCGCTCGATCTCGTCGAGCTCTACGCGCGCCTCGGCCAGGTCTACGAGGAGTCGCTCGGCCGCGTCGACGACGCGATCGCGGCGTACCGGAAGATCTTCGACGAGCTCGAGCCCTCGCACGAGCAGGCCATCGCGGCCCTCGCGCGCCTCTACCAGCAGAAGGGGGCGTACCCCGAGCTGCTCGTCGTCTACGAGCGCGAGATGAAGAACGCCGTCGGCGACGTCGCCGAGGCAGAGATCCAGGCCAAGATCGCGACCCTCTCGAGCGAGGCGCTCGGCGACGTGCCGAAGGCGATCGAGCTCTGGAAGCGCGTGCTCGACCTGCGTGGCGAGGACCCGGAGGCGCTGGGCGCGCTCGCCGGCCTCTACGAGCGGCAGCAGCAGTGGCCGGAGCTCGTCGACGTCCTCGAGCGCCAGGCGGACGCCTCGACCGACGACGCCGAACGCGCCTCGAACCTCGCGCGCCGCGCGCGGATTTTCACCGAGCGACTCGGGCGCGACGACCTCGCTGCGGACGAGTGGCAGCGCGTGCTCGACATCAACTACGAGCACGTCGGCGCGCTCCGGGCGATCGCCGACATCCGGCGCCGGCAGGGCGATCATGCGGAGCTCGTGATGGCGCTCCAGAACCTCGTCGAGCGGGCCTCGCGGCTCGTCGACGAGGAGGAGCTCGTCGCCGTCTTCCGCGAGCTCGGCAAGACCTACGGCGAGATCCTCGATCAGCCGATCGAGGCGGCCGACGCGTGGCGCAAGCTCCTCGACATCGCGCCGGGCGATTTCGAGGCGATGGCCGCGCTCGAGGCGATCTATCGCCGTGACGAGCAGTGGACCGACGTCATCGCCGTGAAGATGCAGCGCGCCGCTGCCCTCGGCGATCCGGCGGAGAAGGTCCGCGAGTACTTCGAGGTGTCCGATCTCTGGCACGAGCAGGTCGGCATGCCCGACGGCGCGACCGAGGCGAACCAGAAGGTCCTCGAGATCGACGCTGCGGACGATCGCGCGTTCCTCGCGCTCGAGCAGCTCCACACCGCGGCGGAGCGCTGGGCGGACCTCGCCGAGCTCTACGTCCACAAGCTGGAGCAGACGACGGACGAGCCTGCGCGACAGGAGCTCTACCGCAAGATCGGCAGGGTCCTCGACGAGAAGCTCGACGACGCCAATCAGGCGTTCGACGTCCTCGTCAACGCCCTCAGCGAGGACTTCGACGACGACGCGACGGTGAAGCTCCTCGAGAAGGTCGCGCAGTCGACCAATCGCTGGGGCGACCTCCTCCAGACCGCGAACACGTGGCTCAAGGAGCAGGAGATCCAGAGCGATACGCCGAAGAAGATCTCGCTCATGCTTCGCCTCGCCAAGTGGTACGGCGAGGACATCGGCAAGCCCGAGTGGGCGATGCCGTACTTCCAGCAGGTCCAGAAGCTCGATCCGCACAACGTCCGCGTCATCCGGCAGGTCGCGAGCCTGTATCGCAAGGCGGGCAACATCGACCAGGTCGGTCAGACGCTCACCAACGCGCTCGAGATCGCGACCAGCGAGAAGGATCGCAAGGAGATCTGCGTCGAGCTCGGCGAGCTGCTCGAGCGCCACAAGGGGCAGCAGGAGCAGGCGCTCGTCTATTACAAGCGCGCGCTCGACGTCGATCCCGCCTTCCAGCCGGCCATCGACCTGCTCGAGGCCATCTGGGTGCCGCGCGGCGCCTGGCGCGAGGTCATCGAGATCCTCGAGCGCAAGGTCGGCACGCGTGGCGAGCCGACGGAGCTCAACCCGACGCGAATCAAGCTCGCCGGGATCTACGTGCAGCAGCAGGGCGAGCTCGAGCGGCCCGGTCAGCTGTATCGCGAAGTGCTCGAAGGCGAGCCTCAGAACCTCGTCGCGATGCGTGGGCTGAAGGTCGTGTACCAGTCCACGCAGGACTGGCCGCGCCTGCTCCAGGTGCTGGAGTCGGAGCTCGAGGCCGTGCAGACCGAGCGCGATCGCGTCTCGGTGCTGCGTGAGCTCGCCGCGCTGCTCGAGGACCACTTCATCAAGCCGGACGTCGCCGCGCAGCGCCTCGAGCAGGCGCTGGAGATCGATCCCAACAACGACGAGGCGTACCGAGGTGTGGAGCGCTGCTACGGCAAGCTCCGACGCTGGCACGATCTCGTGGCCGCCTACGACCGTCACATCGCCTCGACCACGGACGATCAGGTCCGCATCGAGATCTACCAGGCGATGGGCAAGGTCTACGCGGACGAGATCGACGACGTGGAGCACGCGGTCGACGCCTATCGCAACGTCACCGACATCGACCCGAATCACGTGCCGGCGCTCGAGGCTCTCTCGAAGCTATACGACAAGCAGGGCGAGACGGCCTCCGCGCTCGACGCGATGACCCGGGTCGCCGACCTGACCTTCGACACCGTTCAGAAGGTCGACATGCTTTACCGAATCGGTAAGGCGCAGGACGAGAAGCTCGGCGATCGGGTCACCGCTCAGGAGAAGTTCCGAGCGGCGCTCGATCTCGATCCGACGCACGTGCCTTCGATTGCTGCCTTGCGCCAGATCGCGCTCGACACCGCCGACTGGTACGAGGCCGCCCAGCTCTACGAGCAGGAGCAGGTCAACACGCCGGCGCCCCGGCAGAAGGCCAAGCTGCTCGTCGAGCTCGGCAAGCTTCGCGACGAGATGCTCACGGAGCACGAGTCGGCGATCCAGGCCTTCGAGGCCGCCTACGCGGCGGACCCCGAGAACGAGGACGCGGCGCTCCCGCTCGCCGACGAGTACGTGAACAACGGAGCGTACGAGCGCGCGGAGCCGCTGCTCGACCTGCTCACGCGCAAGGCCGCCAAGCGCGAGAAGCCGGAGCAGCACCGGCTCTTCGCGATGTTCGGCAAGACGCTCAAGGCGCTCGAGAAGCACGACCGTGCCCTGAAGGCGTTCCAGCAGTCGTTCCACTTCGACCCGACCGACATGGAGGTCGTCCGCGGCCTCGCCGACACGTCGTTCTCGCTCGAGGACTGGCCCGCCGCGCTCTCGAACTACCAGAAGGTGCTCACGAGCCTCGACGAGAGCGAGACCGAGGCGCGCACGGACGTCTACTACCGCCTCGGCTCGATCAAGCGGAAGCAGGGGCAGGCGCGCCAGGCGATCACGAACTTCGAGAAGGCGCTCGAGATCGATCCCTCGCACCGACCCACGCTCGAGGCCCTCGTCGGCGTCTACACCGACAACAAGGACTGGAAGCAGGTCGTCGAATACAAGCGGCAGATCCTCGACAACGTGATGGATGGTGAGGAGCGCTTCGGACTGCTCGTCGAGATCGGCGACGTCTGGGCCGATCAGGACAAGAACATCGGCAAGGCGATCGAGGCCCTCGAGGAGGCCCTCGAGCTGAAGCCGGAGAACCACCAGCTCCTTCACAAGCTGCTGCAGCACTACCAAGCGGCCAGCAACTGGTCGAACATGATCGCGATGCTCGAGCGCATCGCCCAGCTCGACAACAACGCGGAGCGCAAGTCGAAGTACTTCTACACGATGGCGCAGCTCTATCGTGACAAGGAGGAGAACGCCGAGTCGGCGGTCGAGTACTTCAACCTCGCGCTCGATCAGGACCCGACGTTCCTCAAGGCCTTCGAGGCGATCAACAAGATCGTCACGCAGCAGAAGGACTGGAAGGGGCTCGAGCGCGCCTATCGCAAGATGCTCCACCGCGTCACGAACAAGGGCCAGGCCGATCTCGAGTTCAACCTCTGGCACGGGCTCGGGCTGATCTACCGCGATCGACTCGGGCAGCCCGACGCTGGCGTCGAGGCGTTCAAGATGTCTTCGCGCCTGCGGCCCGAGGACATGGTCGAGCGGCAGATCCTCGCCGAGCTGTACGAGCGCAACAACCAGATCGACAAGGCGGTCGCGGAGCTGCAGGACGTGCTCGCGCGGGATCCGATGCGCGTCGATCCCTACCAGGCGCTCTACAAGCTCTACATGAAGGCCGGTCAGTTCGATCAGGCCTGGTGCATCGCCGCGGCGCTGGCGTTCCTCAACAAGGCCGACGGCGAGCAGCGCGCGTTCTTCGAGGAGCGTCGCCCGAAGGGGATGCTCCAGTTCCGCGCGCGCATCGACAACGACGTCTGGGTGCGCGGGATCTTCCACCCGGAGCAGGACAAGATCCTCGGGAAGATCTTCGAGATGATCACCCCCGCGGCCCGCACGGCAAAGCTGCTGCAGCTGAAGGGCTCGCGCCAGCTCCCCGAGCTTCCGCGCAAGTTCCTGCAGGATCCCGCGTCGACGACCCTGACGTTCGCGAAGTCGTTCTTCTTCGCGGCGCAGGTGCTCAACATCACGCCGCCGCAGCTGTACGTGCGCAACGACGTGCCGGGCGCGCTCACGGTCGCCCCGATGGATCCGCCGTCTTCGGTGGCCGGCTCCTCGGTGCTCTCGGGCTTCACGCCGCAGGAGCTCATGTTCCTGATCGGCAAGCACCTCACGTACTACCGTGGCGAGCACTACCTGAAGACGCTCTTCCCGTCGCTCAGCGAGCTCAAGACGCTCCTGTTCGCCGCGATGAAGATCGTGTCGCCGGAGATGCCTCTCCCGCCGGACATCGCGGCGGGCGTGACGCCGGTGGCGCAGGAGCTCGTGAAGTACATGCAGCCGATCCAGGCCGACGGCTTGCGGTTGGTCGTCAAGCACTTCGTCGACGCCGGCGCGAAGGCCGACATCAAGCGGTGGATGCAGACGTCCGAGATCACCGCGGCGCGCGCGGGCTTCCTGCTCTGCGGCGACCTCGAGATGGCGGCGAAGCTCATTCGGGCCGAGCCGGTCGTCGCGGGCGAGCTCGCGCCGAGCGAGAAGCTGAAGGAGCTGATCCAGTACGCGGTCAGCGATCAGTACTTCCTCATCCGCAAGACCCTCGGGATCGCGACGCAGTGACGTGGACCGCCTGAGGATTGCTTTCCTCGGGCTGCCGCTCGCTGCGCTGCTCCTCGCGAGAGACGGTCACGAGATCGTCCTCGCGGGGATCTGTCGCCGCGGCGCGCCCGGCACCCGGCGCCTCCGGGCATTGATCGGCGACGCTCGCGTCGACAGCAGGCCGGCGCTCGGCAAGGCGTACCTGCAGCGGATACGCGACGCGCGTCCGGACCTCCTCGTCTCCTGGTTCTGGACGACGAAGATTCCTTCGGAGCTCGTGGCGCTCGCGCCGCTGGGCGGCTTCGGCGTGCATCCGTCGCTGCTCCCTCGCTGGCGCGGCCCTGATCCCTATTTCTGGGCGCTCGACACGGGCGATGCGGCGACGGGCGTGACGGCCCACAGGCTCGCTGCGGAGTACGACACGGGCTCGATTCTGGCGACGCGCGTCGTCGCCATCGAGCCCGGCTGGAACGCGTGGCAGCTCGCGCGGGCGCTCGATCGCCCCTCGCTGGCGCTGCTCCGGGAGCTCACGGAGCGATTGCGCCGTGGCGAGCGGCTCGCAGAGACGTCGCAGGATGAAAGCCTCGTCACGGAGGCCCCAGCCCCTGGGGACGAGCTGCTCGAGATCGACTGGCATCGTCCGGCGGAGCGCATCGCGCGCCGCGTGCGGGCGGCCGCGCCCTATCCGGGGGCTTGGACGTTCATCGGCGACGCGGCGGTCGTGGTCACGCGCGCCGAGGTCGTCGAGCGCCCGCGCGGGCTCGAGCCGGGCGAGGGGGTGGTGCGGGACGGTCGCGCGGTGATCGCGGCGTCCGTCGGCGGAATCGCCCTGCTCGAGGGGCGGATCGTGGGCGACGACGACGTGGAGCGGCACGCCGACGTCTCGGCGTTCGTGGCGCTCTTGTCGCGTGCTGGCCCTGCCGGGGGGCTTTCGGAGTAGACTCGTCGGCGCATGGACGAGCGGGTCAAGCAAATCCTCCGGATCGCACGCGAGCACTATGACCGGCGTGAGCTGGACAAGATGGAGCCGCTCTTGCGCCAGATCCTCGAGGCGACCGACGCCTTCGCCGACGTGCACAACATGTTGGGCGTGTCGGCCTACGAGCGCGGAGATCACGCCGAGGCCGAGAAGCGCTTCGCGCGCGCGCTCGAGCTCAACCCGAACTACACCGAGGCTGCGCTCAACCTCGCGGTCACCTACAACGACTCGGGGAAGTACGATCTCGCGCGTCAGGTTCACGAACGCGCGACCAGCGCGAAGCGGGCCGACGACAGCGGGCTCGACAACTTCGTGCGCGGCAAGATCGCCAACATGCACGCCGAGGTCGGTCAGGCTTACCTCGATGCCGGCGCCCTCCGAGAGGCCGTGCCCGAGCTCGAGAAGGCCGTCTCCCTCTGCCCGACGTTCGCCGACCTGCGCTACCGGCTCGGCATGCTCTACAAGGACCTCGGCGAGCCTGCTCGAGCGCGCACCCAATTCGAAGCGGCGAAGCTCGCGAACCCGCGCTTCGCAGCCGCGCGTGTCGCGCTCGCCGTGCAGATGATCGCTGCGGGCGAGAAGCTCGCGGCCGAGAGCGAGCTGCAAGACGTGCTCGCGCAGGACGCCGAGCACAAGACCGCACAGATGTATCTGCGAATGCTCCGAGGCATCCGACCGCCGGGCGCGTCGAAGCCGCCGGCGGGCGCCTCCTCGTAGCTCTCACGGCGCTCCTCAGCGCGCGCCTGCTCCGCGGAAGAGGCCGTCCGACAGGACGTTGCACATGGCGTGGAAGGCGAGGCCGGCGCCGATTCCACCGGTGCGCGCGCGCAGCCAGCCGAACACGAGGCTCGGGAAGAACACCGCGAGTCGCCCGGGATTCGGCACCGTCGCGAGGTGACCGAGGGCGAAGATCGCGCTGGTCACCAGCAGCGACGGACCGAGCTCGGCCCCCAGGACGCGCAACCTGCGAGGCCATGCCCGATCGAGCGCCGTCTGCAGATAGCCGCGGAAGAACGCCTCCTCGGGCAGCGCAACGACGACCAGCTGGCCCAGCACGGCATCGAGGAGCTTGGGAGGCGCGGCCCACGCGAGGCTGCGCACGTTCCACCATCGCGCGAAGCCGACGGCGAAGGGAGGGAAGATCAGCGCCCCGAGCAGCAACGCCCAGCCGAGGGCCGAGAGTGCCTCTCTCGCCGTCTTGGACCAGGGCGCCGGCGGGATCTCGAGCACGCCGCCGAGGGCGAGCCCCCATGCGCGCACGTCGGTTTCGCGGCGACGGAGCACGAGCAGCCACGTCGCGCCGAGGAAGATGCCTCCCACGAGGGTCGCGACGATGGAGTCGCGCGCCAGCCAGGACGCCGCCGTGGCGAGCCCGGACACGACCAGCGCGAGCAGCAGCGCGCGCAAGGCGGGGGGCACGCGCGACCACGACGGCGGAGGCGTCGACGACGTCACGGGCGCTTGAGCGACGCCCCGGCGGCCGGCGCGGACGCCATGGACGCCGCGGGCGCCGAGGAAGACGCCACCGCCGAAGCGGAGGTCGAGGGGGCGGGGGCGGCCATCTCGGGGAGCGCGTTGGCCGTCATCGACGGCACCTTCGTGTCTCCCAGAAGATCGAGCGCCTCCGTCGCGAGCGAGCAGCCGAGCGCCTGCGCCTTGCGCAGCTCGATGCCCGCAGCAGGCCCGACGACGTCGCCCTGCACCTGCACGACGTTCGCCTCCGGCGTGCGCCGAACGCGGAGGATCTCCCGGCCCTCGAGCAGCTTCCAGACGTGCAGCTGAATGGGGTGCGTCACCGAGGCGATGCGCTGCGAAGGGGTCGCGGTCGCGCCGAAGGCGGCCGACGTGGTCGGCATCGGCGTCGGATCCTCGTCGAGCGCGAGCACGAAGAATTCGGCCTGTTTCGTGGCGTCGCGGACGGTGGGGAAGTCGTTCTTCTCGTAGTAGTCGAGCGCGAACGAGAGGTTGCGCATGCGGAGATCGTTGGTGGTCGTGCTGACGTCGTTGATGAAGTCGACGCCGAGCATCTCCATTCGCGTGACGACCTCACCGTAGGGCCACGGACCGCCCGCGCGCGCGCGCAGCAAGCAGCTCGCGATCGAGTCGATCGCCACGGCCTTCGCGTTCGTGTGCACCGCGGCGAGGGTCTTCGCATCCTCGACGCGCAGCCGGAGGTACAGCGCAGGGCGCTCGCGCCAGTTCAAAGCGCGCGCATCGCGATCGACGAGATCCCCCGCGTACGGCTTGGTCGCCGCGCTCGAGGTCCAGCCCTCCACCTGCTCGCGCAGCTTGCCGTACTCGGTCTGGACCGAGCCCTTCATGCCGCTCAACGTGCGCAGGATTCGTGAGCGCTCGGCTCGCAGCTGGCGATCGGAGCGCACGAAGTACCAGACCAGCGCGACCGTGACGAAGGTGAAGACGAGGCCGACCCACTTCCACGGGATCTGCGAGCGGCGCGGCTGCGGCGGGAGGCGAGGGGGAGGGGCTTTCGGCACGGTCGAATCCAATGGGTGCGCGGCGCGCGATCGGGGCCGCGGAGAGGGGCTTTAAGCGAAACCGCGCAGGCTTCCGAGGAAGGCCTGCGCGGGATCGTCACGCCGACATCGGGCGGACTGCTTGCAGCGGGCTACTTCGCCTCGCCGCCCTCTGCGCCCCCGCCGACCTTCCCCTTCTTATTGACCATGAAGGAGATGTTGTTGAAGCCGCTCAGCGCGCACGTGTAGAACACGCTCTTCACGACGAACGCCTGGAGGTTCTCGTCGAGCTGGAGGACGACCATACCCGGGAACGGCGTGCCGGCCGGGTGCGTGCTCATCCACGTGTCCTTCATGTACTTGAGCTTCGTCTCGAGGTCCTGGAGCTTCGCTGGCGCCTGGGTCTTGCCCTGCGACATCGCGTCCTTCGCCTCGAGGATGGTCCCCGCGGGCTTCGAGTCGACGTAGATGTCGTCACCCGAGACCGCGACCATCGGCGCCGCCAGGAGCTCCTGGACGTTCTTGGCGTTGGGGAGCTTCACCTTGTCGGGGACGCTCTGCTCGCCCGACGCGCTGAACGTCGAGAGGAGGAAGATGACGGTCACGAGGAGGAAGTCGATCATCGAGGTGAGGCTGAGCGCACCGCCCATGCCACGCCGACCGCCGCCCGCGACCTTCCGCCGCACGAAGGCGAGCGGAATGTGGTGCATGAGGCGCTTGCCAGGCTTCGAGATCGCGCCGTGGTGAACGTCGAAGATTTTGCCGCCGCCGCTCATGATTCCTCAGTTCGCCGAGAAGGCGACGTTGAAGGCCGGGACGTCTTCCGCACCGCGCTCGCAACCACCCTCGGTCGACTTGGCGTTGCCGTTGCCGACGGGCTTGCCACAGCAGGCGGGTGCCGCCTCGAAGCAGACGTAGCGGCGAGTCGAGTAGATCGCGTCGATCACCTTCACGACCTCCTTGAAGGGGAAGGCGTTGTCGACGTGCATGATCGCCTGGTTGAGCTTCTCGACCCCGTGCTCCTTCGCCTCGGCGGCGTTCCAGCGCACGTCGTCGCCCATCAGGTTGTGGACGGGATCCTGGCCGGCCTTGAAGGCCTTGGCGATCTCTTCCTCGAGCTTGGGGTACCGGCCGCCGACCTCCTCGATGTCGATCGAGGCGACGTCGTCGGTCTTGGTGCCGGTCTGCCACTCGAGCTTGAACTTCTTGTCCTTGTCGCTCACGCGAACGTGGAGCACGGACGGCTGTTTCTTCTGCTCGGTGTCGGTCTTCTGCTTGCTGTTGCTCGGCACCTGCGCGTTCGCATTCAAGCGCGCCATGCTCGACCAGACCGCGGTGACCAACAGGAAGGAGATCGTCACCAACAGCAGGTCGATGAAGGGGACCATGTTGATGTCCTGGTCGACAGATCGCCTGCCGCCCCCGCCTCCGCCGCCCGTATCAACACCAGCCATCGTCCGCTCCTTCGCTCTCGCTGCTGCACCGAGAGCCCCTGGGCCCGCGCCTTCGCAGGCCTCGGGGCTCTCTCACTGACCCAACGAAACGACCGAAAGTTCCCGAGAACGACTCACTCCGCCGCGGCGGGCTGGACGTTCGCGAGGTTGACCTTCTGGCGGTTGTTCACGATGAGGTTCATGACCTGGACGGTCGCCTCGTTGATGTCGTCCTCGAGGCCCTGGGTCTTGCCGTTGAGCACGGCGAACCCGATGAGGCCGATGATGGCGACGATGAGGCCGAACGCGGTGCAGTTCATGGCCTCCGAGATGCCTTCGGCGAGCAGCGTCGCCTTCTGGGCCTGGTCGACGCCCGGCTTCGAGACGGCGCCGAACGACTTGATGAGGCCGACGACGGTGCCGAAGAGGCCCGAGAGCATCGCGAGGTTCGCGAGGAGGCCGAGGTAGCCGGTGCGCGTCGCGATCTTCGGGAGCTCGCGGAGGGCGGCCTCGTCGAGCGCGGCCTGCACCTCTTCGTCGGGGCGGTTCACCTTGATGAGGCCCGCCTGGACGATGCGCGCGAGCGGCGCGTTCGCCGCCGAGCACATCTTGATCGCCTTCTGCACGTCACCCGCGAGGATGCACTTCTGCATCGTCGACAGGAACACGTCCTTCGAGATGGAGGAGCCGAACAGGTAGATCGAGCGTTCGATGACGATGGCGAACACCAGGCTCAACCAGCCGAGGATGACCCACATCGCCCAACCACCAGCATTGAAGTGCTCCAGAATACCGCTCATTTGGCTCCTCCCCACCGCAGGTCGCGGTGGCTTCCCCACGTCGGGGGCTCTTCTCGTTCGGTCGGGTGCAGTGATCTACGAGCCGTGGCTTTCCGGAAAGTTCCGCCACGGCTCAATCGTATTTTCGGTGCCCAGGACCCCACTCGGCGACGGCGTTTCCCGTCTGCCTCAATCGCGCAAGATCCTCGAAGAGGCCCCGGTCCAAACGCTGAAAGACGCTAGAAACCGAGGTCTTGGGGGGAGGATACCCGGGGCGAGATGCTGGTCAAGGACGCATTCGGCATGGCTCAGGATCGTTTTGCCTCGCGTGGAATCGTACGCCGAGCGCGGATCGCGATGCTGAGGAGTGGGCCCCAAGAGTGGCTCCGCCCGAGGTCCGATGGCGGGGATACTGGGGGTGCGCACGACGTTGACACCTTCAGACCGCGCCGCGTACAGTCTCGGCCTCCCGGGGCGAGTAGACGTCGGAGCGAACGACGGGTTGCGAGCCGCAGTGCCTGAACGCGGCCTCGGGGCGTGGCTCGTATGTGCCCAGTCGTCTGGGGCGTGACCCCTGGGGGTACATCGCATCCGGACCCGCTTCGGCGGAAGATGACGTAAGGTTTTTGGCTGCGACGTCTATGGGTGGTTGAGGGCGCGCGGCCGGCTTCTCGGACGGGATGGACGGCGGAAAGGAGCCTGGAATGGTTTCGCTCGTGGATACGGCGGTCAGCGCGTTGGCGTCGTTGGCGTCGGCGTCGGCGTCCGAGGCGCAGGGTGGCAGCTTCATCGTCAAGGCCTTCAAAGACGGCGGCCCCGCGATGTACGTCAACCTCCTCATGCTGGCGATCGTCATCACGATCGTCATCGAGAGGACGGTGTTCCAGCTCGCGAAGTATCGCGTGAACTCGAAGGAGTTCTTCGCGCAGATCCGCAAGCTCGTGAACGCGAACAATCTCGACCGCGCGATCAAGCTTTGCGAGGCGGGCAACGGCTCCTACCCCATCCTGCAGCTGGTGAAGAGCGGCCTCGCGGTCGCGAACCGCGGACCGGACGAGATCGACTCGCAGCTGTCGGAGAAGGCGGCGGAGCTCAAGCCCGAGGTGGAGAAGCGGATCGGCTCGCTCTGGTCGATGGCGAACATCGCCACCCTGATCGGCCTCCTCGGCACCGTCTTCGGCCTCATCCGGACGTTCGCCGCGGTGTCGAACCCGAACATGCCCGCCAGCGAGCGTCAGCAGAAGCTCGCGGAAGGCATCTCGGAAGCCATGGTGAACACCGCCTTCGGTCTGTTCATCGCGGTGCTCTGCATGATCTGCCACCTGCTCCTCAACACCAACGTCAAGAAGATCCAGCACGACATCGACTCGACGCAGGAGCGGATCTTCAACCTGCTGGCCATCCAGCGCGGCGGTCAGGGCTGATCGCGCGGCGCGAGCGTCCCGGGTGACCGGAGGCCTCGCGCGCGTATCGATCGACCGAGGGCGACGCTCTTCGCGAGCGCGCCTTGGACCCCCGAGGAGCAGAGGATGTCCAACACGAACAACCCGTATCTCGAGGCAGCCGCGCAGGCGGGTGAGAAGGTCACCGCTGCACAGCGCTCGAAGATCCGTCGGCTCTCGACCCCCAAGGAGGTCGATGAGTCGGAGGAGGCGGGCGAGCTCAACATCGTGCCGTTCCTCGACATCATCACCAACGTGATGATGTTCGTGCTCGCCAGCATCAGCGTGACCTTCACGGTGACGCTCGACGCGAACGCGCCCCGTTCCAGCAAGGGCGGCGTCCAGCAGAAGCCGCTGAACGACGACTCGCTCAACCTCACGGTCATCATCGGCACCGACGGCTACTTCATCAAAGCGAAGGGCGGCTCGATCGGTCCGGGGTGCCGGGAAGGCTCCTCGGCCGTCGCCATCCCGCGAATCGATGCGGCGGGGGAGGGGAACGAGGGGAACAAGAAGTACGACGCGGTCGGTCTGCAGAAGTGCCTTCGCTACGTGAAGGACAAGTACGACGTCGCCCACCACGACCGTCAGGTGCTGCTCACAGCCGGTCCGAACGTTCCGTTCCAGGAGGTCGTACGCGTGATGGATGCCATCCGCGGCGACGAAGCGGGTAGCTGCAAGGAGCCCTGCCCGAGCGAGGTCGATCCGGCGACGGGCGACCAGGTTCACATGGTCTGCAACCAGGGGCAGTGCGCGAAAGAGTGCGGCGACGACACGACGAAATGCAGTGAGCTCTTCCCGGACGTCATCTTCACCGTCCTCGGCGGCTCGAAGTAGGACACGGAGACCCACGAATGGCAGCCCAGAAGGGGGTTTCCCCGGCGAAGTTCAAGGCGCTCGTCCGCAAGGAGACGCGCCGCCGGGCCCACCCCCATGAAGCGAACTTCCTGAACATCACCGCGATGATGGACATGATGACCATCATCCTGGTGTTCCTTCTCAAGAGCCTGTCATCGTCCTCGGCGAACTTGCCGCAGACGAGCGACCTCGCGCTCCCCTCCTCGCTCCTCGAGGGCGAGCCCGCGACGGAGGGCATTCAGGTCGTCGTCTCGTCCGACCGGATCCTCGTCAACGGCAACGAGCTCAAGGGGGTCGAGGTCCCGAAGTGCTTCCAGTCGGCCGCCGAGCAGCCGAAGCCGAACGAGAACTACCACCTCGCGTTCTGCTCCGGGGACTCGCGCGGCGGCTTCGACAAGAAGTTCAAGGCGCGGGGCAAGGCGGAGGACATCGAGATCACGCCGCTCCTGAGCGCGCTCGAGAACCCGGTGAAGGTCGCTGAAGAGGTCGCCAAGCAGAAGAAGAAGAAGGGCGTGGAGGCGATGGTTGTCTTCGATCGCTACACGAGCTTCCGCGTGATGACCGAGGTGATGTTCACCCTCATGCAGGCGAAGATCTCGAAGTTCCACTTCCTGGCCCTGAGCGGCAAGAAGTAGCCCAGCCTTTTCGGACGACGCGCCCGGCGCTCGCTCACGCGAGGCCGGGCGCGCTGCTTTTGCGCGGCGGACTTGGCGCCTCCTGCATGGGTTACGCCTCAGTCGTAACGCAGTGGTCAGCCGCCCCGGAATCGGATAAACGCACCTCGACGCACGTGGCGGAGTCGTGCGACTCCGCCCTGCCGACGAGGCGTGCTGAAGCGTCTGCCGATGCAGGCGGCCAACCCCTCGAGAGACGCGGCCGTGTAGCCGTCTGCTCGTAGGCAGGCGCGCGCCCGGGCGCTGAAGCTCCAGGAGAGGACATGATGAACTCGAACATCCTGACGCCGGGCGCACGCCGGGCGGGCCCGAAGTGGCTCGGCCTGCTCGTCGCGCTCGTGCTCGCCCTCGTCGGCGGCGTCGCCTGGGCGGGCGAAGGAGCCCCCGCGCATAAGGGGGGCGGCGAAGCCAACCTCATCGTCCCGGATCTCGCGGACACGAAGATCGCGAGCTTCCTCGGCGGCACGTCGGGGCACACGCTGCTCACGGGCGGGCTCGTCGTCTGCGCCCTCGGAATGGTCTTCGCGCTCGTGATGTACGGGCAGCTGAAGAACGCCCCGGTGCACAAGTCGATGCTCGAGATCAGCGAGCTGATCTACGAGACCTGCAAGACGTACCTCGTGACGCAGGTGAAGTTCATCCTCGTCCTCGAGGCGTTCATCGGCGCGATCATCGTCTACTACTTCGGCGTCGCGCAGCACTACTTCGCCGATGGGCAGGCCCTCAAGGTCGGCATCATCCTGGTGTTCTCGCTGGTCGGCATCGCCGGCTCCTGCGCGGTGGCCTGGTTCGGCATCCGCGTGAACACCTTCGCGAACTCGCGCACGGCGTTCGGCGCGCTCAAGGGCAAGCCGTTCCCCTGCTACGCGATCCCGCTGAAGGCCGGCATGAGCATCGGCATGCTGCTGATCTCGGTCGAGCTGCTCCTGATGCTCGGCATCCTGCTCTTCATCCCCGGCAAGCTCGCGGGCCCCTGTTTCATCGGCTTCGCGATCGGCGAGTCGCTCGGCGCCTCGGCGCTCCGCATCGCCGGCGGCATCTTCACGAAGATTGCCGACATCGGGTCCGACCTGATGAAGATCGTCTTCAAGATCAAGGAAGACGACGCGCGCAACCCGGGCGTCATCGCCGACTGCACCGGTGACAACGCGGGCGACTCGGTCGGCCCCTCGGCGGACGGCTTCGAGACCTACGGCGTCACCGGCGTCGCGCTGATCTCGTTCATCCTCCTCGCCGTCAAGGACCAGACGGTCCAGGTCCAGCTCCTCGTCTGGATCTTCGTGATGCGCATCGTGATGGTGATCGCCTCGGCGGTCTCGTACTTCATCAACGACATCATCGCGAAGGGCCGCTACCTCAACTCCGACAAGATGAACTTCGAGCAGCCGCTCACGCAGCTCGTCATCCTGACGTCGGCCATCTCGATCATCGCGACCTTCGCCGTCTCGAAGGTGCTCATCCCGACGCTCGGTGACGGCACCCTCTGGTGGAAGCTCTCCGTGATCATCACGTGCGGCACCGCCGCCGGCGCGATCATCCCCGAGGTCATCAAGGTCTTCACCTCGACCGAATCGGGTCACGTGAAGGAGGTCGTCACGGCCTCGCGAGAGGGCGGCGCTTCGCTCAACGTCCTCGCGGGCCTCACGGCCGGCAACTTCAGCGCCTACTGGATGGGCATGATCCTGCTCGGCCTGATGGGCACGGCGTACTACGTCAGCCTGATGGGCGTCGGCTCGATCATGATGATCGCGGTCGAGGGCAAGCCGCCGTTCGACCCGTCCGCGGTGTTCGGCTTCGGCCTCGTCGCGTTCGGCTTCCTCGGCATGGGCCCGGTCACCATCGCCGTCGACTCGTACGGTCCGGTCACGGACAACGCGCAGTCGGTCTACGAGCTCTCGATCATCGAGTCGCTCCCCGAGGCGCCTGCCGAGATCAAGAAGCAGTTCGGCTTCGACGTCGAGTTCGAGAAGGCGAAGCACTTCCTCGAGGAGAACGACGGCGCCGGCAACACGTTCAAGGCGACCGCGAAGCCCGTGCTCATCGGCACGGCCGTCGTCGGCGCGACGACGATGATCTTCTCGATCATCGTCGGCCTCACCGGACAGTTCTCGCACGACGTCGAGAAGCTCTCGCTGCTCTACCCGCCGTTCCTGCTCGGCCTCATCGCCGGCGGCTCCGTGATCTACTGGTTCACGGGCGCCTCGACGCAGGCCGTGTCGACCGGCGCGTACCGCGCGGTGGAGTTCATCAAGGCGAACATCAAGCTCGACGGCGCCGAGAAGGCGAGCGTCGAGGACAGCAAGAAGGTCGTCGAGATCTGCACGGTCTACGCGCAGAAGGGGATGTTCAACATCTTCCTCACGATCTTCTTCTCGACCCTCGCGTTCGCGTTCTACGACAGCTTCTTCTTCATCGGCTACCTGATCTCGATCGCGCTCTTCGGCCTCTTCCAGGCGCTGTTCATGGCGAACGCCGGCGGCGCTTGGGACAACGCGAAGAAGGTCGTCGAGGTCGAGCTGAAGGAGAAGGGGAGCGAGCTCCACGCGGCGTGCGTCGTCGGCGACACCGTCGGCGATCCATTCAAGGACACGTCCTCGGTCGCGCTGAACCCCGTCATCAAGTTCACGACGCTGTTCGGCCTCCTCGCCGTCGAGCTCGCGGAGCAGATGAAGGTCGGCTCGTCGCAGCTGCCCCGCATCCTGTCGGCGGTGTTCTTCCTCTGCTCGCTCGTCTTCGTCTGGCGCTCGTTCTACGCGATGCGCATCGTGTCGGCGTCCGACGAGACGCCGGCTCCCAAGGCCGCTCCGGCCGAGTGAGCTGACGGCGCGCCCGGCATGACCGGGTCGCAGGTGCGAGTCCCGCGCTTCATTCGATCGAATGAGCGCGGGACTCGTGTTTTTTGTCGCGTCGCGCGCCCGCGTCGCGGGATTCCTGGCTGCCGGACCGCTGGCCGGGCCGCTGCACGGTCCCCGCGCGGCCGTGCTCGGGCTATGGGGGGCGGTCGGGGCCGTCGCGGTCCGAGGCGGCGGCGCTCGGGCCTCTGTCGCGGCCGCATCGCCCCGCCGCCCTCACGGATGCGTCCCGGTTGGGTCCGGGGCGCTGTCGCCTCCATGGACGAGATCGCTCTCATCGGCGGCATCGCCGCCCTCTCGCTGGCCTTCGCCGTGTCGTCCGCGCGCTGGCTCGGAGGGCGCGCGGCCAGCGAGCGCGCGCGTACGTTCGAGCGGCTGCTGCGTGCAGGCGCGGCTGCCATGACGGCGCGCGCGACGCGCGTGCTCGCGCTGCCGCTGGTCGTGTTCGCGGCCGCGGTGTTCGGGCTCCACGCGTGGCTGGGCGAGGGGGGGCTGCACGCCGCGCGGCTCGAGACGGCGATCTGGGCGCTCGCCTCGCTCGTCCTCGGCGCGCTCGTCTCGTGGGGCGCCTGCCAGCTCGGCGCGTTCGTGTCCGCGCGGGCGGCGGCGCGCGCGGCCACGCACGGGGTGTCGCGCGAGCAGGCGCTCGAGATCGCGCTCCGTGGAGCGGTCGCCGCGGCCGTGCTGGCGGCGGCGTTGCCGCTCCTGGCGCTGGCCGTGCTGTTCGGGATCGCGGTGGTGGTGCTGCAGGTGGACGACACGCCGTTCATCGCCGCACGCGTGCTCCTCGGCTTCCCGCTCGGCGTCGCGCTGCACGGCGCCGCCGCGCAGACGGGCGGCGCGGCGTTCTCGGCGGGCGCGGCCGACGCAGAGCGCCGGCTCGCGCTGGTGGAGCCCGGCATCGAGCCCGACGACGCGCGCAACCCCGCGACGATTGCGAGCCTCGTCGGCGGCGGGCCGGCGCTGGCGTCGGC
>CAIXWQ010001306.1 GCA_903923175.1 uncultured delta proteobacterium | reverse complement strand
CGCTTCACGTGCGCTGTCGGCGTGTTCGACCGGCGCCTCTCTTTGGCGGGCATGTGCACCTCCCGGGGGCGACTCGTCGACGTGACGACTGCCCCCGGTACTAAGGCTGCACGGAACTCGAGCCTCAGCCGGACGCGCGCCGACCGCGCGCCAGCGTCAGCACCTACCCCTCGAGTTCCGTGTCATCGCCCTCATCGGCGGCTCGCCTTGCCCGGTCGCGCGCACGTTTCGCCTCCGTATGCGCCCGCGCCTGGGCGAGCTTCTTCGGGTCCGCTAGCAGCTGAGCGAGTTGCTTGCGCGAGAGGCGGCCAGACGGTCCGCCGCCGCGCCCTGCCGCGAGCTTCGAGATCAGCCAGGCGACGAGTTCCGGGGATCGCGCCCATGCAGGATGCTCCACCCCTCTCGGAAGCACGCGACGCGTCAGACGAAGAACGCCTTCAGGGTCGAGGTCAAGCCAGGATCGACGCTGCTCGCTGTTGAGGGTGAGGCGATAGCCGGCGACCGAGTTTCGGCTGTCTACGGCGAGAATCGCTCGCGGCTTGAGGACCTCCGCCGTTCGGATCGGGCCTTCCATCTCGTCGGTGACATCCGCGACCTCCACAAACGCCGGGGCGCCGCGTTCCAAACGGCGCGTCGACCCCTTCTCTCTCTCGGCTTCGTGCGCGCGAGCGGCCTGGCGAAGATGCACGCTGACGCGTTCGAACGCGTTCACGAACAGCGCGCCGGCATGCTTCGCCTTGAAGGCATCGATCGCAGCCTGCGAGATCGGGCGCCCGCGACCGTCGAGGAGTCGCAGTTCTCCGAGCACAGGCGCGCCCCCGGCGGGCAGCCGAATCGCCTCCAGGGCGGCCGGCTTCACACGGATGTCACGCGGGGAGATGTCTCGCACGCGCCGGATCAAGATGTCCTGGGCGTCCTCGACCACCAACAAGTCGCAAGCCCGCACGCTGAAGCTGTACTCGTCCCGCGAATGCCCGAGCCCGATCCGCTGGCGCTCCTCCTCGAGGTCCCACCTGACGCGCTCGACTTCGTCCAGTAACACACCGATCCAAGGCGGGGTCGCCGCTGGCTTCTCGCCGAAGCAGATCTCGTATGCTTCCAGGATCCAACCGGCACGCCGCGCGGGCGTTTGCAGCGTGTCGTCCAGCAACTTGCGAAGCGCGAGCGCAGCGTTCGTCTGCGCTGGGTCCGCCTTCATCCTCTGTGCGAAATACGAGTGCGCCGGCGGAATCGGAATCAGGGCTCCCGTCGCTAGCCGCGCCTTTCCAGGCGGTGGGTCGGGATACCGTTGCCCGCCGCGCACGGAGTCCCACGCGGTTGACTCTGGGGAGTGCTGTTCGTCGTCCAGTGGCACATGGCGGGGGCGATGCGTCTTCGCCAACGCGTCGAGCGCCGCCTCTCGACGGTCTGGCGCAAGAGCCGCAAGATCTTGCGCCGCACGCGCTCTGTCCGCGCGCTTGTACTCCCGAGTGCCGTCCTGAAACCGCGGATCAGCAGCAATGCGAGCGGCGGCGTCCTTTTCGCGTGAGCGCGTCACGACGTCATGATGCCTGATCTATGGTGCGACGGTCGCCCGGCGCATGGATGTGCATGCTGGCGAACTGAAGCCGCGGGGCCTCGGTATGATCCGCTTCCCTCGGCGCTGCCGATGACGCGAACGTCAGCGAATCAAGGGCCGCTGCGATGGCCGACCCGTGCGCTTGCCCGAGCGTCCTCGTCCCTGCCAGGAACAGCCGCACCACCGACTCGTTCAGTCCTGCCTGCCGCGCGAGCTCTCGCACCGACCCGAACTGCTGCACCGCTGCCTCGACCGCCCCCTTCGTCATCGCCGATGCCTGCGGTGGGCGTCCCTCTGGTCGGAGTTCAATGGTGGCGTTCCCAGCGTTCCAGTCGGTCGGCAGCACCCGCCCGTAGTGCAGCAGGAGGCCCGGCCGGGT
>CAIXWQ010001305.1 GCA_903923175.1 uncultured delta proteobacterium | reverse complement strand
TCGCAGCACACGCCGTCGACGCAGAACCCGCTCGCGCACTCGCTCGGCGCGGCGCAGGGGAGCGCGCCCGTGATCACGTAGACCGCGCCTGCGTCGGTCGACTTGGTGGGATCGCCGGCGACCGCGGTGCCGCCCGAGAGCGCGACGCTGCGACCGAGCGAGCCGCTCCCCGCGCCCGCGGGCGTGAGCTGCGCGGCCTTCGACCAGGTCGTGCCGGCACGCGTGGCGAAGAAGACGGCGGGGACGCCCGGGAGCCCGGCCACCAGCGAGTCTCCGGAGAGCGCGAGGCTGGCAGGGCGATCGGGGAGCGCGACGCTCGCCTGCTCCGCCCAGCTCGCGCCGGTGCGCACGAACACGTGCACGCGCTTCTCGGCGTAGGCGGCGAGCGCGAGCGTGTCGCCGTCGATCGCGGCGCTCGAACCGAACAGCTCGCTGCCGCCCGGGCTCGCGGGCGCGAGCTTCGCCTCGAGGCTCCAGGTCCCCCCGCTGCGCACGAAGACGTACGCGGCGCCGTCGCCGCCTGCGTCCGCCGGAGCGCCGATCACGATGCGCCCCGCGGCGTCGACCGCGACGCGCGTGCCCGGCGGCGCCATCGAAGCCGTGGCGGAGTCGGCGCCGGCCGCGAGCTGCGTCTGGAGCGACCAGCTCGCGCCGCTGCGCGCGAAGACCGACGCGCGCTGCGTGAGGGCGCCGGCCGGGCCGACGATCTGCGCCGTGACGACCGCCGTGTCGCCGCGCACGCCGACCCCCTGCACGCCGACGGTCGCGCAGCTCGCGATCGGCACGAGCTCGGCCTGGTCGGTCCACGTCGTGCCGCTGCGCACGAAGACGTGCGCGCCGCTCGCCGAGGTGGCGACGAGCGCGGTGTCGGCGTCGAGCGCGACGCTCCACCCGAAGTAGCAGCTCGCCGACGTGCCGGAGACGTCGAGGCGCGCCTGCTGCGACCACGCGGCGCCGCTGCGCACGAAGACGTACGCGCCGAGCCCGTAGGCGCCCGCGACCAGCGTGTCGCCCTGCAGCGCGAGGCTCGCGCCGAGGTGCGCCGGCGTGGCGATCGGCACGGTCAGCTCGGCCTGCTGCGCCCCCCAGACGTACGCGGCGTCGGCGCGGCCGACCGTCAGCAGCGAAAGCAGCGCGACGCCGCCAGCCACGCACGAATGGAGCCTCGGTCTCGCCGTTCGGTGCATCGCCGTTCCCATCCCGCCCGCGCCGCGAGCCCGTCGCGCGCAGCGCGCGGGGGTTCGCCTTGGTGTCTTCAGGTGCGACAGCATCGCACGCGGACTCCCTCGCGGCGCGCGCACGAACGCATTCTTGAGGGAGCGCCTCGGCGGTGGCCGCGGCAGACGCGTGCTAGCTTGCCCGCTCCCCTGGAGGCCCCCCGATGCGTCGTCGCGCGCTACCGCTGCTCGCCGTGCTGCCGCTCCTCGCCTCTTGCAGCGCGCCCGCGCAAGACGCCGAGGGGCTCGGGCAGCTCTCGCAGGCCACCAAGGTCTGCCCCGGCGCGACGGTCGTGCAGGGGGTCGACGTCTCGCACTACGACGGCGCCATCGACTGGGCGAAGGTGAAGGCCGCGGGGCGCGACTTCGCCATCATGAAGGCGACCGAGACGACGACCTACGTCGATCCGACCTTCGCCACCAACTGGGCGGCCGCCAAGAAGAGCGGCGTGATCCGCGGCGCGTACCACTTCTTCCGCGCCAACGCCGATCCGATCGCGCAGGCCGACTGGTTCCTCGCCACCCTCGGTCCGGTGGAGGCGGGCGATCTGCCGCCGACGCTCGATCTCGAGACGACCGACGGCCAGACCGGCGCGACCATCGCCGCCAACGCCATCAAGTGGCTCGATCGCGTCGCCGCCAAGACCGGCGTGACGCCGATCCTCTACACCTCGCCCTCGTTCGTGACGGGCACGCTCGGCAGCCCCGCGGGGTTCGGGGCGCACGCAACGCTCTGGGTGGCGAACTGGGGCGTCACTTGCCCCGACGTCCCCGCGCCGTTCACGAAGTGGGGGTTCTGGCAGAATTCGAGCACCGGGACGGTGACCGGCATCCCGGCCACCGCGGTCGATCTCGACCAGTTCGACGGCACGCTCGCGCAGCTCAAGGCGTTCGCCATCCAGCCCGCCACCGGCGCGGACGCGGGCACCGACGCCGGCGGGAGCAAGGACGCGGGGGGCGACGCGGGCGCCGGCGGCGACGCCGCGGGCACCGACACGGGCGTCACGACCGCCGACGCCGCGACCGCCGACGCCGCGAGCGGCGACGGCACGACGAGCGACGACGCC
>CAIXWQ010001304.1 GCA_903923175.1 uncultured delta proteobacterium | reverse complement strand
TCGAGACGAGCGTCGGAGGCACGTCGTGCCTCGGCCCGCTCGCGGGGCTCGAAGCGCAGAAGGCGCTGTATGCGGCCTCGAACGCGGCGCTCCGCTCGGCGACGCAGACGACGATGGTGCTCGTGGCGCGCCCCGATCGCGCGTCGCTCGCGGAGGCCGAGCGAACGCGGGCGGAGCTCGCCCCGCTCGGCGTCACGAACCTGCTGCTCGTGATCAACGGCGTCTTTCGCGCGACGGACGCCGGCGATCCGCTGGCGAGCTCGTTCGAGCGACGCGGCCGTGCGGCGCTCGACGCGCTGCCCGCGGGGCTCGCCCCGCTACCGCGTCTCGAGCTTGCGCTGCTCCCCTTCGGGCTCGTCGGGATCGAGGCGCTGCGGCAGCTCTACCAGCAGCCGCGCGTCGTCGGGCCCGCCGCCGACGTCCACGAAAGCGCGACGCCTGCCTTCGACGCCGAGAGCCTCGACTCGCTCATCGAGAGCCTCGCGGCGCAGGGGCACGGCGTGGTGATGACGATGGGCAAGGGCGGCGTCGGCAAGACCACCGTCGCCGCGCGCATCGCGCTCGAGCTCGCGCGCCGCGGTCATCCGGTCGTGCTCACGACCACCGACCCCGCCGCCCACGTCGCGGACGCGTCGCGCGGACGCGATGGGCAGCAGCGCCCCGCGTCGCTCACGGTGACGCGCATCGACCCCGGGCTCGAGACCCGTCGGTACACCGAGGAGGTCCTCGCGACCGCGGGCAAGGGGCTCGACGCGCAGGGGCGCGCCCTGCTCGCGGAGGATCTCCGCTCGCCGTGCACCGAGGAGATCGCCGTCTTCCGCGCCTTCGCCGAGACCGTCGCGCGCGGGAAGGACGGCTTCGTCGTCATCGACACGGCGCCGACCGGCCACACGTTGCTGCTGCTCGACGCCGCCGAGTCGTACCACCGCGAGGTGCTGCGCAAGCCCAGCGGCAACCCCGAGGCCGTGAAGCAGCTCCTGCCGCGGCTGCGCGATCCGGCCTACACGCGCGTGATCCTGGTGACGCTCCCCGAGGCGACGCCGATCCACGAGGCGATGCAGCTCGAGCGTGACCTCGCCCGCGCGGGGATCGAGCCGTCGGCCTGGGTGGTCAACCAGTGCCTCACGCCGCTGAAGGTGACCGACCCGGTCCTGCGCTCGCGGAGGTCGCACGAGGCGCCGTTCCTCTGGGAGCTCGCCCGGCACTCGGCGAAGACCGTGCTCGAGCCGTGGCGTGAAGCGACGCAAGGCTGAGTCCCGGTCCGACGCGGCCGGTCGTCCTTGACGCCACCGTCGCACACATTATCGTCGATTTGCGATACCAGGCTGGCGGTGGCGACTCCGAACGGCCCGAGCTACGCGGTCCGAGGCGCCGTTTGGCGGGCTCTGACGACCCGTTTCATCGCGCCACGACGATAGCCCCCAGGAGTACCTGCCCGATGGGCCCGCGGGCGCCGAGGCCGAGGAAATGCCTCCATGAAGACGAGCGAGAAGCTGTGGGCGGTCGGTCTGGTGGCGCTCGTGGTCGGCGTGCCCCTGGCGCTCAAGCACCGGAGCTCCGCCGCGCGCTCCGACACCGCGCGCCCCGACGTCTCGACGACGTGCCCAGGTGGCGCCGGCTCGTCGCACGGCGTGTGCGGGCCGAACGCCAGCGCCGCCGCGCCTGCGACGACCCTCGCGGCCCGCCCGCTGCCGAAGCTCCTCGATCTCGGCACCAAGACCTGCGCGCCCTGCAAGGCGATGCTCACCGTGCTCGACGAGCTCGAGCGCGGCTACCCCGAGCAGCTCGCCGTCGAGTTCATCAACGTGCAGGAGAACGAGACGGCCGCGGAGAAGTGGACGGTCGACGTCATTCCCACCCAGATCTTCCTCGGGAGCGACGGGCGTGAGGTCTATCGCCACGTGGGGTTCATCTCGACCGACGCGATCGTCAAGAAGTGGGGCGAGCTCGGCTACGCGCTCACGCGCACTCCGAACGCGCGCTGAGCGGTCGACCGAGCCATGGACCAGATCTTCGCCCGCCTGAGCGTCGCCCTCGAGGGCTCCGCGCTGATCGCCCTCTTCGCCGCGCTCGCGTGGGGCGTCCTCAGCGTCATCCTGAGCCCCTGTCACCTCGCGACCATCCCGCTCATCGTCGCCTTCGTCGGCGGCGGCAGCGTCGGCCAGCCGCGGCGGCGCGCGATCGTGCTCTCGGGCGCGTTCGCGGGCGGGATGTTCATCGCGCTCGCGGCGGTCGGCGTGCTGTTCGCCTTCGTCGGGCACGCGCTGCAGCGCTATCGCGCGTGGGGGAGCTACGCGACCGCGATCATCCTGATCGCCGCCGGTCTCAGCCTCCTCGGGCTGTTGCCCGGCAACTTCCAAGGCCTCAAGCCGTGGGCCCCCGAGCGCAAAGGCGCGCTCGCCGCGCTCGCCGCCGGTCTGTTCGTCGGCATCGGCCTCAGCCCCTGCACGCTCGCGTACGTCGCGCCGGTCCTCGGCGTGACGCTCGGCGCGGGGGCGACGCACGCGACCTTCGGCTGGGTGCTGCTCCTCGCCTTCGCGCTCGGCCACTGCTCCGTCGTCGCGGTCGCGGGCGTGTCGACCGGGATGGTGCAGCGCTTCCTCGACTGGAACGAGCGCTCGCGCGGCGCGCGGGTGCTCAAGAAGGTCTGCGGCGGGCTGCTCTTGGTCGGAGCGGCGTCGCTCTTCTACACGGCGTGAATTCGAACGAGGACGAGGAGAGACCCATGAAGGACGTGAAGGTGCTCGGCTCTGGGTGCGCGAGCTGCGAGGCGACCTACAGGCTCGTCGCCGAGGTCGCAAAGGCGAAGGGGATCGAGATCCAGCTCCAGAAGATCTCCAACCTCCAGGAGATCATGACGTTCGGCATCATGGCGACGCCGGGCGTCGTCGTGGATGGCAAGGTCGTGCACTCGGGCGGCATGCCGTCGCGCAGCAAGGTCGAGAGCTGGCTCTGAGCGCGACCTCCCGCAGCCAGCGTCGTCATCCGCGCCATTTGCCAACGAGAGCAGACCCATGGACCCCAAGACCGCCGGCGTCGCGAAGAAGCTCTCGTTCCTCGACCGCTACCTGACGCTCTGGATCTTCTCGGCGATGGCCGCGGGCATCGCGCTCGGCTTCGGCGCGCCCGGGGTGACCCGGTCGATCGAGCGCCTGAGCGTCGGCACGACCTCGATCCCGATCGCCGTCGGGCTCATCCTGATGATGTTCCCGCCGCTCGCGAAGGTCCGCTACGAGGAGCTCGGCGAGGTCTTCCGCAACAAGCGCGTGCTCGCGCTGTCGCTGGTGCAGAACTGGGTCGTCGGGCCGCTGCTGATGTTCGGGCTCGCCGTGCTCTTCCTGCGCGACAAGCCGGAATACATGATGGGCCTCATCATCATCGGCCTCGCGCGATGCATCGCGATGGTGATCGTCTGGAACGATCTCGCCAAGGGGGACACCGAGTACTGCGCTGGCCTCGTCGCGCTGAACTCGATCTTCCAGGTGCTGTTCTTCTCGGTCTACGCCTACTTCTTCGCGACGGTGCTCCCTCGCTGGCTCGGGCTGCACGGGCTTCAGGGGAGGGGCGTGAACATCACGATCGGCGAGATCGCGAAGAGCGTCGGCATCTACCTCGGCATCCCGTTCGCCGCGGGCTTCCTCACCCGCACCGTGCTGGTGAAGGCGAAGGGGCTCGACTGGTACCACACGCGGTTCGTGCCGCGGATCAGCCCGATCACCCTCGTGGCGCTGCTCTTCACCATCGTCGTGATGTTCTCGCTCAAGGGCGAGACGATCGTGCAGCTGCCGTTCGACGTGGTGCGGATTGCGATCCCGCTGCTGGTCTACTTCCTCATCATGTTCGCGGCCTCGTTCTTCATGAGCAAGCGCGCCGGGGCGAGCTACGAGCAGTCGGCGACGCTCTCGTTCACCGCGTCGTCGAACAACTTCGAGCTCGCGATCGCGGTCGCGGTCGCCACCTTCGGCATCCACAGCGGCGCCGCGCTCGCCGCGGTCATCGGGCCGCTCGTCGAGGTGCCGGTGCTGATCGGGCTCGTGAATGTCTCGCTGTGGATCCAGCGGAGATACTTCCAGGTCGCGTAGCCGCTCAGTCGCCTCCGCCAGCGTCCTCGCCGAGCGCCTCGAGCCGCACGTCGGGGTGCCCGCTCGGCAGCGGCAGCGACGCCGCGAAGGTCGCGAGCGCGAGGGCGACCGAGCCCCAGAGGCATGCGGAGACGCCGCCCAGCTGGAACAGCACGCCGGAGAGCAGCGAGCCGACCAAGCGGCCGCCGGCGTTCGCCATGTAGTAGAAGCCGACGTTCAGCGCGACCTTGTCCCCCTCCGAGTAGGCGAGGATCAGGAACGAGTGGACCGACGAGTTGATCGCGAAGACCACGCCGAAGACGGCGAGGCCGACGACGACGACGAACATCGGGCCACTCCCGCTCGGGAGCAGACGTAGCCCGAGCGCCACGAGCGCCATGACCGCCGCGAGCAGCAGCGCGAGCCCGCGGGCAGCCCCGCCGCCCGGAACCTCGCCGCCCGTCACGCGTCGGATCAGCGCGGGCGCCGCGGACTGGATCACGCCGTAGCCGATGACCCACGCCGCGAGGAACGAGCCGACCTTGGTGAATCCCCAGCCGAGCGTGGCCGACAGGAACACGGGCACGCCGACCACGAACCAGACGTCGCGCGCGCCGAAGAGGAAGAAGCGCGCCCCCGACAGGACGTTCACCGCGCGGTTCTTCGACAGGAGCTGCGCGAGCTTGTTCTTGCGCTTCGCCTTGCCGAGCTCGGTCGGCAGCGACGCCATCGAGCCGACGAGGACGAGGGCGAGCGCGCCCGCCATCGCCCAGAGCGCGCCGCGGAAGCCGAGCGTCGCGAGCAGGAAGCCGCCGAGGAAGAACCCCACGCCCTTGAGTGCGTTCTTCGAGCCGGTGAGCACGGCGACCCAGCGGAAGAGCGCGCCGTGCTCGCCCTCGGGCACGAGGACCTTCACCGAGGTCTTCGCGCTCATCTTGGTCAGGTCCTTCGCGATCCCCGACAGCGCCTGCGAGGCCATCACGTAGCCGACCGACAGCCCGAGCGACCAGCGCTCCTGCACCAGCGAGAGCATCACGAGCGCGAAGACCTGCAGCGCGAGGCCGGAGGTCAGCGTGACCTTGAGCCCCATGCGCGAGGCGATCCAGCCGCCGAGGAGGTTGGTGACGACGCCGCAGAGCTCGTAGAGCAGGAACAGGAACGCGAGGGCGACCGGCGTGAAGCCGAGCGCGTGGAAGTGCAAGAGCACGAGCATCCGCAGGGCGCCGTCGGTGAGCGTGAACCCCCAGTAGGCGCCCGTCACCAGGGCGTAGTTGCGGATGGCCCCTGCCACCTGCGGCGGCTCCGGGCGGCGGATCGCGCTCATGCTCGGGCGCGCCTCACATCGACGCCGCGGCCTTCTTCGCGAGCTCCGCCATGCGGTTCACGTAGCCGATCTCGTTGTCGTACCAGGCGAGGACCTTCACGCTCGTGCCGTCGACGACCATCGTCGAGCCGGCGTCGACGATCGCCGAGCGCGGATCGTCTTTGTAGTCGACCGAGACGAGCGGCCGCTCCTCGTAGCCGAGGATCCCCTTCAACGGCCCTTCGGACGCCGCCTTCGCGAAGAGCGCGTTGACCTCCTCCACGGTGGTCGGGCGCGCGACCTCGAAGACGCAGTCGGTGAGCGAGGCGTTGAGCAGCGGCACGCGCACCGCGAGTCCGTTCAGCTTCCCCTTCAGCTCGGGGTAGATCATCGCGATCGCCGTCGCCGAGCCGGTCGAGGTCGGGATGAGCGAGAGGCCGCCCGCGCGGGCGCGGCGCAGATCCTTGTGGGGCGCGTCGACGACGGTCTGCGTGTTGGTGACGTCGTGGATGGTCGTGATGACGCCGTGGCGGATGCCGAGCCCCTCGTGGATGACCTTCACGACCGGCGCGAGGCAGTTGGTCGTGCAGGACGCCGCGGTGAGCAGGTGGTGTTCGGCGGGCCGGTAGAGGTGATCGTTCACGCCGACGACCACATTGAGCGCCTGCTCCTTCACGGGCGCGGCGACGATCACCTTCTTCACGCCGGCCTTCGCCGCGTCGAAATACGGCGCGAGCAGCGCGGGCGAGCGGAACTTGCCGGTGCACTCGAAGACGAGGTCGACGCGCGAGTCGCTCCAGGGGACCTCGCCCGGCGTCGGCCGTTCGGTGAACGCGAGCGGCTTGCCGTCGATGACGAGGCGGTCGCCTTCGGCCCTCACCTCGTGCGGCCAGCGGCCGTGGACCGAGTCGAAGGTGAGCAGGTGCGCGGCGCACTCGGCGCCTCCCTTGGTCTCGTTGACGTGCACGAACTCGAGCTCGGGCCACTGCCACGCCGCGCGCAGCACCAGCCGCCCCATCCGACCGAACCCGTTGATGCCGACCCGAATCGCCACGAGGCCTCCTTGCGCCTCCAGGCACCTCAGGCCCCGGCGGCGTTCCGGTGTCATATCGCAAGTCGACGATGTGCGGGAAGGGCCAGGCCCGCGCGGCGGCGGCGAAGTCACGCGATCGTCGCCGGGAATGGCGCGATGCAACCCGCCGGATGCGCGTTCGTTCGCCCGGCGAAGTCAGGCCGCGACGCCGAGCGAGTCCATCGAGGCGAGCCGATGACCGAGCCCGTGACCACGCGGCCGTGGTCGTCGGCTCGCCCGCGAGCCTCGCGCGGCTCGAGCGGCTCGCGCCCGGCGGCCTACTGCGCCGCGGCGCGCAGCTCGGCGGCGCTCGTCTCGACCTGCGTGCGCAGGAGCGCCAGCGTCCCCGTCGCGGCCGCGTCGACGGCGTGCGCCAGCACCGACTCGCTCGACGGGTTCATCCAGCAGAACGGATTCGTCAGTCGGCGCACGTCGAGCAGGCGCCGATCGAGCGAGCCGACCTCGACGGTGAAGGCCAGCGTGCCGAGCGTCGCGTCGAGCCAGTCGTCGAGGTCGCCGACCGTCGGATAGAAGCCGTGCGCCGACTTCGCGACGTAGCGGGGGCGATGCTGGGCGCGGACGAACGCGCGCCCGAGCGCGTCGTACTCGGGGGCGCGCGGGTGCGGCGCGTCGGTCCACGCCCACGGGTGGAGCAGCAGGTCGCCGAAGCTGTGGAAGCCGAGGGAGACGTCGGGGTGCAGCGAGCTCGCGAGATCGCGCAGCACGCGGCTCTCGGGCTCGGAGAAGGGCGCGGCGCCGGCGTAGTAGGGCGAGCGCTTCCAGGACGAGCCGGCGAACGGGTGGCGCGGCCGCACCGGCGAGACGACGCCGAAGTTGCGGTTGAGGTCGACGCCGTTCGCGTTGCCGCGAAGGAAGGCGATCGCGCCGCGCGAGAGGCGCTCCAGGTTCGCCGCGTGCGCGTCGGGGTTCGCGATGGGCACGACGACGACCTGCGCGCGCTC
>CAIXWQ010001303.1 GCA_903923175.1 uncultured delta proteobacterium | reverse complement strand
TCTCGCCTCGCATCCCGCCGACCATCGACCGGCTGCACCGCTCGGCGAAAGCCCACGCCTGTCCGATTCTTTGTTCACGGAAAACGATCGTGGGGACGGCGAGATCGTGGCGGATGATGAGGTTTCAACCGGGGTTCGACGACGGCCGCCGCGACGACGGTTGCCGAACCTGTGGCGAACGGCCGGGCGAATCGGCGATCGGTCGTCCGTACGAGCGCTCGGACGATCTCCGGCTTCTAACCGGAGCTCGATCGCGGACGCGAGCCCGGGAGCGCACGAGCTTTCGGGGCGGCTCGAGAGTACACAGCCGATCGAAGGCCTCGCGTCCCCACCCATGCTCCCGATCTTCCTCATCGTCCTCGTCGACGTCTTCGCGCTGACGCTCGTCATCCCGCTGCTCGCGATCTACTCCGAGTCGTTCGGAGCGACGCCGCTGCAGGCGACGCTGCTCGTGTCGGTGTTCGCGGCGTGCTCGCTGATCTCGTCGCCCGTGCTCGGGCAGCTCTCCGATCGCTTCGGGCGCAAGCCGATGCTGCTCGTGAGCCAGGTCGGCACGCTGATCGGGCTGCTCCTGATGGCGCGCGCGTCGTCGCTGTGGATGCTCTACGTGGCGCGCGTGATCGACGGCCTCACCGCGGGCAACCTGTCGCTCGCGCAGGCATGGATCTCCGATCGCACGCCGCCGCACCTGCGCACCAAGCGCTTCGCGCTGATCGGCATCGCGTTCGGGGTCGGCTTCTTCATCGGGCCGTGGGTCACCGGCGAGCTCGCGCGCTACGGGCTCAACGCGCCGATCTACCTCGCCGCCGGCCTCTCGCTCACGAGCATCATCGCCACCGCGACGCTGCTCGAAGGCGGCCCGCCGAAGATCCATCACGAAGGGAGCGACCCGGGCCCCGCAGGGCGGAGGCCGAGCCCGTTCGCGCTCGAGACCTACGCGACGTTCCTCAAGCGGCCGGTGCTCGGCGGGCTGCTCGCGCAGTTCTTCCTCTTCCAGTTCGCCTTCTCGCTCTTCACGTCGGGGTTCGCGCTCTTCGCCGAGCGCTCGTACACGTGGAAGGGGCACGCGTTCGGCCCGCGCGAGGTCGGCTACGTCTTCGCGTACGTGGGCTTCCTCGGGATCCTCATCCAGGGCGGGCTGATCGGCCGGCTATCGAAGAAGCTCGGCGACGCGGCGCTCGTCTGGTCGGGCTTCCTGTGCGCGGTGATCGGCTACTTCGGCCTGCCGTTCGCCCACGGCACCGGCTCGTTGCTCGTCGTGGCGAGCGTGTCGGCGTTCAGCACCGGCGTGCTGCGCCCCGCGCTCACCAGCCTGGTGAGCCAGTCGGCCTCGGCCCGCGAGCAGGGGACCGCCCTCGGCATCATGCAGTCGCTCGGCTCGCTCGAGGCGGTGTTCGCGCCGGCGCTCGGCGGCTTCTGGCTCGGGCACGGGCGGCTCGGTGCGTGGGCTTGGTCGTCGGGGATCGCCGCCACGCTGGGGCTCCTCGCGGTCCGCTGGGGCTCGGGCAAGTTCTCCGCGAAGCCGACGCCGGCGTAGCAGCCCTGACGCGCGCCCCAGCGCGTCATGACGAAGCGCGGCAGCTCTGCTCTCCTTTCGGGTCGCTCGACCCAGAGGAGGACAGCCGATGCTCGCGACGCTTCCCGGCCGGATGATGGATTACCCGCTGACGCTCACGCACCTCGTGGAGCGCGCGGCGCGCTTCTTCCCGAAGAGCGAGGTGGTGAGTCGCCAGGCGAACCGCGCCCTGAACCGCGTGTCGTACGCGGAGCTGATGAAGCGCGTGCGCAAGCTCGCCAACGCGCTCGTGGCCATGGGGGTGAAGCCGGGCGACCGCGTGGCGACGCTCGCATGGAACCATCATCGACACCTCGAGCTCTACCTCGCGGTGCCGGCGATCGGCGCGGTGATCCACACCCTCAACCTGCGCCTGCACCCGACCGAGATCGCGTACATCGCGCGCCACGCCGAGGACAAGTGGGTCTTCGCCGACGCGACGCTGCTGCCGCTGCTCGACAAGTTCCGGCACGAGGTGCCGTGGATCCGCAAGGTCGTGGTCATGCGCGACGAGGGCGATCCCGCCGTGCCGCCGGAGGACGCGGAGTACGAGGCGCTCCTCGAGCCCTGCTCGGACGCGTTCGAGTTCCCGCGGCTCGACGAGAACGCGGCCTCGATGATCTGTTACACGAGCGGCACCACGGGGAACCCGAAGGGGGTCGTGTACTCGCACCGCTCGATGGTGATGCACACGATCGTGGCGTGCATGGCCGACTCGCTCGCGGTCGGCGAGCGCGACGTGGTGCTGCCGGTGGTCCCCATGTTCCACGCGGCGGCGTGGGGGCTGCCGTACGCGGCCGTGATGGCCGGCTCGAACCTGGTGTTCCCGGGGCCGCACCTCGACGCGAAGTCGATCCTCGAGCTGATGCAGGACGAGAAGGTGACGATCGCGGCGGGCGTGCCGACGATCTGGCTCGGCATCCTGGCGATGCTCGACGCCGAGCAGGGCAAGTGGAACCTCGGCCACGTGCGCACGACCGTGATCGGCGGCGCGGCGGCGCCCCCGTCGATGATCCAGGGGTTCGCCGAGCGGCACGGCGTGGTGATCACGCACGCGTGGGGGATGACCGAGACGAACCCGCTCGGCACGCTGGCGCGCGTGAAGTCGTCGCTCGCGGGCGACCCGGCGCAGGAGCTCCGGATCCGCTCGACGCAGGGCTACGCGGTGCCGTTCGTGGAGCAGCGGCACGCCGACGAGGCCGGCAAGATCCTGCCGTGGGACGGCGAGACGATGGGCGAGCTCGAGGTGCGCGGGCCGTTCGTCGCCAAGGCGTACTTCAGCGACGAGGGGAGCGATCGCTTCACCGCCGACGGCTGGTTCAAGACCGGCGACGTGGTGACGATCGACGCCGAGGGGTACGTGCGGATCACCGACCGCTCGAAGGACGTGATCAAGAGCGGCGGCGAGTGGATCAGCTCGGTGCAGCTCGAGAACGCGCTCATGAGCCACCCCGCGGTGCTCGAGTCGGCGGTGTTCGCCGGGCGCCACGAGAAGTGGGACGAGCGGCCGATCGCGGCGATCGTGCTGAAGCCCGGTCAGA
This sequence comes from uncultured delta proteobacterium, assembly GCA_903923175.1. Classification (GTDB taxonomy): domain Bacteria; phylum Myxococcota_A; class Polyangia; order Polyangiales; family JADJMO01; genus CAIXWQ01. The sequence continues at coordinate 30,955 of CAIXWQ010001303.1, read as the reverse complement.
GCGCGAGCGAGGAGGAGCTGCGCACGCACCTCGAGGGGCACTTCGCGAAGTTCTGGATGCCCGACGCGTTCGTGTTCGTGCAGCAGATCCCCCGCACGAGCACGGGGAAATTCCTCAAGAGCAAGCTGCGGGCTTCGTTCGGAGAGATGCTGATCGGGAAGTAGTCACAGCGGCCCGAGCACCTCGATCGCGGACAGCTTCGCGTTGTCCTTGGTCGGGGTGCCGACGAGATCGAGCGTGCCGTCGTTGACGGTCACGTCGAAGGTCTGCACGACGGGCGCGCCCGCGGCGGAGGTCTTGCTCGCGAGGCAGCCGCCGGTCGCGACGAAAATGTCGAAGTCGGTGAGCACCGTCTTGCCCTCGAGCGCGACGGAGAAGAGCCGCGAGCCGGGCCCCGCGCCGCCGCCGGGGCAGCCGGGCCCCCAGAAGAGCTCGGCGAAGTAGAGGCGCACGCGATAGGTCCCGTGCGGCAACGTGCCGCCGCCGACGGCGCACTTGAGCGGGTTGCCGTAGGCCTCGCCGGTGAAGAGCCCGGGGTCGAGCGTGCCGTGCACGGGGCTGTTCTCGTAGTGGCTGGGGCCGCACGGGCCCGGCACCGGCGCGGCGGTCCAGTGGCCGGGGAAATCGACGCCGTCGAGCGCGGCGCCGTCGAGGTTGAGCCGCGCGACGACCGGCAACGACACGACGGCGTCGGGCTCGGCGTCGGGCTCGACGTCGGCCGCGGCATCGACTTCGGCTGCGGCTTCGGCCGCGGCGTCGGCTGCGGATTCGGCGTCGGCCGCGGCGACGTCGATCGACGCGTCCTCGGTCGTCGCGTCGTCGGTCGTCGCGTCGTCGGCGGCGATCGCCGCATCGTCCTCGACCGAATCGGCGCCGAGCCCGGTGACGCCGAGCGAGCAGCCTGCGGGGGCAGCGACGATGGCGGCGAGGGCGAGAACGCTGGCGATGCGGCGGAGAACGGCCACGTCTGTTCCAGGCTACTCGACGTAACGCGACGTGTCACGCTACGCTCCATCGATGTCGGTGCTCGAAGGGTTCTCGCTCTCGTCGCTCACCTCGTCACGCAAGAACGTCCTTCGCGATCTCTGGGATCGGGTGGCGCGATTGCCCGGCGGCCGCGCGCTCTTCAGCCGCGCGATCGGCCTCGCCGCGCCGTACACCGGGACGATCGGCGCCAAGGTCGACGTGCTGCGCAAGGGGCACTCCGAGGTCGTGCTCGCCGACCGGCGCGGCGTACGCAATCACCTCGACTGCGTGCACGCGATCGCGCTCGCGAACCTCGCCGAGCTCACCGGCAACGTCGCGCTCGCCTACTCGCTCCCGGACGACGCGCGCTTCATCGTGGCCGGCATGTCGATCGACTACCTGAAGAAGGCGCGCGGAACGATCCGCGGCGTGTGCGACTGCCCCGTCCCAGCCACGAGCGAGCGGCAGGAGTATCCGGTGGTCGTCGACATGGTCGACACGCGGGGCGAGACGGTCGCGCGCGCGACGCTGCGAACGCTGGTCGGGCCGAAGAAGGGCTGAGCCGGCGCGCCCTCGGCGAGCGGGCGCCTCAGCGACGCTCGCACCCTTCGTCGATCTGACCGTTGCAGTTGTTGTCGACGCCGTCGCCGCAGAGCTCCTTCTTGGACTCGGGGATGCACTTGGGCGCGTCGGACGCGGCGTCGGGCGCCAGCGCTGCGACGCCGGCATCGAAGGCGATCGGCGGAGGCGGACGCGGGACGCCCACCGCCACGCCGAGCGCCACCTCGGGCACGGCGTCCGGAAGGAGCGGCCCGGCGTCGAAAGGCGGCTGCGCGCCGACGGCGCCCGCGCTCGCGCCAGACGCGCCGTTGGTCTGATCGGCGCCGACGTCGGTGGCCGCGCGGCGCACGAGCAGGAGCGCGAGCACGAAGAGCGCCACGAGGACGCCGACGAGGATCAGGGTCTTGCGGCGATCGCCGGCTTCGGTCGAGGTCTCCATCGCGCCGGCTCGTGTGCCAGCGAGCGCGCCGCGCGTCGACGCTCGACGCAGCTGCGGGCGCATCGGCGGAAGCGCGCGCAGCGGGCGCAGCGCGCGCACCGAGCTCGACGCCGCTCCCCTTCCCTCGCCGCCGGGCGGACAATGCGGCATGCGCGCCATGCTCCTCGACGCCCCGGGACGCCCGCTCCGCGAGGCGGAGATCGCCCTGCGCGCCCCCGGCCCCGGCGAGATCACGATCGACGTGCGCGCGTGCGCCGTCTGCCGGACCGATCTCCACGTGGTCGACGGCGAGCTCGCGCACCCGAAGCTGCCGCTCGTGATCGGGCACGAGATCGTCGGCATCGTGTCCGAGCTCGGGAGCCCGGGCGCGGGGAGCGAGCGCTTCGCGCCGGGCGCGCGCGTGGGCGTGCCGTGGCTCGGGTGGACCTGCGGCGCCTGCGCGTTCTGCGCGAGCGGGCGCGAGAACCTCTGCGCCGAGGCCGAATTCACCGGCTACACGCGCGACGGCGGCTACGCCGAGAGCGCCATCGTCGACGCGCGCTACGCCTTCGCGCTCCCCGACGCGCTCGACGATCTGCACGCCGCCCCGCTGCTCTGCGCCGGGCTGATCGGCTACCGCTCGCTCCGCTTCTGCGGCGACGCGCGTCGCCTCGGCATCTACGGCTTCGGCGCGGCCGCGCACCTCGTCGCGCAGGTCGCGCGCTGGCAGGGGCGCGAGGTCTACGCCTTCACCCGCGCCGGCGACGCGAGCGCGCAGGCGTTCGCGCGCGAGCTCGGCGCGACGTGGGCGGGCGCGTCCGACGAGACGCCGCCGGTGCCGCTCGACGCCGCGATCGTCTTCGCGCCGGTGGGCGCGCTGGTGCCGCGCGCGCTCGCGGCGGTCGAGCGTGGCGGCGTGGTGGTGTGCGGCGGGATCCACATGAGCGACGTGCCGTCGTTCCCCTACGAGCTGCTCTGGGGCGAGCGCAGCGTGCGCTCGGTGGCGAACCTCACGCGCGCCGACGCGGAGGAGTTCCTCGCGCTCGCGGCGCAGGTCCCGGTGGTGACCGAGATCGAGCCGTTCGCGCTGGCGCAGGCGAACGAGGCGCTCGATCGGCTCCGGCGCGGCGAGGTGCGTGGCGCGGCGGTGCTGGCGATCGGGGCGTAGCAGTGCCGAACTTGGCCGCTCTCTGCCAATCTCCCGCCGAGCGACGCCGAAGTGGCTCGAGCTCTTCGCACGACCTTCCGACGGTCACGGTCTCCGCAGCTGCGTTTCGGCAGCCCGCTCGCCCGCGACGGCCGGAGCTGGCTCTGCGAGTCGACTCGTCGAGCTCGGCGGAGGGCTACTCAAGCCGCCATTGCGCGCCGATTGTGCAGACGCTGTCGCCGGAGCTGCTCGCGCACCTCGCCCGGGGCCAACAACCCGAGCTCGACGAAGTAGCCTCCGAGCGGTGCCTGGACGCGCCGCTGCACGCCGAGCACGCGATCCCGCTCCGGACCCGTCAGCACGCCTCGCGCCACCGCGTGCTCGCCGATCGGCAGGCGCCGCGCCTCGCCGAGGAGTCTCTCGAGCTGACCGCGACGGAGCAGCCGGAGCTCCAGCGCGACCGCTCCGAACCTGGGTCGCGACTCGGCCTGCCAAGCGACGGCGTCGCGGAGCTCGTCGCGGGAAATCCAAGCGCTGAAGTAGAGGAACTCTCCGAAGCGTAGGGGGCGGCTGGGGACGGCGCCGCGGTACAGGCGAGTGGGCGCCGGCGGCTCCGCGGCGACCGGTGCCTCCGTGGGCTCGGCGGGTACCGACGGTGCGGCGTCGTTCGCCAGGAAGCGCTCGAGCGTCACGCGCGCAGCGCCGATTGCCTGAAGCTCGGCCGTCAGCTCGCTGGGCGAGCGCCCGAGCAGCTGCGCGCGATCGGGATGGACCTCGAAGGCCCTTTGGCGGAAGGCCGACTGCACTGCACGAGCCTCGAGCGCCTCCAGACGAATCCCCCCTTCGCGCCACGCACGCCCGAAGAGGCGCTCGCACGCGGCGACGAGCTCACTCGGATCCATCGGCATTCGCTCACGCTAGCGGGTCCCTGCGCGAGCGAACCAGTTTCCGGTACGCCCGGTCACCCCGTGTTCAGGCGTGCAACCGTGCCGACAGCGCAGCTTGCGCGACCGCACCGAGCTGGGACGGATCCATGACGAGTGCGACCTGGCCGTCCCCGAGGATCGACGCTCCCTGGAACATCCGAAGGCGGTCGAGCCCCTCCGAGAGCGGCTTCACGATGACGTCGATCTCCGCGACCAGCCGATCGACGATCAGCGCCACGTCGCCGAGGCGCGTACGCACGATGGCGGCGCTCTGCTCTCCGCCCGTCGCCGCCCGCTCCTGCTGACCGAGGATCGTCGAGAGCGCCACGATCGGACAGACGGAGCCCCGTATGTGGATGAAGCGCTGCGCGGCGATCCCGTGGATCTCCGAGGCGTCGAGCTTGACCATCTCGCGAACGCTCTCGATCGGGAACAGGAACTGGTCGCCCGAGGACTCCACGAGGATGGCCTTCGACACCATCAGGCTCGCCGGGAGCTTCACGGTGAACGTGCTCCCGCCTCCGACGACGCTCTCGATGGCGATCGTGCCGTGCAGCTGGCGGACGTTGTTGCGGACGACGTCCATGCCGACGCCGCGCCCCGAGATGCTCGTCACGCTCGCCGCCGTCGAGAAGCCGGGCAGGAACACCAGCTCGAAGGTCGCTTCGCGCGAAAGGGCGTCGGCGGCAGCGCGCGTGAGCAGGCCCTTCTCCACCGCCTTGTCGCGGAGCTTCTCGACGCGCATCCCGCGACCGTCGTCGGAGATCTCGATGACGACGAAGCTCCCCTCCTGCGAGACCTTCAACCCGACCGTGCCGAGCTCCGGCTTGCCGGCGGCGACGCGCTCGTGCGGCGGCTCGAGCCCGTGATCGACCGCGTTGCGGACGAGGTGGACGAGGGGATCCGCGAGCTGCTCGATGACGGTCTTGTCGAGCTCGGTCTCCTCGCCGGAGATGATGAGCTGGACCTGCTTCTCCTCGGAGCGCGCCAAATCCCGGATCATGCGGGGGAAGCGCTGGAACATCGTGCGAATGGGCATCATCCGGATCGCCATGACGGAGTCCTGGAGATCGTCGGCGATGTGGGAGATCCGCTCGCCGACGTCCTTGACGTCTCGGAAGACGGAGCTGCGCTCGGCCTCGAGGCGCTTCGAGAAGGTGGGTAGCGAGTTGCGCGCCACGAGGAGCTCGCCGACGGCGCGCATGAGGCGATCGAGCTTGTGCTGATCCACCCGCACGCTCCGACCGCCCGCCGCGGCGCCCACGTCGGCCGCGGGGGCGCGCTCGCTGACCTTCGGCGGGCTCGATGGGCGGATGGAGATGGTGCGCGCCTTCGGCGGCGACGAGCGCGCCGCGCTCCGCTCGCTCGACTGCGCGAGCGCCTCCTCGAGGCCCCGGTACTGCGGGACGAGCACCGAGAGGGTGCGTGCGCCGTCCTCGCGCGCCTGCAGGTCGCGGCAGGTCGAGAGCATCTCGTCGGCCCGCTCCCGGACCACGGGCTTGCTGTCGTAGCTCGCAGCGCGCCCGAGCGTCTGCAGGGCGCGGTAGATGGACTTCACCTCCGTGGCCGAGAGCCCTTCCACCCGTTCGCCCGGCCGCAAGATGGAGCTCACGAGGCCGCGGCACTGCGCGGCGACCGAGCCCAGCATGGTCGCGTGTGCGCCCGCCTCGGGCGGCGGCACCGTGGCGCCGCGCTGGGCGAGCCTGGCAAGCAGGCGCTGCGCACCATCGCCCGCGACGCGCGCCTCGAGGAAGTCCGCGAGGAGTGACTTCAGGCTGTCGACCGCCTGGAGCAAGAGCTGGATTCCGGCCTCGTCGAGCTCCTTGCGCGCGGTGCCCCGGTGCAACTCGGCGAACCCCTCGACGCCGTGGCAGAGATCGCGGAAGGCCACCAGCGGGTAACCGACGGGAGGCGCGAGCCGCATCTCGCTGAGCAGCAGCCCGGCCTGGCCCTTCAAGTTGTGGAGCGCGCGAAAGACGACCTCGACTCGCTGCGTCTCGCTGGGATTCTCCTCGAGCGCGAGCACCTCGGCCTCGAGCGCGGCGATGTTCTCCTCGCCCTCCTCGACGAAGTCGGCGACCGCCTCCGGATCGAAGTACGCAATCGGCGGCAGGACCCAGGCATGCTCGGCGACCGTGCGGGTGATGCGCACGTCGGCGTCGTCTTCGACGAAGGCGAAGACCTCGCGGAGCTGCGCCTCCGGCCGGCTCGTCCCGACCTGCGCCTCGAACGCGAGGTAGCAGAGCTCGGGATCGAGCTCGGGGAGCGCGGGGAGCGCGTCGACGCGCGCGCGAACGACGATCGCGCCGAGGCCCGCGAGCTCACGGAGCATCACGAGAGGATCGTTACCGAAGTGGAAGATGGTGCGGTGCGGAGCGAACCGCACGGCGTGGACGCTGCCGCCGCGCTCGGTGGTCTCCTTCGCGGGCGCGGCGAGCGCGGCGGGCGCAGCGGGCGTCGAGCCGACCTTCCCCGATGCGGGGAGGTGCGCGGCGAGCGCGCGAACGCTGGCGTGCCCCTCCTCGAGCAGCGCGGCGTCGGAGCCGCTCCCCTGGAGCAGACGTCGTACGACGTCGGTCACCTTCAGCACGATGTCGACGATCTCTCCGTTCATCGCGAGGCGCCCCTCGCGCGCCTCGTTGAGCGCGTCCTCGACGCCGTGGAGCACCCCCGAGACGGCGTCGAAGCCGGCCGTGGCGCCGGAACCCTTGAGGGTGTGAATGGCCCGGAACGCACGGTTGACGAGCGCCGCGTCCATCGGCGAGGCCTCGAGCTGGAGGAGCGTGGTGTCGAGCTCGGACAGCAGCTCATCGGCCTCCTGCCGAAACGCCGCGCGGGTGAGCTCGAGAATCTGAGAGGGTGTGATTGCCACTTCCAACGCTCCTTCGACACGCCATCACGACTTCACGGGCTGACGTTCGAGCTCTGCCACTTCACCATTCGCACCGTGGTCCCCCGACCGATCGCGGTGTCGATCTCGAAGGTGTCCATCAGCCACTTCGCTCCGGCGAGCCCCGCGCCGAGGGAGATCACCGAGGCCGAGGCGACGGCGCTGGAGTTGGCGACGACGTCGGCGATGCCCCGCCCCTGGTCCCGCACGACGATCTGGATTCCGCGACGCGTGCCGTCGTCGATCTCCTCGAGCGCGACCTCGCCCAGGTCGCCCGAGTGCTGGAGGACGTTGCGCGCGATCTCGCCGGCCGCGGTCGCGACGCGCCTCCGATCCGAGCCGTCGAGACCGAGCTCGACCGCGAGGCGTACGCACGCCTGGCGCACGCGGATGACGTCCTCGAGCGTGCGGAGCTTGAGTATCTGTTGGGCCATGACGTGCGGATCCTCGTCGGCGCGCGCGCCGCGGTTCAGAACAGCTCCACGTTCTCGTCCAGCGCAGGCGCGCTCGCCGCGTCGGCGCCGGCCAGGCTCGTGCCGCTCGAGCCATGGACCGCGGTGGCGCCCCGCCGCTCGTGCTCGCGACGCGCGACCGCGTCGTGCATCGCGCGCTCGCGCTCCATCGTGTAGCTCGCGCGCAGGCTCGCGAGGCTCAGCTCGTAGCTCTCGCTCTCTCGATCGACGAGCCCAGCGGTCGCGGCGACGACCCCCTCGAGGGCGGCCTCCATCTTCGTGAACCGAGTCGTGATGACCTCGCGGAACGTGAGCTCGTCGAGCGTCCGGTGCGCGGCCTTTCGCAGTCGGTCGAAATCCCCGTCGAGCCCCTCGAAGCTCGCCGCGACGCCCGAGCGCATCTCGACCAGCAGCTGCCGGGCCATGAGCGCCTCGCCGTCGAGCGCGGCGTCCTCGTCGCGGGTGAGCTCGAGGAACTCCTCGAGTCCGCCGCGCAGCCCCTCGACCGCGACGTGGATGCTCCGCGCGCCCGCGAGCAGCGCTTTGGTGTGCGCGAGCGCCTCGTCCGCGTCGCGCTGCGTGATCGCCGCGAGCTGCTCGAGGGCGCCGCCCGCCGAGACGTGGAGGGCCTGCACGCCGGCGTTGAGCGCGACGAGCCGCAGCGCCTGGGTCTTCTGGACCACGTCTACAGAGAGATCCTCCACGATCGTGCCGACGTCGGAGGCGAGCTTGACCAGCGCGTCGACGTCGTGCGCGACCGCGCCCTGGGAGTCGTGCAGATCCTGGATCTTGTTCACGAACGAGCTCGAGGCTTGCGACCGTCGCAGGCCATCGGTGACGAGCTGCCGCAGCCGCATCCCCGCTCCGAGCACCGCCTCGCCGCTCTCGAGAACCTCGCGGATGCCGCAGACGATCGTCTCGCCCGCGCCGTCGATCTCGCTGCGCGCGTCGCGAAGCTGTTCGAGCTGGATGCGCGCCGAGAAGTGCACCCTGGCGCCGGCGCTCGCGACCTCGACGGAGGCGGCCTCGTCGGCGAGGTTCGCACCGTCACTCCCGGCCGCCGCCAGCGTCGTGAGGATCTCGTCGATCGCCGTCACGACGTGCTCGACGCGTTGCCGAACGATGTCGTGGTACTGCAAGGACACGATCACCTGCGACACGTGGAGCCCCGCACGCGCGCTCTCGTTCGTGACCTGCTCGCTGAACCGTGTCGCGGGCGACAGCGCGTTGGTGAACGCGTCGAGGTCGCTCTCGAGCTGCCTCCGTGCCTGCTGCACACGGCGGCGGCTGTCGGTCTGGACGTCGCCGAGGCGCGCGTCGAGCCGCGCGATCTGCAGCCGCGTGGCGGCGAGCCGGCCGAACTGCTCGAACACGAGCCGTTTGAGCCCCTCGTGGAGCTCGTCCATGCCGTTCGTCAACCCGAGGAGCAGCGCGCGGTGCTCGTGGGAGAGCGACGCGGCCTCGACCCGGAACGCAGTCTTCAGCAGCCAGAAGCTCGTCACGATCTCCGAGAAGTCACGCTCACGCTTGGCGAGGATCGCGACGTCGGCCGAGACGGCGCCAAGCTCCTGCCGGACCCGTTCGGCCTGGTCGATGCCGGCGAGGACGAGGTCGGAGTACTTCTTGAAGAGCTCATAAGAGAAGACGAGCGCGCGTTTGCCGTCCTCGCCCCGCGCGACGCGTCGCAGGTCGTCGGCGAGGCCGGCGAGCCTGGAGCAGGCAGCGCTGGTGTCGCCGAGCAGATCGCCGAGCCGCACGAAGTCCCCCTCGATGTCGGAGGCGAGGCTCGCGAGCGCGTCGCGCTCGGAGTGCAGCTGCGCCGTCGAGGCGTCGAGCGCGGGCGAACGAGGCAAATTCAGCGGGCTCATGCGCCTGGCGCCTCCCGCCGCCCGTCGCGTCGCCATGGGTGGAGTCTGCGCATCGTGGAACTCGCTGCTCAGCCAGGCGGCAGCACGCGCTGCACGACCGCGACGAGCTGATCGGGCGTGAAGGGCTTCACGATCCAGCCCGTCGCGCCAGCCGCCTTGCCTTGGCTCTTCTTGTCGGCCTGCGACTCCGTGGTGAGCATCAGGATCGGCGTGAATCGATGGGCCGAGAGCGCCCGGATGTGACGAATGAGCTCGATGCCATCCATCTCTGGCATGTTGAGATCGGTGATGACGAGATGAACGGGCTCGGCGGCGCAGATCTGAAGGGCCTGTTTGCCGCCGTCGGCCTCGCGCACCACGTAGCCCTTCGAGCCGAGCGTGAGCTTCACCGCCTGGCGGATGCTCGGGGAGTCGTCGACGGAAAGTACGGTCTTCGGCATCGCTCGAAGTCTCCCGGTTACGTGCCAGGCTCGGGGTCGATGGGACGCTCGAGTCCGAGGAGGCGGAATGCCTTCAGCCACGCTTCGGAGGCCTCTAGGACCTCGAAGCTCCTGGCGTAGACGCCGACCGCGTAGATCAGCTGCGCCACCGCCGTGTCGACGCGGCTGACGTCCTTGGCGCGCACGACGACGTCGTGCTCGGGCGACAACGCGGCGAGGATCGCTGCGTGCATCTCCTTCACGTCGACGACCGTCAGCTCCCCCTCGAGCGCGATCTCGAGGATTGTGCCGTGCAGCGTGAGCACCTGGCTCACGGCGTCCCCCCGAGCATCATCTGGAGATGATCGAGCAACGCCTGCGGCTCGGAGGGCTTCACGATGTAGAGATTCGCTCCGAGCGTGAAGGCCTTGAGCTTGTCGGCCTCGCGCGAAGCGGTGGAGATGATGACGATCGGCACCTCCTCGCACTCCGGCAACTCGCGCGCGCGGCGGAGGAACTCGTAGCCGTCCATCCCGGTCATGTTGATGTCGGTCAGGACGAGGTCGCACCGCTCGGCGAGGAGCTTCTCGAGCCCGTCGGCGCCATCGACCGCGGTGACCACACGGTACCCGGCCGAGGCCGCGATCGCCGCGTGGTAGCTACGGGTCGTCCGGGAGTCGTCCACGACGAGAATGGTTTTCACGGACTACTCCTTGCAATACACGAGGTGCTTGCCGAGGCGCTTGAGACGAAACGCGCTCGTGATGCGCCCGACCGACTCGGAGTGACCGAGGAAGAGGAATCCCCCCTTGACGAGGGTGTGGAAGAACGAATCCACCACCGCCTTGCGGGACGCGTCGTCGAAGTAGATCAGGACGTTCCGACAGAACACGAAGTCGAAGCCGCGCATGCTCCTCATGGCGGAGCGATCGTTCAAGTTGAGGTGGCGCACCTCGACCAGCTTCTTCGTCTCGGGCCTCACCTCGTACTCACCGTTCGGGAGCGGGCGCAGGTGCCGCGACAGGTACTCTTCGGGCACGTCGCGCACCGAGCGTGGGCCGTACGTCGCGGCGCGCGCCATCCCGAGGCGGACCTCGTCGAGGTCGGTCGCGACGATCTGGATGTCCCAGTCTTCGATGTCGTGGATGACCTCGCGGAGGATGATCGCGAGTGTGTAGGGCTCTTCACCCGAGGAGCAGCCGGCGGACCAGATCCGCAGCGTCTTGTCGCCGCGCTTCTCCTTGGCCGCCAGGATCTCGTCGAGGCAGTGGTCGGCGAACCCCTGGAGCTGCTCGAACTCCCGGAACATGTACGTCTCGTTCGTCGTCACCAGGTTCGCGAGCGCCTGCATCTCGGCGCCGCGCGTGTCGAGGAAGCGCAGGTGGAACAGGTAGTCGTCGAGCGTGCCCACGCCGAGGTGCCCCATGCGCTTCTCGACGCGCTTCTCGAGAAAATCGAGCTTGCCTTCGTCGAAGCTGAGCCCGAGAGCCTCGTAGATCATGTCTCGGAGCATCTCGAACTGGCGCGTGGTGACGTTCATCAGACGCCGTCCGAGGAGGCCTTCTTCGAGGACCGCTCCTTCGTGAATGCGGCGTGGGGCGAAGGTCGCGGCGCGCGCGCCGCCTGTTCGTCGACGGAGGCCTGCCAGCCTTCCGGCTTCAGTCGGGCGAGGGCCTCGCGCGCGCCCTGCGCCACCAGCGGTTCGGTGCTCGAGAGCTGCGCACGCACCATCGCCGAGATGGGCTCCGCTTCGTGCAGTCCGCCGAGCCACTCGAGAATCCGATACTTCGTCGTCGGCGCGATCGACGCGCCGAGGAGCGCCTCGAGGTGCGCCAGCAGCGGCGACGGCGCGGCGACGGAGGCGAGGCGTTCGCGACAAAGGCCGGGCGCGTCGACGAGATCCTCGGGGCTCGCGTGCGGGGCGTTCGCGGCGAGCGTCTCGAGCGTGTCGCCGGTTCGCCACTGTGCGAGGGCGCGGAGCCACGCGCCGCGCAGGAACGCGGGGACGCTCTCGACCGTCGGAAAACGCGCCGCGATGACCGACCAGGTCTGCTCGGTGCCGATCGACGCGAGCGTCGCGAAGAGCGCGGCCAGGAGCATCGGGTTCGGTTCGTCGGGGAAGAGCGCCTCGAGGCACGGCCGGAAGCCCGCCCTTCGGTGCTCGCCGACGTACTCGATCGCCGCGATGCGGACGTTGATGTCTCGATCACGAAGGCCCGCCTCGTACAGCGCGTCTGCGTCCGGGGTCTCGATCGCGCCGAGGATGTCGAGCGCGAGCTTGCGCAGGTCGGGATCGGGCGACTCGAACGCGCGTCGGATCGCAGGCACGGCCGCCGCCCCTCTCGCCCGGAGGAGCGCCACCGCGCCGTTGCGCAGGAAGGCGTCGTCGTGAGAGAGCAGCTCGGCGACCCCCGCGGGCACCGCCGGATCCGTCAAGCGCGAGAGCGCCGTGACGATCGCCTCGCGCACGGCCCGGCTCGGCTCCACGCGTACGCGCGCGAGCAGCGCGGGCAGCGCCGTCCCGACGTCGCCGCAGCCGAGGTCCTCGGCCGCCCACGCGCGCTCCTCGTCACTCTCGGCGTTCAGTTGGGCTACGAGCCTCTCGACGGACATAGGACCTCGAGTCTCTAGAGTCGACGCAGGATGGCCTTCGCAACGTCCCAGCTCGCCAGCACGACGTTCGCGCCCCCGCGCTCGATCGCCTCCCGGGGCATTCCGTACACGACCGCGGTCTCTTCACTCTCGGCGATCGTGTAGCCGCCGGCCTGCTTGATCTTCACCATCGCGTTCGCGCCGTCGTCGCCGATGCCGGTCATCAGCACGCCGATCGTGCTCGCGCCGTACGCCGCCAGCACCGACTCCATCATGACGTCGACCGACGGCTTGAAGAGCGTGTCGGGCTTGGTGGGCGTGCGGAGCAGGGCGCGCCCGTTCGCGGCTCGGTGCACCGTCATCTGGTACTCGCCGCGGGCCACGTAGCAGCAGCCGGGGCGAACCTCGACGCCCGCGGCGGCCTCCTCGACGTGCAGCTGGCACGTCTCGTCGAGCCGGCGCGCGAAGGGGCCAGTGAAGCTCCCGGGCATGTGCTGGACCAGGAAGAAGGCGGCGTTGACGTCGTGCGGAATCGCCGGCAGCACCTCCATGATCGTGGCCGGCCCGCCGGTGGAGATGCCGATGGCCACGACCTTCATGTCCGACGGGGCCGCGCGCTCGGGGAGCGCGAGCTTGGGCCCGGGCGGGAGCTCTCGCGCTTCACGGGTGACGCGCCGGACACGCTCGGCCCGCGTCCGCCGACCCGCTCGATCGAGGCTGCGCGAGCTCGCGGCCGCCTTGAGCTTGGCGCGGAGGTCGCGTGCAACCGAGCCGAGCTCGGCGGAGACGGTGCCGCCGGGCTTGGCGACGAAGTCGAAGGCGCCGAGCTCGAGAGACTCGAACGTCGCGACGGCGCCGTGCTGCGTCAGGCTCGACAGCATGACCACCGGGCAGATCCCCTCGCTGATGATCAGCTGCAGCGCCGAGATGCCGTCGAGCTTCGGCATGTTGATGTCCATCGACACCACGTCGGGTCTCAGCTCGCGCGCCTTCGCCACGGCGTCCTCGCCGTCGCGGGCGGTGTCGATCACCTCGAAGTCGGAGTCGTCCTCGAGGACGCGCCGGAGCGTGCGTCGCATGAGCGCCGAGTCGTCGGCGATCAGGACTCGAATCTTCGGCTTGTCGTGGAACGGACACATGGGAACGCTTCTCCGAAGTCGGCCTCGGTCGAGCTCGAATCCAGCTGAGGATCCGAGCTCGACCGACCCGCGGCTCACTCCTTCAGGACCTTCGCGACGTCGAGCAGGACGATCATCCGCTTGCCGTTGTCGGCCTTGCCGATCCCGGAGATGAACTGCCGATCGACGCCGCCCGAGATCGAGGCCGGGGGGGCCGCGATGTCCTTCTGCGCCTGGTTGAGCACCTGGCGGACCGAGTCGACCAAGAGGCCGGTCTTGTTGCCGTCGATCTCGAGGATGATGACGCGAGTCTGCTCGTCGACCTCCTTCATCGGCAGGCCGAACCGCTTGCGCGCGTTGATCACCGGAATGACCTCGCCACGCAGGTTGGTGATCCCGTCGACGTAGTCGGCCGACTTCGGGATCTTGGTCATCTTCGAGGTGCGATCGATCTCCTGGATCTGCTCGATCGGAATGCCGTACTCGCCGTCGGCGAGGCGGAACGTCACGAACTGCCGCTCGAGGAGCGCACCGCCGTCGCGATCGGTCGTTCCACGCTCCATGGCGCTCCCCTCCTTGGCCCGCCGGACCTGCTCCTCGACGCCGCCTTGCTGATCGAGCGAGCCGAGCGCGTCCCGCTGCACGAGGTTGTTCGCGTCGAGCAGCATGATCAGCCGCTTGCCCTCCTCGAGCCTGGCCACCCCGGCGACCTCGCTCGCGTCCGCGGTCGAGAGTCGCGGCGGCGGATCGATCAGCCGCTTGGGGACGTTCAGCACCTCGCGGACGCGATCGACCAGCAGCGCCAAGAGCGTCCCGTGCGACTGCACGACGACCAGACGCTGATCCTCGGAGATGTTCGCCTTCACCTTCCCTTCGAACTCCGTGAGGAGCCGGACGACGTCGGCCGCGTGCGGGGCCACTTCGCCGCCGAACACCTCGCGCGCGCCGCGGTTGGCCTCGTGGGTCTGCTGCAGCCCGCGGAGGACCTTGTCGCCGGCGACCCGGATCTGGCTCACGACCTCCATCAGCGTCTCGCTGGCGGTCGAGAAGCCGGCGTGCCAGGCGCGGAGCTCGTCGAGGCCGCTGGTCGCGGTGCTGCGCGCGGTCTCGCCCTGGCATTGGGCCGTGACCGCGTCGAACCAGGCACGGAAGCCCGCTCGGGCGCGCGCCGCCGTGGCCGTGACCTCCGCGTCGAGCGTCGAGAGCCCGAGCAAGATGCGCAGGTCGATCACCGGCAGGATGTTCCCCCGCACGGTGACGATCCCGAGCACGTACTCGGGGGTGTCGGGGACCTCGTTCGGCCGCTCGACGCGCAGGATCTCCCGGACGTGCTCCATCGGGAAGGCGAACTCCTCCGCCCCGAGGGTGAACGAGACGATCTGCGCGACCGACTGATCGCCGGCGTCGGCGCCCGCGGTCCTCGCGAGAGAGGGCGCGTGGTCGGCCGCCGCCCCCTCTTTGGCGAGCGTCTCGGCCAGCGCCGCGATCTCGACCTTGCAGATCGCGTGGGGGTTCAGCGACATGATGATCCGCTTGCCGCCCTCGAGCTTGGCGACCCCCTTCAGGTATTCGGAGGACCCTCCGCCCCGGATGATCGCCGGTGGCGCCTCCATCTCTCCTCGCTGGATGCGCGTCACCTGCCGCACGCGGTCGACGCGCAGGCCGGTCTTGTGGCCGTCGACGTCGAGGACGAGCACGCGCGTGCCGTCGGTGTCGGTCTCGCGCCGCATGCCGAAGCGCGTGCGGGTGTCGATGACCGGGAGGACCGTGCCCCGGAGGTTCGCGACCCCCTCGACGTAGTCGGGGGCCATCGGGATCCGGCACAGCGTGGGCTGCCGGATGATCTCCTGCACGGACATGATGTCGAAGCCGAACTCCTCGTCGCCGAGGAAGAAGGTCACCACTTGGTTCTCTTCCAGGTGCGCCGAGAGGTCTTGGGAGCGGGTGAGCTGCTCTGACATGTTGGTCTCGCGGGTGGCGGTCAGCCGTGCTGCAGATCGTCGGCCTGCGAGGCGATCTCCTCGACGGCCTGCGCGATCTGCTGCGCCGCCTTCGAGGCCTGCTCGCCGGCGGTGGCGGCCTCTTCGGTCGCCTTCGCGGTCTCCTGCGCCGCCGCGCTGATCTGGTCGGCCGCCTTGCCGGCCTCCTCGAGCGCCTTGGCCGACTCCTGCGCGCCGGTGCCGATCTCCTGGATCGCCTGCTGCACGCGCCCCACGTCGGTGGCCATGCGCTCGAGGTTCGCCGTGACGACCTTGGCCTTGGTGACCTCGGCGAGCGCGGTCTTGCCGGCGAGCTCGATGTCGGTCGCCACGCGCTGGATCTGGGCCTGGACCTGGCGGACGAGATCCTTGATCCGATCGGCGTTCTCGCTGCTCTCGTTCGAGAGCGAGCGGATGTCGCCCGCGACCACGGAGAAGCCGCGGCCGTACTCGCCGGCGCGCGCCGCTTCGACGTTGCCGTTCACCGCGAGCATGTTCGTCTGCACCGTGACCATCACGATGGCGTCGACGATCTTGTCGATGCGACGCGTGCGCTCCTCGAGCTCCTTCACGTTCTTCGCCGAGCCCAAGGCGGCCTGGGCCGCGGAGCCGACGTTGGCGATGAGCGCGTCGACGTTGACCTTGTTGCTCTGCAACAGGGTCTTGATCGCCTCGGCCTTCTCGGTGCTCGCCTTCGCGCGCCCGCCCATCGCGGCCGCCGCGGCCTGCAGCTGGTTGCCGAGGTCCTTCGACTGCTCGGCCGCCTTGGCCTGGATCCCCGCGGCCTTCTGGATCTGATCGATCGCGGTGGCGATCTGCCCGGCCGCGGCCTTGACCTCGTCGGTGTTCGCCGAGAGCTCCTCGGCCGACGCCGCGAGCTCCTCGGCCGACTTCTGCGCGTTCGTCGAGGTCTTGAGCTCGTCGGCGAGATCGGCCATCGAGCCGGCCGCGTCGGACATCTCGTTGTAGGCCTTGGCCTGCTCCTGCACCGAGCGGAGGCTCTCCTCGCACGCGGACGAGGCCTCCTCGGCGGCCGACGCGACCTGCTCGGAGCCGGCCAGGTATTGCTTGGCGCCGGCAACCGCCTGCACCGCGTTCGACGCGATGACCTCGCAGCCATCGCGGATCACGCCCATGTCGGTCGCGACCTGCGCGAGATCGCGCGTGATCGCCTTGGCCTTCTCGACCTCCTCGACGGCCCGGTTTCCGGCCTTCTCGGTGTCGGCGGCGACGACCTTGACCTGCCCCTGGATCTCGTTGACGACGTCCTGGATCCCGCGCGCGCTCTTCTCGCTGCGCTCCGCGAGGTTGCGGACCTCGTCGGCGACGACGGCGAAACCCTTGCCGTGCTCGCCGGCGCGCGCCGCCTCGATGGCCGCGTTGAGCGCCAGCAGGTTCGTCTGATCGGCGATGCGGGCGACCGCGTGCACGATCTTGCCGATCTCGTCGGAGAGCTTCTCGAGCTCGCCGATCATCCGGGCCGACTCGATGTTCGCCTGCGCCGACTCGCCGACCCCCTGGATGAGCGTGTTGATGTCGGCCGTGGACGCCGCGACCAGCTGCTGGAGCACGTTGACCTGCTCCATCGACGAGGCCGAGTTCTTGTTCGCCTGCTGTGCGGCCTTCTCGATCTCGTTGATCGCCGAGCGCGACTCGTCGGCGGCCGCGGAGGCCTCGCGCGCGCCAGCGGCGATCTGCTGGACGGTCTTCTCGAGCTCGTGGATGGCGCCGGACGCCTCCTGGATCGACGACGAGACCTGCGCGGTCGCGGCCCCGAGCTTCTCGGCCACCGCCTGCGCCCGCGCCAGCGTCCGCGCGCGCGCCTTCTCCTCGGCGAGCTTGCGCGCGGCCGCGCGGTCTTGCTCGATGTCGGCGTTCACGCCGTTGGAGTGGATCGCTGCGGAGGTCGTCGTCGACCTGGGGGCAGCCATCGCGCGGTCGCCGGAACGACGGCGCGCGTGGCCGTCGGAGGAAGTGTTGGCCATCGGGATACGATCTCCTTGCCGACGTCCGACGTCGGGCTCGCGTCTGCTTGGGGTTGTGAGCGCGCGAGGGGCGCGCCTGGACGCGCGACGCAGCTCCGGGACACGTCGCCGCGGCCTCGCCGTCTCAATCTGTTCCGGTCGAGGCGGGCAGAACTTAAGCCCACTCAGGCGCAGCGCGCGCGGCGTCGAGTCGGCCACTCCTGGGTATCGAGACGGCCGTGTAGGCGACTTGAAATGCTCGATTCCCGGACGTCGATTCTCGTGTGCGAAGCAAATTCACACGGGGATCGAGCGTCGAGAGTGACCCATTCGAGAATCCCATTGAGCGGCGAATCGTGCAGTCCGATCGGGATGGTTCGCCGGGCGTGCGGCGCCTCGTGCACGCAGGTCCGGCATCATGCGCCTCGATACTCCACAGACGTATTCGTGGTTCGAGTCGTGGTGGGCGTGCCCAGTCACGGTCGACTGACATCGGCCGATGTACTCAGCTCGCTCGAGGTCAGGGCGCATTGGCATGTAGGCACACGACGATGCGCCCGCTCGTGAAACCGCTGGCTTGCTGGCGGGAGAGGGGCGAGAGTTGCTGTACTGGAAGACGGGTAGGTCCTGCTTCCTGGGCGGTGAGGGACCGGGCCTCTCACGGGAGATCGTGTGGTCAGAAGAGTGTTCGCCGAGCGCCTCCGCAGCCTCCGCTTGGAGCGGGGGCTCACGCAGGGGGGGCTCGCGGCGCGGAGCGAGGTCTCGGTGGACGCAGTTCGACGGCTGGAGAAGGCGCGGTACTCGCCTACGCTCGATACGGTCTCGAAGCTGGCTCGCGGACTCGGCCTCTCGGTGTCCGGAATGCTCGCCGTGGTGGTGACCGCGGCGACGAACGAGCGCGCCGAGCTCGACGGCTTCATCGACGGATGCGACGTCGCGCAGCAGCGGACCGCGCTGCGCGTGCTGCGCGTACTCTTCGATCCAGTGCCTTCGGACGGGGACTGAGGACGGCCTGCAGCACGCGAACGTCGCTGAACCGCTTGGCCGCAGCGCGAGGCCGTCTGCCGCACTCGATCGGGCGATTGCGACGTGTGACCCGTAGCCTTCGCGCGCCGCGACTTCGGGGGTGCAACGCCTGTGGGCGCGTGGTCGGCCTCGGAACGTGCGAGAGCCCACTCTGGGCGAGCCGTGGGAGCCTACGGCGCGGGCCGCGTGGCTCTCAAGAGAGGACGCGGACGCGCCGCGCGTGGCGCGAGACCGCCTCGACGAGATCGCGGAGGGCGAGCGGCTTGGCCAGCACCTCCCGCACGTTGAATGCCGAAACGCGCGTCGCCAGCCCGGGCGTCGCGAAGCAGGTCGCGAACACGACGGGCAGCGCGGGGTCCAGGCGGTTCGCCTCGCGCGCGAGCGCTACGCCGTCGTGCCGCGGCATGCTCAGGTCCGTGAGGAGCAGCGCGAGCTCGCCGTGCCGCGCGGCGAGGGTCTCGATGGCGACGGAGGCGTCGACGGCGGTCACGACCTCGAACCCTGCGCGTTCGAGCATCCGGCTCCACGCGATCGCGACCGTCGGCTCGTCGTCCACGACCAGGATCAAGCCACGTCCGGGGGCGTCTTTCGTCGGCTGCTCGGGCGGAGGAGACGGCGGCTTCGTCGGGAATTCGCTAGCGGGGAGGTAGACCTCGAACGTGGAGCCGACGCCCGGTTGACTCTCGACCAGAATCGCTCCCCCGTGGCTCGTGACGATGCCGTGTACGACGGCGAGTCCGAGGCCGGTCCCCTCACCTTGTGGCTTCGTGGTGAAGAAGGGCTCGAAGATGCGATCGAGCGTCTCGCGATCCATGCCGCAGCCTTCGTCGCTCACGCGGAGACGAGCGAATGCTCCTGGCGTGAGACCTCGGCGCGCCGCAGCGGAATCGGCGGCAACGAGCGCGGCCTCGACGGATACGCGGACGACGCCCGCAGCGCCGACGGCGTGCCACGCGTTGGTGCACAGGTTCATCGCGACCTGCTCGATCTGCGTCGGAGGCATCCGTACCGCAGGGGTTTCTGGGGCGATCTCGAGTCGTAGGCTCACCCGTGGGGGCAGCGCCGCGCGGAGCAGCCGCACCGCATCGCGTACGACGGAGCCGAGCTCGACGACCGCGGGGGGCTCCGCCGGGCGCTTGCGGCTGAACGCCAGGATCTGCTTCACCAGCGCCGCGCCGCGCTCGCTCGCGCGCCGGATTTCACCGAGGCTCTCCGCGACGAGCGAGTGGCGTGGTGCGTCCGCCTCGGCGAGGTCGAGGTTGCCGCCGATCGCCATCAGGATGTTGTTGAAGTCGTGCGCGACCCCTCCCGCGAGCGTGCCGAGGGCCTCGAGGCGCTGTCGATGGTGAAGCTGCGAGGTGAGATCCTTGTTCGCGTCTTCGGCGCGAGCGAGCTCCTCCTCGTCGCGCAGCACGACCGTCGTCAGGCGACGGCCGCCCGAGGTCGAGCGGGAGATGCACGCGCTCGCGGGGAATTCGCGGCCGTCGGCGCGAAGCCCCGTCACGCGCGCCGCGCCCATGTGGCGCGCCGACGCGCCGTGCTCGGTGTAATCGGCGACCATGCCGGCGTGCCCTTCGCGGAATCGAGCGGGCAGCAGCGCGTCGAGCGAGCGCCCGAGCATGTCCGCGGCGGGCGGACCGAAGATCCGCTCCGCGCTCCGATTGAAGCCGACGATCCGCTGCGAGTCGTCGAGCGAGATGATCGCGTCGACGGTGGAGTCGACGATCGCCGCGAGCCACCGCTCGCTCTCGCGCAGCGCGGCCTCGCTCACATGAAGCCGCTCGAGCGCCCGGGCCAGCTCGTCGCGCGTGCTCGCGGGCGAATGGAGCGAAGGGATTGACTGGAGCGAATGGATCGACTCGGAAGTAGGAGTCGGCGGTGTGTCGGAGCCCGCCGTCGACGCTCCGCGAACGACCTTCTCCATAGCCGAAGTCCTACGCTCTTCATCGGCAATGCGATATAGGACAATTGCCAGACAAGTCGTCGCGAGAGTGAGTGTCTCCCCGCGAGACGGCGGCACGGGCGCATCGTCTCGCGCTACACGCGACGATGCGCCGGCGACTCGTGGGCGCCTCGACTCTCGGATCGCGAGGTCGGCGCGCCCCGCGCAGCAGCGGATCGCGCTCCGCGCGTTCTTTTCGAGCCGGCGCGTCACGACGAGGGGTAGCCCGCCGGTGCGTCCGCGGAGGGCCGATCGATTTCTGGGTATGCTCGCCGCGGGGCAGCACCTGGGAGGTAGCGGTGAACGCGAAGGTCGATGCATTCATGAAGCGGCAGGACGCGTGGCGCGCGCCGTTCGAGAAGCTCCGCGAGATCCTCCTGGCCAGCGGGCTGACGGAAGATCTGAAGTGGGGCCAGCCCTGCTACGCGCTCGAGGGGAAGAACGTCGCCCTCATCCACGGCTTCAAGGCGTACTGCGCCATCCTGTTCCACAAGGGCGCGCTCCTGAAGGATGCCAAAGGCGTCCTCGTCCAACAGACGAAGAACGTGCAGTCGGCCCGGCAGGTCCGGTTCACGAGCGTCGCCGAGGTGACCAAGCTCGAGAAGACGCTGAACGCCTACCTGCGCGAAGCGATCGAGGTCGAGCGCGCCGGGCTGAAGGTCGCGCGCAAGAAGACCGAGGACCACGAGCTGCCCGAGGAGCTCGCGTCTGCGCTCGCCGGGAATCGCAAGCTGAAGGCGGCCTTCGCTGCGCTGACGCCGGGTCGACAGCGGGCCTACATCCTCCACTTCTCGCAGCCGAAGAAGCCCGAGACGCGGACCGCACGGGTCGAGAAGCACACGCCGAGGATCCTCGAGGGGCTCGGATTGGACGACTAGCAAAGGCTTGCGTCGACGGGCCCGCAGCCGAGCCTCACCCCTTGAGCACCTCGCGCACGCCGTCGACCACGAACTGCGCCGCGGTGGCCGCGAGGATCAGGCCCATGATCCGCGTCGCGATGTTGATGCCCGTCTGCTTGAAGTAGCGGATCAGCGAGCCCGCGAAGAAGAGCGCGGTCACCGTCAGCGCCGCGACCGCGAGGATCGAGGCGTAGAGCGCGCCGCGCTCGGCGAGGCTCTTCGCGCGCGACGACCACATCGTCGCGGTCGCGATCGCGCCCGGGCCCGCGAGCAGCGGGATGCCGAGCGGGATGATCGCGACGTCGGCCTTGCCGCGCGCCTCCGACTGCTCCTCCGCGGTCGAGCGCGTCTCGAGCGCCTTCGCGTGGATCATCTCGAGCGCGTTGAAGAACAGGAGGATGCCGCCGGCGATCTTGAACGCTGGGATCGTGATCCCGAAGAAGCGGAAGAGCACCTCGCCACCGACGGCGAAGGTCGCGAGCACGATCGTCATCGTCACGGTCGCGCGCAGGGCGATGCGCCGCTGCTCGGCGCGCGGCTCGGCGCCGACCATCGCGAGGTAGATGGGCACGAGCGCCAGCGGATCGACGATCGAGAGGATCGACGGGAAGCACTTCGAGAAGAACGCGAGCGCCGGGTTGCCCACGGCGCTCGCTTATCACTTCGGCCTCAGCGCGTTGACCCCGGGTAGTGACGCGCCGCCACCTCGACGCTCACGCGGCCTTCGCGGCCTCCACTGGGCCCGCGTTCGGCGCGACCGGCGCCGGCTCGCACTCGACGGCCCAGACGCCGGCCTCGCCTCCGCGCCGGGGGGATCTCCCCCCAGCCTGGCGGCGAACGCCCCCAGGCGCGCCTCGCCGCGGGCCGCGCCTCGCGCACGACAGGCTCGAATTCGAGGCGCTTCGTGCGATCGCCACGCCGAGCGCCCGTCGGCATCGCGCTCGCAGAGCCGAGCTCCCGGACCCGGAACCAGGAGCCCTCATGCGAACCCGCCTCCGCCTCGCCGCGCTCGTCTCGCTCTCGTCGCTCTCGCTCGCGTCGCTGCTCGGCGGATGCGCCTCCTCCGCGAGCGACGATCCGCCGCACAGCGAGCAGGGGCTCGGCGCCGACGCAGGTGCGCCGGGCGCGCCAGGGACTCCGGACGCTCCAGGCGCTCCGGGCACCGATACGGGCACGCCGCCGAGCGAGGCCGGCTCCGACGCGCAGGCCGCCGCCGACTCCGCGCCGGGCACCGACGCCGGAGCGCCGGCGAGCGCGTGCGATCCGGGCGCGTGGGTCTACATGGGGAGCGACGCGAACGCCTGCGAAGGGCACGCCGGCGAGTCGTGCGGCTGGACGACGACGAACCTGAATCAGGGCTATCACTGCCAGGCGACGAGCTGGGGATTCGGCTGCGAGCCCGGTGGGGGGACCTGCCCCCAGGGGAGCGGCGGTCCGGTCGGCGGCGACGCGGGCAGCGCCGCCGACACGGGGAGCACCGGCACGCCCGACACCACTCCGCCGCCGGTCGACGCGGGCCCCATCGCCACGGGCCCCGCGCCGGGCTTCGTGTTCAGCGCGTACAAGGACACGGGCATCGACATGGACTGGAACACCAACGTCGCGTCGACGACGTTGCCGGGGGCGCGCGTCTCGCTCGCGAAGGATCTCGCCGCCCAGGGGGCGCGCGCGATCACGCTCGCCTTCGCGACGGGCGAGTGCGGCGCGGAGAACTTCGGCGGCGTCCCCGGCGCGACGATGGCGAAGGCGAACGTCGCGCTGCTCGAGGCGTCGAAGATCCAGTTCATCGTGTCGACCGGCGGCGCGGCCGGCTCCTTCACCTGCAGCTCCGACGCGGGCTTCGAGACCTTCCTCTCGCGGTGGTCGTCGACCCAGCTGATCGGCGTCGACTTCGACATCGAGGCCGGGCAGTCGCCGGACGTGATCAAGGCGCTCGTGGCGCGCATCGTCCACGCGCACGCCGCGCACCCTGGCCTGCGCTTCAGCCTCACGCTCGCCACGCTCGGCGCCAACGCCGGCGCGAGCGTCGCGAAGTCGCTCGGTGCGAGCGCCCCGGACGCGCTGAACGTCTATGGCGCCCAGTCGCTGCAGACCGTGAAGGCGGCGGTCCCCGGCGCCTGGCCGTCGTGGCTCACCGTGAACCTCATGACCATGGACTACGGCTCACCGAGCGCGGGCGTGTGCGTCGTCTCGGCCGGCGCGTGCCAGATGGGGCAATCGGCGATCCAGGCCGCGTACGACCTGCACGACCACTGGGGCATTCCGTGGGGCGCGA
This sequence comes from uncultured delta proteobacterium, assembly GCA_903923175.1. Taxonomy (GTDB): domain Bacteria; phylum Myxococcota_A; class Polyangia; order Polyangiales; family JADJMO01; genus CAIXWQ01. Next base: position 7,513 of record CAIXWQ010001303.1, on the reverse strand, counting down.
TCGAGCTCACGCCGATGATCGGCGGCAACGACACCGCCGGCGAGACCTTCACGCTCGCGGACGTCGACGCGATCTCGTCGTTCGCCAAATCGATGGGACTCGCCGGGATCCACCACTGGTCGTACGACCGCGACAAGGACTGCGCGCCGGGCTACGCCTCGGCGACGTGCAACACGATGGGCGGCGCGGGGACGTACGGCTTCCTCAAGCGCTTCGCGGCGAACGGGATCCGCTGAGACGCCGGCAGGTTCCACGTCGAGCGTTCGCGCGGTACAAGTGATCCATGGCCGCCCGCAAGTCGTCCCCCCGCGCCGCTGGGCGCGCCGCTCACGCCGCCAAGGAGCCCGCGCCCGCGTCGCCGACGCACCAGCGCGCGCTCTCGCCGACCACCCCGTTCGTCCTGCGCGGCCTCGGCATGCGCATCGACGCCACGTTCCGCGAGTACGTCTCCAAGCGCGTCGGCTTCAAGCTCGCGCGCTTCGGCGTCACGCTCGATCGCGTGGCCGTGCGCCTCGAGCGCGTCAGCGGGCCGCAGGGCGCGCCCTCGTACGTGTGCCGATTCGCGGTCGACGTGCCTTCGGCGGGGAAGGTCCTGGTCGAGGCCGAGGATCCTAGCGTGCGCGCGTCCTTCGACGCCGCGGCCGACGCGGCCGAGCGCGCGCTCCGTCGGCTGGTGGATCGCCGTCGAAGCTGAGTCGTCGCCGCCGCGGCGAGGGGAGTCGCCCAGGGTGCGGTGAATCCGAGCCGTCCGGGCGGATTCCACGCTTCGCGTCGACGCACCGCTGCTTCGACGCGACGATTGGATATCGGGCGGATCTACGCGACTTCGTCTCGCTCTCCGAGCGCCCCGAATCCCCCTCGCGTTCGCGTTTTTGCTTGCGACGGCGCCCCCGCCGTCGTTTCGTGGCCTTTGCTCGTCGGCAGTGCGACGCGCGAGGGGGGGACATGGCGATTCGAGAAAGCGTGCAGGGCGCACGTCCGCGTGCGGCGTTCGGTGTCGTGGTGGCCGCGTTCGCGCTCGTGGCGGCGACGATCGCCGGCTGCTCCTCACCTCGAAGCGACGCCCCTGCGGCGCCCGACGCCTCGCTGCCGGGCACGGTCGCGATCGTCGAGCACGACGAGGCCGCGCGCGCCGTGGCGGATGGCATCCAGACCGCGCTCGCCTCGCGGACGGCCCTCGCCCAGCGATTCGAGCCCACCGCGGAGGGCTTCCGGACCTCGCCCGAAGGCGTGCTCTCCCCGGGCTGGCGCGCCGCGTGGACGGAGCGCGGGAACCACGTCGGTGCGCGCCTGCCCGCCCGCGCCGATCAGCCCTTCGAGGCCGGGCTCGGCGTCAGCGAGCTGTATCGCCTCAAGCTCACGCACCTCGCCGCCAACGCGTCCGCCCTCGCGCTCGACGGCGGGCGCGGCATCTACCGCGACGCGTTCCCCTCGACCGATCTCGCCTTCGTCGCCTCGCCCGAGCGCCTCGAATGGGCCTACGTGCTCAAGGACGACAGGGCGCCGCGCGAGTTCCAGCTCGGCATCTCGCTGCCGAGGCACCTCGCCAAGACGCGCCAGGCCGAGCACGGCGCGCTCGAATTCCTCGACGAGCAGGGCGACGCGCTGCTGCGCATCCCGAGCGCCGTCGCGGTCGACGCCAAGGGCGTGACGCGCGACGCCTCGCTCCGGTGGGACGGCAAGACGCTGTCGGTCGGGATCGACACGGCCGGGCTCGCGTTTCCGATCGTGGTCGACCCCGCCGTCGAGACGGCGGTCTGGCAGGCCCGCGAGCAGCTGATGGACAACCACCGCTGGGGCACGGCCGCGTTCGACTCGGTGCGTGGCAAGACGGTGCTCTTCGGAGGGTTCTCGTTCAGCGGCGTCAACCAGCAGACGTGGGAGTGGGACGGCGTCGCTTGGTCGCTCCGCGCGAACTCCGGTCCGCCCGCGCGCTCGGGCGCCGCGATGGCGTACGACCCGTCTCGCAAGGTCACCGTGCTCTTCGGCGGGTACGGCCTCAACGACACGTGGGAGTGGGACGGCAACGCCTGGTACAAGAAGTGTCCTCCAGGGTGCACGCCGCCGTCCGTTCGTCCGGACGCCGCGATGGCGTACGACGGCACCGGCAAGGTCGTGTTGTTCGGCGGCTTCACCGGCTCGGCCGGCACGGCGAACACCGAGACGTGGACGTGGGACGGCACGTCGTGGCAGCAGACCGCGACGACCGGACCGTCGAAGCGTCAGCGTCACATGATGACCTACGACACCACGAACGGCCGCGTGCTGCTCTTCGGTGGGCAGTCGGACATCGATGCCGCGCCGGGCGTCACCTACTACAACGACCTGTGGCGCTACACGCAGGTCGGGGCCGTCGGCACCTGGACGCCGATCGCCACCACCACGAGCGACAGCAGCACGCTCCCCGGGCGCGCCGTCGGGACGTTCGTCTGGGAGGGGGGCGTCGGCAAAGGGCTCATCGCGGGCGGACGCACCGCCGGGACCGATCCGCTCTCGGACACGTGGGAGCTCTTCGGCACGGTGTGGACGAAGACGAGCACCGCCCTCGCCGTCTCCGATCAGGCGTCCGCCTACGACTCCGTTCGCGGCAAGGTCGTGGTGAGCCGCGGTTTCACGTACGAGTACACCAGCGTCGGCTCGAGCTGGACGACGATCTTCGACGGCATCGGCGGCCGCTCGCTGTCTGCGAGCGCGTACGACGCCGCGCGCAACCGGGTGATCCTCTTCGGCGGCACCGGGACGACGAACGACGTCTGGGAGTGGACCGGCTACACCTGGACGCAGACCTGCACGGGCGGGGCGTGCGCGGCCTCCAAGCCGCTGGTGCGCCAGGGCGCGGTCGGCGGCTTCGACACCGTCAATCAGCAGTTCGTGATCTTCGGCGGCATCAACGGCGGCACGTACTACGACGACACGTACACGTACAACGGCAGCAGCTTCACGAAGATGTGCGCCGCGTGCGTCACGGGCGCGACCAAGCCGTCGGCGCGCACGTATTCGGCGGGTGCGTACGACTCCTTCCGCGGCCGCTTCGTGGTCTTCGGCGGGCAGGACTCGGGCGGCGCCACGCTCGGCGACACGTGGGAGTGGAACGGCGCGACCTGGAGCCAGATGTGCGCCGGGAGCCCTTGCAACGCCACGGTGCCGCCGGCCCGCAAGTGGGCGTCGATGGCGTACGACCCCGATCGCCAGCGCGTCGTCATGTACGGCGGGCAGTGCCCCGCAGGCGTCGGCACGCTCTGCGGCGACACGTGGGAGTGGTCCGGCAGCGCGTGGGTGAGCCGTCAGGCGGCGGCGCCCGCGGGGCTCGGCGGGCGGATCGGCGCGCAGATCGCGTACGACACGACCCGCAAGAAGATGGTCCTCTTCGGCGGCACGACCGACGGCACCAACTACTTCGTGAACCAGTCGCTCTCCACCACCTGGGAGTGGGACAACGCCGGCTCGACCTGGGTGCAGACGGTCGCGGCCGGCGGCGGGCCGGAGATGCGCTGGGGGCAGGTGCTCCAGTACGACGCGAGCCGACGCCGCGTCGTCGCCTTCGGCGGCGCCACGGGGAGCGGCGGGCGTCGCGACACGTGGGAGTACTACACCCGCGGCGGCGCCTGCTCGCTCGACGCGCAGTGCGCCACCGGCTTCTGCGTCGACGGCGTCTGCTGCGAGCAGGTCTCGTGCGGGAGCTGCCAGGCCTGCAACCTCGCGGGCACGGTCGGGCAGTGCGCCTCGGTGATCGGCGCCGACGACTCCGACAGCTGCCCGGCGGCGACGAAGAGCTGCGACGGCTCCGGGCAGTGCAAGCTGCGACAGGCGCAGCCGTGCACCGGCTCCGGCACGACCTGCGCCAGCGGCTTCTGCGCCGACGGCTACTGCTGCGATACCGCGTGCTCCGGCGGCTGCGACGTGTGCAGCGCGACGCCGGGTACGTGCACGGTGATCGGCAAGGGCGCGGGCGGCGTGAATCCGATCTGCGGCGCCTTCCTCTGCGACGGCACCAACGGCGCGTGCCCCGGGACGTGCGCGACCGACGCCGATTGCGGCGCGGCCTATTTCTGCGCGTCGGGCGGGGTCTGTCAGGCGCGGCGCGGCGCGGGCGGCACGTGCAACACCGCCTCGGGCGGCGACTGCCTCGCGGCGGGCTGCCGCGAGTGCGCCGGCACCACGACCTGCGTCGACAACGTGTGCTGCACGAGCGCGTGCGGCGGCGCGTGCCAGACGTGCGCGGCGACCCCGGGCACGTGCACGACGGTCGCCAACGCCGACGATCCGGGGACGTGCGCCGGGACGAGCACCTGCTCCGCGACCGGCGGCTGCCTCGCGAAGAACGGCCAGGCGTGCACGACCGCGACCCAGTGCGCGAGCGGCAACTGCGTCGACGGCTACTGCTGCAACACGGCCTGCGGCGCCGCCTGCGACGTCTGCAACCTCGTGCCTGGCACGTGCACGCCCGCGGCGAAGGGGAGCGCGGGGAGCCCCGGGTGCACGAGCAACCTCTGCGACGGCACGCTGACGAGCTGCCCCACGACCTGCGGCAGCGACGCCGACTGCGTCGGCGGCGACTACTGCACCGCCGCGGGCACCTGCCAGCCGCGCCTCGGGCAGGGGAGCAAGTGCAACCCTGCCGCGGGCGCCGACTGCAAGACGCTCGGCTGCCGGGTCTGCGGCTCCGGCAACTGCATCGATGGCTATTGCTGCGACACCGCGTGCGGCGGCTCGTGCGACGCGTGCAACGGCGCGGCGCTCGGCTGGGCCGGCGCGACCAACGGGACGTGCAAGGCGGCGCCGGTGTCGTCGGCGGGCGCTCCCGCGTGCATCGCGTACGCGTGCGACGGCAGCAACGCCACGTGCCCCACCGGGTGCACGAGCGACGCGCAGTGCCAGTCGGGCTTCTACTGCAGCGCGGCCGGCGCGTGCGTCGCGCAGAAGGCCCAGGGCGCGACCTGCAACCTGACGAGCGACTGCAAGACGTCGGGGACCTGCCGCGCCTGCTCCACGGGCAACTGCATCGACGGCGTGTGCTGCAACAGCGCGTGCGGCGGCCAGTGCCAGGCGTGCAACGTCGCGGGCGCGCTGGGCTCCTGCCTCACGATCTCCGGCGCGCCGCACGGTACGCGCAGCGCGTGCACCGGCACGGGCGCGGGCACCGCGTGCGGGCCGAGCTGCAACGGCGCCGATGCCACGGCGTGCCACGCGGCCGGCAGCGGCGTCTCGTGCGGCACGCCTTCGTGCGCGTCGGGCCAACAGACCAACCTCGGCTCGTGCAACGGCTCCGGCGCCTGCACGCAGACGACCACCGCGTGCGGCGCGTACAAGTGCGGCACGAGCGCGTGCGCGACCACTTGCGTGGCGGACGCCGACTGCGCGAGCAGCAGCTACTACTGCAGCGGCGGCGCGTGCGTGCTCAAGCAGCCCAACGGCGACGGCTGCAGCGCGGCCAACGCGTGCCTCAGCGGCAACTGCGCCTTCGGCGTGTGCTGCGACTCCGCGTGCACGGGCTCCGGCTTCTCGTGCAACCTGCCGACGGCGCGTGGCCACTGCGCCAAGGCCAACGCCGCGGCGTGCACCTCGAGCAGCGAGTGCGGCTCGGGCTTCTGCGTCGACGGCGTGTGCTGCGACTCGGCGTGCAGCGGCAAGTGCCAGGCTTGCGACGTCACGAGCCTGATCGGCACGTGCTCGCCGACCACCGGCGTGCCGCACGGAACCCGTGGCGCGTGCAGCGGCACCGGCGTCGGCACCGCGTGCGGTCCCAGCTGCAACGGCACGGACACGACCCAGTGCAACTATCCGACCGGCGCGACGAAGTGCGGCGCCGACACGTGCACCGACGGCTCGCCGCTCTCGACGGTCTCGCACCTCGGCACGTGCAACGGCTCGGGCTCGTGCAACGCGTCCACGGGTGACTGCGGCACGTACAAGTGCACGAGCGCGACGGCCTGCAAGTCGTCTTGCATGGTCGCCGCCGACTGCCAGTCGGGCAACTACTGCAAGGGCGGATTCTGCGTGCCGATCGAGGGGCTCGGCGTTCCGTGCACGGATCCGTCGGCGTGCCCGAGCGGCTTCTGCACCAACGGCGTCTGCTGCGGCAGCGCCAGCTGCGGCGTGGGCGCGTCGTGCAACGCGTCGACCTCGAGCGCCGGCCACTGCGCGAAGCTGCAGGGGAGCACGTGCAGCACCAACAGCGAGTGCGCCTCGAGCCATTGCGTCGACGGCTTCTGCTGCGACACCGGCTGCACCGGCTCGTGCGAGGCGTGCGGCGTCTCCGGCAAGGAGGGGACCTGCGTGCCGGTCGTCGGACAGCCGAAGCCGGGACACGCGGCGTGCAGCACCAGCGTGGGTGACGCGGTGTGCGGCCTCAGCTGCGACGGGACCGACGCGCTCGCGTGCCACAACGCGCCGAAGGCGGTCTCCTGCGGCACGCCGGCGTGCGCGGGCGGCACGGAGACCGACGTCACGACCTGCGACGGCGGTGGCCACTGCCCGATCGTCCAGCGCACGTGCGGCGCGTACCAGTGCGGCACCACGACGTGCCTCACGGCGTGCGCGAAGGACGACGACTGCGCGGCAGGGAGCTTCTGCAAGGCCGGCGCGTGCGTCGGCGCGCAGGAGCTCGGCAACCCCTGCACCGAAGACCTGCAGTGCAAGTCCGCGCATTGCGCCGACGGCGTCTGCTGCGGCGTCACGAGCTGCGGCGCGGGCGCCGCGTGCGCCGGCCTCGGCGCGAGCCCCGGCCAGTGCCTCAAGGGGAGCGGCGTCATGTGCGCGGCGTCGGCGGAGTGCGCGTCCGGGCACTGCGTCGACGGCCTCTGCTGCGACAAGGGGTGCGACGGCCAGTGCGAGGCGTGCGACGTGAAGGGGAGCGAGGGGACGTGCACGCCGGTCACCGGCCCGCCGCACGGCACCACGCGCGCCGTCTGCGACACGCTCGAGGCGAGCGACTGCGCGAAGAAGGCCTGCAACGGCGACGCGGCCTCGCGCGACAAGTGCAGCGGCTGGGTCAACGGCACCACCCAGTCCTGCGGCACCGACGCGTGCACCGCCGACAAGAAGCTGCAGAAGCACGGCGCGTGCGACGGCCTCGGCGGCTGCAAGCTCCCCGAGGCGACCTCGTGCATCGAGTACGCCTGCGACGCCACGGCGCGCGCATGCAAGGCGAACTGCGCGACGAACGACGACTGCGGCGCGTCCTTCAAGTGCGACACCGCGTCCGGCAAGTGCGTGCAGGGGGCGACCTGCAGCGCCGATCGCACGCAGTCGACCGACAAGGCAGGCAACACGCTGAGCTGCGCGCCCTACCTCTGCGGCACCGATGGCAGCTGCCTCAAGGGCTGCGCCACCTCGGACGACTGCGTGAGCGGCACCAGCTGCGACGGCACGACCAAGGCGTGCGTCGGCATCAGCGACACGCAGGCGAGCGGCGGATGCAGCGTCGACGCGAGCGCGGCGCCGGCGCGCGCCCCGTGGCGTGCGCTGTTCGCGGGCTCCACGCTCGCGTTGCTCGCGCTCGCGCGACGGAGGC
>CAIXWQ010001302.1 GCA_903923175.1 uncultured delta proteobacterium | reverse complement strand
CTTCGGGCTTCGATGCGTTGCTCATTCCAACGCTCTACGACGCGTGATCCTCTCGCGCGACCGTCGCTACGCGACAAACGTCCCCGCGATCAAAGTGCCGCAGCGGTGGATCTGCACCCAGATGGACTGGGTGCTTCGCGGCGTGCCTGGGACGGACCTGCTGCTCCCGTACGAAGCCCGCTTGAACCGGCTCTTCGTCGACACGCCCATCGTGATGACCTGCGTCTACGATCTCCGGGCGCACAGGGGCGCGACGATCATGGGCGTGCTGCGCACCCATCGCTTCGCGATCATGCGCGGGGTGATCGTCGAGAACCCGTACTACGATCCCGATCGGGTCCTGGCCGAGTCCGGACTCGGCTGGCCGGCGCTCGCATGAAGGCCGAGACCGAGCGCCTCGGCCACGAGCTCCTGCTCCTGATGCTCAACCTGTCGCGCATGCGCGACCGTGAGCAGGTCCTGCGCCTGTTCGTCGAGGCGCTGGCCGCGGCGCGCCTCGGCATCTCGGTGCGCTGCCTCGCCCCGGGAGAAGCCAGCACGTGCGAGGTCATCGAGATCGCCACGCCCGAGGCTTCGTTCGGGCGGATCGCCCTCGAAGACCCGGCGCGCGTGCTCAACGACGATCAGCGCGCGCTCTACCGGAACGCCTCGCGGATGCTCGCCGTCGTGCTGGAGAACATCTCGCGCGCCGAGCGGCTGTCGTCGGAGAACGCACGCCTCGACGCAGCCGTGGCTACGCGCACCGCGGAGCTCCGGCGGGCGCTGGCGAGGAGCGCGTTGACCGAGGAGCGGCTCCGTCAGTCGCAGAAGCTCGAGGCGCTCGGCCGCCTCGCCGGCGGGGTCGCGCACGACTTCAACAACCTGCTCACCGTCATCCTCGCCTGCGCGGACGAGCTCGCCGACGAGCTCGCCGACGAGGAGCGGCTCGCGCGCGAGGCGACGGAGATCGGCGAGGCCGGGCGGCGCGCCGCCAAGCTGACGCGGCAGCTCCTCTCCTTCGGCCGCCGGAACGCGACGCGGCCCGAGCTGCTCGATCTCGGCGAGGTCGTCGCCGGCATGGAGAAGATGCTCCGCCGCCTCATCGGCGAGGACGTCGAGCTCGTCATCACCCGCGGCGAGGCGCTCCACCCCGTGCACGCCGATCCGGCCCAGATCGAGCAGGTCGTGCTCAACCTCGTGGTGAACGCGCGCGACGCGATCGAGGGACGCGGCGGCTGCATCCGGATCGAGACGGCGAACGTCGACGTCGAGCCCGACGACGGCCACTGGCCCGGCGTCCTCGCCGGCGCGCGCGCGAGGCTCGCGGTCACCGACGACGGCTGCGGCATGTCCGCAGAGGTGCGGGATCGGCTGTTCGAGCCGTTCTTCACGACCAAGCCGGAAGGGAAAGGGACCGGCCTCGGCCTCGCGACCGTGTACGGCGCGGTGAAGCAGGCCGGGGGCGAGGTCCGCGTCGAGAGCGCGCCGGGGCTCGGCAGCCGATTCGAGGTGATCTTCCCCCCCGCGCAGGGCGCGGCGCTCGAGGAGCGAGAGGCGCATTCGGCGCCGCAGTCGGCGCGCGGGAACGAGACCGTGCTGCTCGTGGAGGACGACGAGAGCGTGCGCGAGGTGAGCGCCTCGGCCCTGCGACGCGCCGGCTACGTCGTCGTCGAGGCGGGCGACGGCGAGGCGGCGCTCGCGCTCGTCGCCGAGCTGCCGCGACTCGACGCGCTCGTCGCCGACGTCGTGATGCCGCGCCTCGGCGGCGTGCCGCTCGCCGCCCGGCTGCGCGCGCGGTGCGGCGACGTGGCCGTCGTGTTCATGTCCGGCTACACCGGCGAGTCGTTCGCCGCGGAGGGGCCCGAGGCGGCCGAGGCCACGCTGCTCCTCAAGCCGTTCGCGAGCGCGGAGCTGGCGAACGCCGTGCGCGATGCGCTCGACGCGCGCGCGGCGCGGCGACGAGCGCGCGCGCGGCACGCGTCGCCGGCAGCTTGAACGGGTTGCGCCTCGACTTGACCATCGAGGCACGCGCCGCCGACCGGATCGCCGCTCACGGGCGAGCCGCTCGGGCAGCTCGGCGCGGACAATGCGCCTATGCTCGACGCATGGGCTACCGTCTCGTCGCGTTCGCCATCGAGCCCTCCACGCGGGAGGAGGACCTCGTCGCCGCGCTCGCCCTGCTGGCGAAGAAGCTCGTGAAGAGCGACGCCGCGCCGAGCCGGCTGCTCGCCTCCGTTCGCACCTCGAAGCGTCTCGTCTGGTTCGAGCTGCACGCCGACGAAGCGCTGGAGCTCTTCGACGTGCGGAAGTCGCTCTCGACGACGCTGTCGCCGTTCGTGAGCGTGATCTTCCACGACGGCATCGGTCGCTTCCAGTTCACGCGCTGGGAGGGGAAGGGGCGCGTGCAGATCACGACGATCGACGGCGTGACGGGCGTCGTCGAAGGAAAGAAGTACGCCGAGCTGAAGGGCGAGACGCGCGACGCCGCGACGGTCGGGCTCGCGCGCTTCTACCCGGAGGAGCCGCACGGTGCGTTCCTGGAAGTGACGAAGCGCGGTGCGCGCGGCTACCTGCTCACCGAAGACGGCAAGCCGCTCGTCCCGCCGCGCGCGCTCGCCCGCTGGCCGGACGACGCGCTCCTCGACGAGCTCTGCGAAGGGGTCGCCCCCGAGGTCGACGAAGACTGAGAGGGCCCGACTCGGGCGCTCACGCCGTTCGTCGCGCGGCTTCGACGGCATCGGGGAGCAACGCCGCGTCTCCGTAGCCGACCTCGCCCGCGCTGACCTGCTTGGTGAGGCAGGCGAGGAGCGCCCACGCGGGTCCGTACACCGCGTCGAAGCGGAGCTCGTTGGCGTCCATCGTCAGGCTCCCCGAGGCCCCGTCGTCCCCAGCGCCGACCACGACGAGCGTGTCGAAGGTCTGCCCGGGCCGGATCGCCGGTGCCGGGCCCTTGGGTGGTCGCGGTGCCGGGAACCCGGCCTCGCGAAGCGCGCCCAGCAGCCTCGCGCGCGCGGCCGGCGTCACGCGCCCCTCCCAGCAGGCTCGCTGCCCGCCACGCCGCATCTCGAGCCCGAGGCTGCCATCGGCCGCGAGCGCGAGCGTGGTCTGCCCGTAACGGCAGGCCGGGGCGTGCTCCAGCCCGGAGGTGAGCGTGAGCGCCAACCGCTGCGCGTCGACGGGGAGCGCGAACGGCGCGCGGACCGCGACGCGCGACGAGCGAGCGCGCACGAGGCGCCAGGCGACGATCGCGAGGAGCCCCAGGCCCGCTGCCAGCCCGACCAGCGCGAGGAGCGGCGTCATCGAGCGAGGGTACGCCCTGCGCGCCGCCGACGCCGCCGACGCCCCCGCGTCACGCGACGGGCGCGCGCCCGCCCGCCCTCACAGCGCCGGCGTCACCTCGACGTCGCGCGCGCCGAGCGTCGCGAGGATTCGTTCGCGCACCACGACGTCGAAGACCGTCGCCGAGGTCGGAGCGTCGGGCGCGAGCTGGAGATCGATCATCCAGCTCGGCGCGGCGCCCACGATGCGCAGCCGGACGCCCGGCGCGGGCCGCGCGATCGCGTAGTCGCCGTAGTCGTCGCTGTCGCGGACGCTCCAGTCGAAGGGGCCCGCCGCGCCGAGCCGCGCGACGATCTCCTCCGCCGAGAGGGCGCACGCGAAGCGGTACGACACCGGGAACGCGCGCGTCGGAGGCGCGGCGAGCGCCCTGGCCTCGAGGGCGACGATCCAGCTCCACGGGAACGCGGGCGCGCGTCCGACCTTGCTCCAGACCGCGGGCCAGTCGTCGAGCTCGCCTTGCGCGAGCCCGTCCACGTAGAGCGTGTAGAGCGCCTCGACGGGGAACTCTCCGAGCCGGAGCGCCCACTCCTCGCGCCCCACCACCGCCAGCCACGGCACGAACGCGTCGCCGGTCGCGGCCCAGGCGACGGGCGCCCCGAGCCGCTGGGAGAATGGGACCGGCACCTCGGCAGAGTAGCCCGAACGAAGCAGGGACGCGGTGACGGGCGGCCACCGACGCGGTCCGCGCCGCACGCGCGGGGCTCTCACCTCCCTCGGGAACTCGACTATCTTGATGCGCCCCGATGCGCATCGATCGCGAAGCCTTCCTGCTCCTCACCGCCGCGCTCGCCGGCTGCCGCACGCCGCCCCACGACGCGCCGAAGGTCGGCCCCGACACACGCGCCGCAGCGCCGAGCCCCTCGCCGAGCAACGCGCCGTCCGCGCTCTGCGACGAGCTGCGCAAGGCGAACCTCGCCGAGGCGAAGAAGGCCACCGGCGCGTGCGTGGCCGAACCCCGCACCACCTTTCCGATGGTCGGCGACGTCACCAGCGCCCGTAAGGACCTCGACGCGGCGGCGGGCGACGGCCGGCTCGCGTGTCGCGAAGCGAAGGGCGCGAACGCCGGCGCGTGGGGGCTCGAGCTGCACGACGCGCGCCTCTCCGCGCCGTCGATGGAAGGGGTGCCGCACTGCGGCTGGAAGGCGCGGGCCGAGCTCGTGTTCCAGGCGCCCGACGGCGCGCGCAGCCGGATCGATCTCGGCGAGATGGTGAGCGCGGGGGGCCCGCTCACGACGCGCGTGGCGCTGCGCGAGGTCTTCGACTTCGACGGCGATCACCGCGCGGAGGCCGTGCTCGAGCAAGCGGCGGTCGACCTCGATGGTTGCCCCGAGCCGGCGGCGCTGCGCGTGCTGCAGGCGGCGCCGCAGGGGATCCGCGACTACCCCGTCGGCGCGCACTTCACCGACGTGCTCGACGCCGACGGTGACGGCCGCCCCGACCTGGTCGACGAGACCTTCTACCTCTCGCACGATCGCATCGGCGGCATGTGCGGCGCGACCCCGGTGCGCGGCGCGCCGATCCTCCTTCACTCGCTCCGCGACGGCACCTTCTCGCGCACCGACGGCGTCGCCCGCGCGTTCGCCCGGGCGCAGTGCCCGAGCAAGCCGAAGCTCCCGCACGACGACGTCCCCTGCGCGCGCATCTGGGGCGAGAGCGAGGCGTCGGTGCGCAAGGACGTCGAGGCCGCGTTCCCGAAGCCCGCGGGGTCGTTCGACGCCGATCCGCGCGGCATGGCGCTGGAGTTCGCGCCGGTGGCGCCGCCGTTCGCGCCGCTCTCCACCGACACGCCCGCGCCGCTCGCGGGCGTGGAGCGGCGACGCTGAGGCGACGCTGAGGCGACGCGGCATCCGGTGGTGCTCGCGGCCGCGCAGAGGTGAGCGCCCGTGCGCGGTCCTCGTTCCGAGCTCCCCGCCCCTGACGCGCCCGTCGCGGCTGTGTCAGCCGATCTGGCACACGAGGGCCGCGGCCTCGCGACTTCGCTCGTGGCGCTCGCCGGCATGGCAACTGCTCCTCGCGCCCTCATGAAGCGCGTCCGGCGAGTCGCTCTCGGTCCCATCGCGGTCCTGCTCGTCGCCTGCGGAGGCCGGCTGGACGCGACGCCCAGCGCGAGCCCCGACGGCGCGACGAGCGCGACCGACGCGGGGACGGTCGGCGCGGTGTCCGACGCGCTCGTGGGCCAGCTGCTCGTCACGACGGAGGCCTTCGACGGCCAGCTCCTCGAGCGCTTCTCGGCAGACCTCCAGCCCCTCCCGGCGCCGACGCCCTTCGCCTGCCCCGGAGCGACCGCGCGAGTGGGCGCCTGTTGCGTCTTCCCCCCGATTCCCCCGATCCCCTCGCCCGCGCCAGGATCAGGCACCGGCGCCGCCAACCTCGGGACGAACGCCGGCGCGTTGGCGCTCTTCGACGCAACCTCGCGCACGAACGTCGGCACGTTCGACTTCGGGACCGGTGGATATGCCGGCTTGCCCGCGAACTACTACGCCACTCGCTGGCAGCCCGGCGACGTGCTGAGCGTGAGCGCCGCGGGAGCCCGGATCGGCGCGTTCACGGTGTCCGCTCCGGCCTTGTCCCCGCCGATCGTGCAGCTCCCCCCGAGCCTCGTCGCGACCCAGGATCTGAAGATCACCTGGCTCCCCGATCCGAACGCCGAGACCATGGCGATTCAGATCATCGACAACGACGCCGGCTCGGTCGCCATCGCCTGCTCCGCGCCGGACTCGGACGGGACGTTCACGGTGGACGCGAGCCTGTTCGCTGCGTTCAAGTCCGGAGACCTCTGCGAGGGGGCCGCCTACCGGGAGACGGTTCGATATGCGCAGACGCCCACGGGGCGCGTCGCGCTGAAATCGTTCGGCTACGGCGCGAGCTTCCGGGCGTCGGTGAAGTGAGAAGGGGCGGACCTCGTCGACGAGCGCAGCTGCCGACGCCCACTGCCCCGCTGGAAGCCCCCGCTGCTGCTCGAGGGCCGTGCGGCGCCGGCTCGCCAGCGTCCGGCCGCGTTCGCTGGTAGCCTCGCGCGCTCGTCCCATACGTCGAACGCGGGGCCCCCGCGACGCGAGGAGAGTCCCGTGATCAACGGCGCACACGTCATCATCAACAGCACCGACGCCGACGCCGACCGCGCGTTCTTCCGCGACGTGCTGAGCTGGCCCCACGTCGACGCGGGGCACGGCTGGCTCATCTTCCGGCTGCCGCCCGCCGAGGTCGCCGTGCACCCGGCCGAGGCGAACGGCGCGCACGAGCTGTTCTTCATGTGCGACGATCTCGCCGCGACGATCGCGCAGCTCGTCGCGCACGGCGTCGATTGCACGCCCGTCGAGGAGCCGGGGTGGGGCTCGCTCACGCGCTTCCGCCTCCCGGGCGGCGGACGCGTCGGGCTCTATCAGCCCAAGCACGCCCGCGCCGCGCAGTAGCCCGGTCCTCGCGCGTTCTCCCCCTCGCTGCGCCATCGTAGAGAGCGACGATGGTGTCGCCGTATCGAGCCGAGGCTCCGCTCGCGCGCCATCGCCTGCGCACGCCTTGGCGCGAGATCGCGGTGCGCGTCGGGCGCGAGACCGCGATCGCGCTCGGGCTCGCGTTCGGCGTGCGGTGGGCCGTCAGGCTCGTGATGCTCGCGCGGCACATCGCCGGCCCGCTGCCGCTGTGGCTCGAGGTCACGCTCGCGCTCGTGCCCATCGTCGCCGCATGGGTCGCCATCCTCGGCGCGCGCCGCCTCGCCTTCGCGCGCGGGACGACGCTCGAGCTGTACGCCGACCGGCTCGAGCTCGTCGCGCCGGCTCGCCCCGCGCGCGTCGTGCCGCTGGCGTCGCTCGAGCTCGACGTCGTGAGCACGATCGTCGAGGAGACGCGCGTCGTGCACGGACGCGCCGTTCGCCTCCCGCTCCCGCGTCCCGCGCAGGTGCGGATCCGCGGCGGCAGGCACGACTTCGAGGTCCCCGCGACGGCGTTCGAGACCCCGTGGCACGCGGCGCGGCTCGCGTCGGACGTGCGGCGGCTCCGCGAAGGGAAGCCGTTGCTGGATCACGATCGCGCGCCCGATGGCGCCGACGTCGAGGCGCTGTTGGCGAGCGCCGAACCGGCGCTCAGGCCGCTCGTCGCAGGCGAGAGCGCCCCGAGCGAGCGCGACGAGCTGGACGAGCGGCTCGACGAAGAGCTCGCGCGCGGGAGCGAGCCACCGGCGAGATGACCCTGCGAGCTCGCCTCGCGCCCCTACTTCTCGATCGGCCCGAGCAAGATCGGCCTCGCCTTCGCGCGCTCCACGCCCACGGCCGCCGCGTCCCACCACATCACGGCGATGGTCTTGCCGTACGCGCGGCTCGTGTAGACCTGAATGGCGCGCAACGGCATCCCGTCCTTCTCGTCGACGACGAGCACCTTCAGGTCCTTCGCGTCGCGGTTCTCGCTCCCACCGAGCGCGATCACGTCGCGCAGCTTCTTCTCGAGCTTCTTGGCGCCGTCGCCCGAGCGCGCCTCGGCGCTCATCGACGTGTACGAGGTCATGACGGCCTGCTGGTAGCCCTTGGCCTTCTCGCGGAAGCCCGCCTCGTCGGTGAACTTCTTCCCCGACTTCGCTTCGTAGAACGCCGTCACCGTCTCGGGTCCGTCGCTCGTCGAGAACGCCCCCGACGAGTCGCTCTCGGCCGGCGGGAAGTGCGTCGTCGCGCCGTCGTAGCGCACGAAGCCGGGGCGCGTCGCGTCGAACGCGGGCTCGTGCTCGCGCGGGTCGTACTCGACCTCGTCGTCCGGGTGACCGAGCTTCCAGAGCGTCTGCACGTCGCTCCCCGCGCTGCTCCCGCGCAGCGCGAAGCTCGCGAGGCGCTGCAGCTCGGGCCGCGGGTCGGCCAGGAACGGGAGCGCGGCCTTGTCGACGCCGTCCTCGGCCGAGAACGGCGCGAGGAGCCGCAGCCCTTCGGCGCGCACCTCCGCGTCTCGCGCCGCGAGCGCGCGGATGGCGACGGGGATCACGCGGATGTCCTTCGCGTCGCCGAGCCCGCGCAGCTCGTCCACCATGTCGGTGAGCGCCTGCGCGTGCGAGATGCAGTCGTCCCAATTCGACGGGCCGCACGGGTAGCTGTCGTAGTCGCCGCTCGACTCGCCGCCCGCGACGCCGGCCCCCGTCGCGCCGGGCGCGATGGCGCCGTTCGCGCTGTTCGCGCCGGGGCCCTTCACGCCGCCGCACGCGTTGGCGATCAGCGCCGCCGCGAAGAGCGCCGCCGCGGCCGTGAGCGGACGCGCGAACGATCGCAGCGCGTTCGAGGCGCTCACTTGCCACCTCCCGCCCCGGCGGCCGAGGCCTGCGCGTCGAGCGAGCCCAGGTGCGACATCGCCGTGTCGTAGGCCTCCTTCTCCTTCTTCTTCATGAACGTGCAGCGCGCGCGGGCTCGATCGCGCTGCTTCCGCAGATACGCGGCCTCGCGCGCGTAGGCGCGGCGCTCGTCCTCCGCGCTCCCGGCCAGGGTCGACGGATCGCCCCCCATCTGTGCCGCGAGCCGCGCCTGCAGCGCACGCTGCGCCGCCAGCGCGTCCGGCGTCTGCCCGTAGTTGTGCTTGAAGACCTCGCAGATGTCGGAGTGCTCCTGCTCGTGCAGCTTGGCCGCGTCGATGAACTCCTGGCACGTGTCCTGGTCGTTCAAGCCGGGATCGGCCGAGACGGCGCACGTCTCCTTGTTGGTCTGCCAGCCGACGGACATGACGTTCATCGAGCCCGGGCACGACTTCTTCAGCTTCTTCTGCTCCTCGGGGCCGAGCTTGTCCTTGGCGAACGACTGGAACGCATCGTAGAGCGCGGCCGCGGCCGCCGCGTCGTGCCCCGCTGCGCTGTTCCCACCGACGTTCGTCTTGTCGGACGCGGCCTTCTGGTTCGCCTTGTCTGCGTACCAATCACGCTCGGCGGAGGCCTCGGAGAGCCCCATCGCGAAGACGCACGACTCGGGCTGGGGCTTGGCGCAGCACGCCTTCGAGTTCTTGCAGTCGGGCGGCGGGAGGCACGGCTTCGGCGAGGCTTCGACCCGCTCGAAGCCGACCAGCGTGACGAGGCCGACGTAGACGCCGAAGACTGCCGCCGTCCCGCGGCCGCGCAAGGTCCGTTGAAGCATGCGGCACTATCGCCGACCAGCTTCGAGCGTGTCCACCAGCGCTTCGATGGCGGCGTCGCTCGGATCAATCACTCGCGCCGCGCGCGCGGCGACGAGGGCCTCTTCACGGCGCCCCTCGGCGAGGAGCGCGCTCGCGTAGTTCACCCATGGCCGTGAGTTGACCACCGTCCGCGACGCCGCCTGACGCCACAGCGCGAGGTCCGATGCGTAGAGGGCCCCGCGCGAGAGCGTGGCGAGCACGAGGATCGGCGCCGAAAGGAGCGAGAGACCCAGCGCGACGCGCGCCGCGACCGGCCGGGCGAGCCCCGCTGCGAGCGCGACGAGGAGCCCCGCCAGCGCGAGAGGGAGCGCTCGCTCCGCCAGCGGATCGACGCGCGCGAGGACCGACTGCGTGGGGAGGATCGCCGCGAGCCACAGCGACGCGCCGACGCCGAGCGCCCGATGTCGAGCGCGGACGAGCGCGCCGAGGACGACGGCGATCGCCACGCCGTACAGCGAAAGACCGCCGAGGAAGCGAGCGTCGGTGACCTCGCGCGCGAAGGCCTCGCCGTGATCGATGGTGAGCGCCCACGTCCGCACGTACAGCGACAGCCCGATCGGGATCGCCGAGATCTGCGCGATCACGCTGTGCGCGAAGGGGCGCGCGTGCAGCGAGTAGTCGGCGAGCGAGCGATAGCGAGGCTGCACCAACAACCAAGCGCCGACGAGGAGCGTCGCGGTCAACGCGGGCTCGACGCGCGTCAGGAGCTGGGACCGCGGGCGCCCCGGCGTCGTCGTCCAGGCCACGAAGGCGATCGGCACCGCCATCGCGATCGCGGTCTCTCGCGCCAGGCACGCCAGCAGCAACACCACGCCCGCCCGCCGCCAGCGCCGACGGAGCGCGGCCCCGAGCGCCGCCAGCGACAGCGCGCACCCCAACATCGCCGGCCGCCCGGAGAGCGACAGCACCGACTCGGCGTGGACCGGGTGGCACGCCCAGACCGCGGCGAGCGTGATCGCCACGACCTTCCGAGCGCCCAGCAGCCTGAGGATCCGCGAGAGCGACGTCGCCGCGAACGCCAGCATCACCACGGACACGAGCCGCCGCGCAGGCGCCAGCTCGCCGAGGCCCATCGAGGCCTCGAGCGCGTACGTCAGCTTCGAGAGCGGCCGCAGCGTGACGAAGAGGTGCTTCGCGAAGGCGCGCAGGCCCGCGCTCGCCGGATCGGACATGGGCGTGACCCAGTCGTCGAAATGATACGGGCCGCGCAGTCGAAGGAGCCACGGCAGCGCGCCGATCGCGGGCACGTAGGGCGTGAAGCGGGCCAACGAGCGCGCACGGTAGCTCGTTTCGCGCGTCCGCCGGCGCTCCGATTCCGACCCGTTCAAACGGCTTGTTCGCGGATCGCGACGCGAACTTCGGCGACTCGCGCCTCGCGGGACGCGCGTGGTGTGCGCCCGAGTCACGCGGGTGGCTGTGCGGCAACGCGCGCCGTCGTGCGTCCCCGCGACGCGTGCGCGAATCGGTCGAACTGCGAGGGGACGAGGCGGCGACGCGCCTTGGCACCGCGTGTGCTGAGCAGGGCCGCGTGACGGCGCAGGCGCGCCGTCGGGGGCGCGAGCGCACGATTCGGCCTGGTGTCGTCAGCGCTCCCAGCCGGGCATCGGGTCCGCGCGCGAACTCGAGCTCGGGGCCGTGTATCGTCGGCGTCGATCCATGGGCGACGCATCCATCCTTCGACTGCCCGACGGCCGGCGGCTCGCGTACCTCGATGCGCCGACGCCGGCAGGGGCCCCGGTGCTGTTCCTCCACGGTCTGCCGAGCTGCCGGCTCATGCGTCCGGACGAGGCAGCGACCGCGGCCGCGGGCGCGCGGCTGATCACCTTCGATCGGCCCGGCTTCGGGCAGTCGGACGCGAACCCTCGGCGGAGCCTCGCCGAGACCGCCGACGACATGGTGGCGCTGCTCGACCACCTGGGGCTGGACACGGTCCGCCTGGCCGCGCCCTCGGGCGGCGGGCCGCCAGCGTTGGCGCTCGCCCACCGTGCGCCCGATCGCGTCCGCGCGGTCGCGTTGATGGGCTCCGTGGCCCCCGTGGACGGCCCCGGCGCGCTCGCCGGGATCACCTTCGAACGCCGGGTCGGGTTCTGGCTCGCCCGGCACGCGCCAGGGCTCCTGCATCGGGCGATCGCTCGACAGGTGAGAGGGGGCCGGAGCAGTTCTTCGCGCGCTACACCCGTCACAACCCGCCGGTCGATCAGGCGATCCTGGCGCGACCCGAGATCCGAGCGCTGTTCCTCGCGAGCTACGCCGAATCGCTGCGGCAGGGGGTCGACGCGTTCGCCTGGGAGGTGCAGCTGGCGGCGAGGCCATGGGGCTTCGCCCTCGCCGACCTCCGCGTGCCCGTCAGCGTGTGGCACGGCGAAGAGGACGACAGCATTCCGCCCGTGATGGGCCGGCGCCTCGCCGCCTCGATCCCGGGCGCCGAGCTGCACCTGCTGGCCGACGAGAGCCACCTGTTCTTCCTGTCGCGCTGGCGCGAGATCCTCGGCGAGCTCCTCGCCCGCGGGTGATCGGCGCGCGCCTGCGTCGGACGGCGGCGGTCGGCGCGCTCGGCGTTCGTGTCGCTACTCCGCCGCGTGCTCCTCGCGCGCGAACTGGAGCCGGTAGAGCTTCGCGTAGATCCCCTCGTGCGCGAGCAGCTCCTCGTGCGTGCCGACCTCGGCCACGCGCCCTTGGTGCAGCACCACCACGCGATCGGCCTCGCGGATGGTCGAGAGCCGGTGCGCGATGACGAGCGAGGTGCGCCCCTCGATCACGGCGTGCAGCGCCTTCTGCAAGCGCTGCTCGGTGTCGCTGTCGATGCTCGCCGTCGCCTCGTCGAGGATGAGCATCGGCGGATCGCGGTAGAGCGCGCGGGCGAACGCGACGAGCTGCCGCTCGCCGGTCGAGAGCCCGCCGCCGCGATCGCCGACCTTCGCGTCGAGGCCGCCGGGGCGCGCGAGGAAGAGATCGAGCGCGTCGACGCGCCGCAGGGCCTCCTCGACGCGGGCGAGATCGGGCGTGTCCTCGCCGAGCGCGACGTTGCTCGCGATCGTCCCCGCGAAGAGCAGCACGTCCTGCGGCACCACCGCGAACCGCTGGCGCAGGGCGCGGCGATCCCAGGCGCGCACGTCGCGCCCCTCGACGCGGATGGCGCCCCCCTCGCGCTCGTAGAGGCGGAGCACCAGCGAGGCGATGGTCGACTTGCCCGCGCCGGTCGCGCCCACGATGGCGACGCGCTCGCCGCGACGCGCGACGAGGTCGATGCCGCGCAGCGCGGGGCTCCCCTTCTTGTAGGAGAAGCGCACGTCCGCGAACTCGATCGCGAGCGCCGGATCGCCGTCGGGCGCGACCTCGAGCCCCTCCGCGCCGAGCTCGCCCGGCGCCGGCGCGTCCTCGATCCCCTCGGTGTCGAGGAGCTTGAACACCCGCTCGGCGCCCGCCATCGCCGACTGCAGCAGCGTGTAGCGCGCCGCGAGATCGCGGATCGGGATGAAGAACTGCTCGAGGTACTGCATGAACGCGACGAAGGTGCCGAAGGTCACGATCCCCACGCCGAGCGAGGCGCCGCGGAAGCCCGCGAACCAGAGGATCAGCGCCGCGCTGAGGATCGAGAACCCCTCGACGAGGGCGTCGAGCAGCGCGTCGTAGAGGATCGCGCGGTAGTTCGCGTCGCGGAAGGCGTCGTTCTCGCCCTCGAACTCGGCCTGCACGGCGCGCTCGCGGCCGTACGCCTGCGTGACCGCGACGCCGTTCACCTGCTCGCCGAGGTACGCGTTGAGGCGCGCCGTGCGCCCGCGGATCTCGCGGAACGCGTCGCGCGCGCGGCGGCGGATCCAGTTCGCCGCGAGCGCCAGCGGCGGCAGGGCGAGCATCGCGATCGACGCGAGCCGCCAGTCGAGCGAGATCATCATGCCGACGATCAGCACGAGCGAGAGCAGATCGCCGATGGCGTTGAGCGCGCCCGACGCGAAGAGCTCGGCGAGCGCGTCGACGTCGTTGGTGACGCGCGTGACGATCCGGCCGACCGGCTGGCCGTCGAAGTAGGCGAGCTTGGTGCGCTGCAGGAAGCGGAACACGTCGAGGCGCAGGTCGCCCATCGCGCGCGCGCCGGCGAGCTGCATCGCGTACATCTGCGCGAAGCGCCCGAAGTACTCGGCGGCGACGACCAGCAGGTACGCCACCGAGGCGACGTCGATGACGTGGACGTTCCCCTTGATGGCCCCCTCGTCGAGCGCCCACTTCATGATGCGCGGGCGCGCGATCACGAAGAGCGACACCACCGGGAGCAGCGCCATCGAGAGCACGAGGATCCGCGAGTGCGGCTTCACGTACGGCCAGAGGCGCTTCAGGTGGTCGAGGTCGACCGCCTTGCCGAGCTGGTCGTCGTCGGCGCTCCCCTGCGCGTTCGCGGGCGAGGACACGACGGCCCAGCCCTTGGCGGGGCGAGCCGGCTCGACGCGCACCTCGGCGCTCACGCGCTCACCTCGCCCGCGCTCGCCGGGCGCGGTGGGGAGGTCGACGTGGGCGCGAGCGGGAGCTCCTCGAGCGCGGTGTGGGCGAGCGCGTCCATCTCGTTGGCGACCGCCTGCTCCTCGGCGAACCGCGCGTAGAGGCCCCCCTCGGCGAGCAGCTCGGCGTGCGTCCCTTGCTCCACGATCTTCCCTTGCTCCAGCACGATCACGCGGTCGCAGCGCGACGCCGCCGCCACGCGGTGCGTGACCAGCACGACCGTGCGCGCCCGCGCCTGGCGCTCGATCGCGGTCAGGATGGCGGCCTCGGTCTTCGCGTCGACGGCGCTGAGCGGATCGTCGAGCACCAGGATCGGCGGCTCGCGGAGCAGCGCGCGGGCGAGCGCGACGCGCTGCCGCTGCCCGCCCGAGAGCTGCACGCCGCGCTCGCCGACGACCGTGTCGAGCCCGTCGGGGAAGCCACGCACCTCGTCGAGCACGAACGCCTCTTCGAGCGCGTGCTCGATCAGGGCCTTCGCCTCGGGCGAGTCGGGGCCGTCGCCGGCGCCGCGCGCGTGCTCGAAGTCGATGGCGAAGCCGACGTTCCTGCGCACCGTGGTCGAGAAGAGGAACGCGTCTTGCTGTGCATAGCCGATGGCGTGACGCACGGTCTCCAGCGGGAGGTCACACACGTCGTGTCCATCGAGGAAGATCGCCCCCTTCGGCGTCGGCAGCAGCCGCGGAAGCAGCGAGGCGAGGGTCGTTTTGCCCGAGCCGGTGCGGCCGACGACGGCCAGCGAACACCCCGCCGGGACCTCGAAGCTCACGCCGTCGAGCACCAGGCGATCGCCGTGGCCGAACCGCAGATCCTGCACGCGCAGCGCGCCACGCACGCCCTCGGGCGCAGGGAGGGGGCCGTCGACGACCTCGGGGGTGACCGTGAAGATCTCGGCGAGCCGCGCGTACGATGCCCGCCCACGCTGGACGATCGCGAGCATGAAGCCGAGCGCCATGGTCGGCCACGCGAGCCGCGCGAGCGCCGAGAGGAACGCGACGAACGAGCCGGGCGAGATCTGGTGGGTGACCACCAGGCGGCCGCCGTACCAGAACACGACGAGCGTGCCGGTCGTCCCGAGCAGGCCGGCGATCGGCATCATCATGCCGCGCAGCCGCGCCAGGGCGAGGCTCTTCTCCACGTAGTCGACGTTGACCACCGAGAAGGTCTTCGTCTCCGGCTCCTCGAGCGCGAAGCTGCGCACGACGCGCACCCCCGCCACGTTCGCCTGCACGCGCTCGCTCAGGACGCCGAGCGCGTCCTGCCCGGCGCGCGTGCGCACGAAGAGGGCCTTCGAGAACGAGCGCGTGATCAGGATGAGCGGCGGGTAGACGACCAGCGACGCGAGCGTGAGCCGCGGCGACAGGCCGATCATGACCGCCAGCGCCGACGCGAACGCGAGCGCCGTGTTGATCACGTTGAGCACGCCGAAGCCGAAGAGCAGGCGAATCTGCGCGAGATCGTTGGTCGAGCGGCTCATCACCTCGCCGGCCGACATGCGCCGGAAGAACGACGGGCCGAGCGTGTGCAGCTTGGCGAGCAGCGCGTTGCGCAGGTCGTACTCGATGTCGCGACCGGCGTTGAACATCACGACGCGCGAGCGCACGCGCACGACGACCGCCACCACGACCGACGCGGCGACCCACAGCCCGACGCGGCTCACGTCTTCGAATCGGCGGGCGCCGAGGTCGTCGACGCCTCGCTTGAGGAGCAGATCGATCCCCGCACGCAGGGCGTTGAAGCCCAGGAGATAGGCCGCGCCGTGGAGGAAGTCGGGGACGTGATGCCTGAGCTGGCCGCCGAGGGTGGTCGGGACGGCTGCGGCGGCGTCGGCAGGAGCGGGGGCGGCGGGCATCGAGTGGGGACGCAGGGGGCTTCCGGCGAGCCGAGGGCTCGCTGCGGTTCGGGGTTCGGCGGGGCGAGGCGCCCGCTTCGGGACGGTCGGCGCGCCGACACGTGGGACGTCGATGTCGGCTCGACCGGTGAGGTGACGTCGAACTGGCATCGGGGCGTCGGCGACGAAAGGGGGGAGCGCGCCTGGAGCCGCGCATGCATCGAACGACGTGCGTCCCCTCCGCGCCATCCCCGCGCGGTCGAGCCGGCTCGACCCGCCGAACCGCCCCGAACGGCGCAGCCGTGCCGCACAGGGGCGCCATGAGCAACCCAGTGAGCGCCCTCGTCGCCGTCCTCCTCGCGCTGGCCGTGGCGTTCACCTTCGCGTGGGCGCTCGGGGCGATGCGCGCGCGCGCCCGCGGGCGCACCGAGCGCGAGCAGCTCGGCGCTGCCCTGGAGGCGTCGGAGGCCGTCTCGGCTGCGCTGAGCGAGGAGGCGCTCTTCCTCTCGGCCGTGCTCTCCGCCGTCGACGCCGCCATCGTGATCTTCGATCGGAAGGGGCGCGTCCGCTTCGTCAACGAGCGCTTCACGGCCTTCTTCGGCGTCCCCACGGTCGAGGTCGTCGGCCGCTCGCTCGACGCGCTGCACGCCCGCATCGCGCCGTGCTTCGTCGACGCGCAGGCCTTCCAGCGCGTCGCCGAGGTCGAGGAGCGCCGACGGCTGAGCGAGGGGCGCCCCACGCGCACGGCCACGCCCAGCGCGCTCGGTGCCACGGCAGGCGCGGGCGGCACCGGCACGACCGACGAGCAGGAGCTGGCGGTCGCGACCCCGGTGTCGCGCATGCTGCGCTGGAGCACGCGACCGGTCATGCAGGAGTCGCGGCGCGTCGGCGTGCTGAGCCTCTTCCGCGACGTCACCGCCGAGCGCGACGCGGAGGTGGCGCGCGAGGCGCTGATGCGCGAGCTCGCCTCGCAGGCCCGCACCGACACGCTCACCGCGCTCGCGAACCGGCGCGCGGCGAACGGCGCGCTCGCCACCGAGATGGAGCGCGCGCGGCGCTACGGGCGCCCGCTCTCGGTCGTCATCTTCGATCTCGATCACTTCAAAGAGGTCAACGACCGCCACGGCCACGAGGCCGGCGACAAGATGCTCGTCGCGTTCGCCGAGGTGCTGCAGGCGACCGCGCGCAGCACCGACGTCGTGGCGCGCTGGGGCGGCGAGGAGTTCCTGGCGATCGTCTTCGAGGCCGACGCGGAGCAGGCCCGCGTGTTCGCCGAGCGCGTGCGCAGCGGGCTGCGCGATCGCGCGCCGCTCTCGAGCCTGCGCGGCGAGCGCCGCGTGCTCACGGTGTCGGCCGGGGTCGCGACGCTCGCGCCCGAGGACGACGCCGAGTCGCTGCTGCGCCGGGCGGATCGCGGGCTGTACGCGGCGAAGGAGGCGGGGCGCGATCGCACGGCGTGCGCCGCGTGAGCGCCGCGAGGCCACGCACCCCGGCCGCCGGGCGACCTCGGTGACGCGCGGGGGCGCTCTGCTACGCTGCTGCGCGTGCCTCGCCGCCTGCTCTTCGCCCTCACGCTCGCGCTCGCGACCTCGGCGTGCACCTGCGCCTCGCCGCAGCCGCCGGTGAGCCTCGCGTCGGGCGCCGTGGCCCCGCGTCCGCCGCCGAACTTCCTGCTCGTGCACGAGGGGCTCTACCGCGGCGGGCACCCCGACGAGGCCGCGTTCGCGCACCTCGCCGCGCTCGGTGTGAAGACCATCGTCGACCTCGAGATCGACGACGGCATCGAGGCGACCGGCGGCGAGATCGACGCGGAGCTGGCGGCCGCGAAGGCGCGCGGCATGCGCGTGGTGCGCGCCCCGATCTCGGCGTTCGAGCCCGCCCTGAGCGACCGGTTCGACCGGCTGGTGCAGGAGGCGCTCTTCACGATGCGCGATCCGGCCGCGCAGCCGGTCTACGTGCACTGCAAGCACGGTCAGGATCGCACCGGGCTCGTGATCGGGCTGCACCGCGTCCAGCACCAGGCCTGGCTCCCCAAGGACGCCTGGGCGGAGATGCTCAGCATTGGCTTTCACCCGCAATTCCTCGGGCTGAAGCACTACTTCCACCGTAAGACAGGGTGGGAGCCGTGAGCGCGGGCGCGCGCGTCGGCGCTCGACGACCTCGCGCGCCCGAACGATAATCGCGCGCGTGAAGCTCTCCTCGCCCGCCGCGCGCACCTGGCTCTTCCTCGCCCTCACCCCCTTCTTCGGCTGCGCCGCCATCACGACGGGCGCCTTCGAGGAGGCGGTCGACGGCGCGCCCGCCGACGCGGGCGAGGACGTCGTCGCGCAGGACAGCGCGGCGCCGCCGGTCGACTCCGGCGAGGTCTACATCGACAGCGGCGTCGAGGACACGCACGTCGTCCAGCCGGACACGGCGGTGACCCCCGACACGCGCCCCGACACGCGCCCCGACACCACGCCGCCGACCGACGCGCCCGCGGTCGACAACCTGGTGCAGTGCAGCGCCTCGCCCGCGGGCGGCACCACCTGCGGCGGCGGCCAGCACTGCTGCATCACGACCAACGCGTCGGGGAGCAGGAGCTACGCGTGCCAGTCGGGCACGTGCACCGGCGTCGATCTCGGCTGCGACGACACCGCCAGCTGCGCCGGCTCGCCGGGCACGGTGTGCTGCGGCACCCTGAACATGGCCGGCATGGGGACGACCTCGCTCGTCACCGCGTCGAGCTGCCAGGCCGCGGCGCAGTGCACGACGGCCAACAACCGCATCGTCCTCTGCAACCCGTCGCTGCCGAACGTGTGCCCCATGGGCCGCACGTGCCGCCAGAGCACGGGCACGCTCCCCGGCTACTATCTCTGTCTCTGATCCACCGCTCGACGCGGGGCCTGGAGCGCGCTTTTCGGCAGGATTTTCGCGTGGCCGCGGCTTGACGGCCGCGACGGCGAGCGGGACCTTTTTGTCCGCTTCTCGCCGTGCTCTTTCGGCGACCGGGAGGTCTTCCATGAGCCTCGCTCTCTGCCCGAGCTGCCATCGCCACGTGAAGTCGCGCGACGCGCGCTGCCCCTTCTGCGGCACCGCCGTGGACGCCGGCGCGGGCGCCGTGTCGAGCGCGCGCCCGCTCGCGAGCGCCGTGATCATCGGCCTCGGCGTCGCGCTCGCCGGCTGCTCCTCGAGCTCCGACACGCCGACCCCGACGCTCGACGCGACGGTCGACACGGGCGACACCGGCCCCGTCGCCGCCTACGGACCGCCGCCCGACACGGGGCTGATCGACTCGACCACCACCGACACCAGCGACAGCGGCGCCGTCGCGGCCTACGGCCCCCCGCCCGACACCGGCGGCGCCGACACGACGACGACCGATTCGAAGAGCGACACGCCGACCGACACGCTCCCCGCGGGCGCGTACGGACCGCCGCCCGACACCGGCGCAGGCTGACGCTCGCGCGCTACGTGCCGGGCACGCTCGTGACGCCCGCCGACGGACGGGACGGGAGCCCGTTCGGCGGGAGCGTGGCGATCCACTCGGCGGGCGCGTCCTCGAGCTCCACTTCGAAGAGCGCGCGGTCGCGGATCAGCCCTGCGGCCGCGCGCACCATCACGAGCTTCTCGCGCTTGCCGGCGGTGAGCAGCTCGAGCGCGCGGTGGTGGCAGTAGGGGTTGTTGCCGCGCCTGCCGAGCAGCGACGACGACGTCCACATGCAGCCGCCTTTGCAGATCTCCGCGTAGTAGCAGGAGCGGCAGAAGCCCCAGAGATCGTCGACCTGGAAGTCGCGCGCGTAGCGGAGCTCGGGGGCGTGCTCCCACAGCTCGGCGAGCCTCCGGTCGCGGACGTTGCCCGCGATGAAGCCGTCGGACGACATCGCCGAGCACCCCTTCACGTCGCCGTGCGCCTCGATGCCCATGGTGATGATGCCGCCGCCGCAGCCGCCCGGGTGCGCGCCGTGGGTGCGCCCGCCGCGGATCACGTGCTCGAAGGGGCCGAAGTAGCCGACGTTGTCGCCAGGCCACAGGCGGATGCCGAGCGCGTCGCAGCGGGCGCGCGTCTGCGCGAGCAGCGGGATCAGCGAGAGGAGATCGTACGGCTGCAGCCAGAGCCCCGGCGCGTCGGCCGCGCGCCCCATCGGGACCATCAGCTGCACCTGCCAGCCGTAGATCGGGAACTTCGAGAGATCCTCGGCGAGCGCGGGGAGCTCGCGGAAGTTGCGCTGGTTGAGCTGCGTGTTGCAGCCGATCTTCACGCCGGCGTCGTGCAAGTTGCGCAGCGCGCGCATCGCGGCGGCGCGGCTCCCGTGCAGCCCGCGCAGCTCGTCGTGCGTCGCCTCGAGGCCGTCGATCGACACGCTCGCCGCGTGCAGCCCCGCGGCCTTGGCGGCGCGCGCGATCTCGGGGGTCAGGCCGCGCCCGCCGGTGACCATCGTGCAGTCGACGCCGCGCGCGTGGATGGCGCGCACGATCTCGAGCCAGTCGGCGCGCAGGTAG
Organism: uncultured delta proteobacterium; assembly: GCA_903923175.1. GTDB lineage: Bacteria > Myxococcota_A > Polyangia > Polyangiales > JADJMO01 > CAIXWQ01. Next base: position 209 of record CAIXWQ010001302.1, on the reverse strand, counting down.
CACTCGCCGCCGTGCAGGGCGATCTCGCGCACGCCGAGGTCGGCGAGCTGCGCGACCACGTCGAGCGCCTCCGCGGTGGTCAGCTCGTCGGAGCGCGGACGGCCCGCGCGCGTGCCGCAGAAGCGGCAGGCCTGATCGCAGCGGAGCGTGATCTCCCACACCGCGTAGGTCGGATGGCACTCGAGCGAGCCGTCGACGCGCCGCAGGGG